>CAYWOW010000010.1:0-56301 GCA_964459005.1 uncultured Acetobacteraceae bacterium
CACGAACTTTCCGGCGGCATGCGCCAGCGCGTGATGATCGCGATCGCGCTGGCCGCAAGCCCCAAGCTGCTGATTGCCGACGAGCCGACGACGGCACTGGACGTCACGGTGCAGGCGCAGATCCTTCGCCTGTTGATGGACTTGCAGCGCACATCTGGATTGTCGTTGATCCTGATCACGCACGATCTCGGTGTCATCGCCGAACTGGCGGAGCGGGTGATGGTGATGTACGCCGGCCGCATCGCGGAAGTGGCGGCGGTACGCACGATCTTCGACGATCCGGTGCACCCGTACACGCAGGCGCTGCTGTCCTCGGTTCCCGATATGCGCCATCAGCGGTCGCGGCTCGCGACGATTCCGGGGACGGTGCCTAATCTTTTCGCCATGCCGCCGGGCTGCCGGTTCGCCCCACGCTGCCCGCACCGGCGGGATGTTTGCGAGCGGAGCGCACCGGCCATCGTCGCATTTGCGCAGCGCCACGACGTCGGCTGCCTGCGGCCGTTCGGCTATCCCGAGCCGGTCAGCGTGACGCCGTGACGATACCCGCCGAGGTGCTGATCGAAACCCGTGGACTGCACAAGCATTTCGCGGGGAGAAAGCTGGGGATCGGATTCGGCCGCGCCGCCGCGGTCCGCGCGGTGGACGGGGTCGACCTGACGATCCGCAAGGGCGAGACGCTGGGCCTGGTCGGCGAATCGGGCTGCGGCAAGTCGACGCTGGGGCGCGCGATCCTGCGACTGATCGAGCCGACCGCGGGCGTGGTGCTGCATCGGGGCATCGAGTTGACGAAGCTCAACCGCGCGGCGATGCGGGCGGAACGGCGTGAGTTGCAGATCATCTTCCAGGATCCTTTCGGATCGCTCAATCCGCGCAAGACGGTGGGCGCAACGATCGCGGAGGCCTACGCGATCCACCGGCTGGGCGGGCGGGCCGAGCGGGCTCGCTGGGTCGGCGAGATGCTGGACCGCGTGGCGCTGCCGCGCGACGCGGTTTCTCGCTACCCACACGAGTTCTCCGGCGGACAGCGCCAGCGGATCGGCATCGCCCGGGCGCTCGCGTTGCGGCCGGGCTTCGTGGTGTGCGACGAGGCGGTCTCCGCGCTCGACGTTTCCGTGCAGTCGCAGATCGTCAACCTGCTGCAGGACCTGCAACACGAACTTGGGCTGACCTATCTTTTCATTTCGCACAACCTGGCCGTCGTCAGGCACATTTCCAATCGGGTCGCCGTCATGTACCTGGGGCGAATCGTCGAACTGGCCGACGTCGGCGATCTGTTCGATCGTCCTGCCCATCCGTACACGCGCGCCCTGTTGTCCGCGATTCCGATCCGTCATCCCGACGAACGTCGCGAGCAACCCATCCTGCGCGGCGATCCGCCAACCGCGATCGGCGAGTCGGTGGGTTGCCGGTTTGCTGGACGCTGCCCGTTTGCCGGACCCCGCTGCCATAAGAACGACCCGCAACCGACGACGCTCGCCGATGGCCGGTCGGTCGCCTGCCATCTGGCGGCGGACGGGACGCTGCCCCCCATGATCGCTGCCCCATAGGAGGAACCATGCTGAAGATTCTCATCGCGGAATGCACGCAGGAGATCTCGTCGTTCAATCCGGTGCCGTCGGGCTATGGGCATTTCCATGTTCAGCGCGGCGAGGAAATGCTGGTGCAGCGTGGCCTGAACACCATGATCGGCGGCGCCTTGTCGGTGTTCGAGGCGCGCCCGGACGTCGCGATCGTGCCCACCTATGGCGCCCGTTCCGGCAGCGCCGGCATTCTGTCGGCGGCGGGATGGCAGCAACTGTCCAGTGAATTCCTGCAAGCCGTGGCGGCCCGCATCCACGATGTCGACGCCGTCTACGTTTCCCTGCACGGCTCGATGGGCGCCGAGGGCGAGCTGGACCCGGAGGGATTCCTGCTGGCGCGCCTCCGCGAGATGGTGGGCCCGGCCATGCCGATCGTCATTTCGCTCGATCTGCACGGCGTCCTTACCGACAGGATGGTGCGCCAGGTGGACGGGCTGGCGATCTATCACACCTATCCCCATGTCGATTTCGGCGACACCGGCATACGGGCGGCCCGGCTGCTGCTGGATATCGTCGACCGCAAGCTTGCGCCGGTGATCGTGCGGGTGATCATCCCCGCCCTGGTGCGCGGCGACGAGTTGATCACCCGCACCGGTTGCTACGGAGACCTGATCCGCGAGACGCAGCGCCTCGAGCACGAAGGCCGCGCGCTGGCGGCGGGTATCATGATCGGCAATCCATTCACCGATGTGCCGGAACTGTGCACCCAGGTGGTGATCGTCGCCGAGCGGGACGGCGCCTGGCTGGCGCGCGAAGCGGTCCGGCTCGCGGAGGAATTCTGGCCGCTGCGCCATCGCATGCAGGGCAAGCTGATCGCGCTCGACCGGGCGATCGCGCAGGCCAAATGGATGAAAGGCCCGATCGTGTTCACCGACGCGGCGGACGCCACCTCCTCGGGCGCCACCGGGGATTCCAACGTCGTCATCAAGGCGCTGCAGCAAGCCGGCACGGACAAGCGCGTGCTGGCCCAGATCGTCGATCCGGAGGCGGCGCGCGCGGCCCATGCCGCGGGGGTGGGCGCCACTATCGACGTTTGTCTTGGCGGCGCCCTCGATACGGAGCGTTTCACGCCGATGCGGGTGACGGCGACGGTCGAATCCCTCTCACGCGGCCTCGGCCGGTTCGAAACGACGAAAAGCGGCTTCGACGCCGGCCCGACGGCCGTGCTGACATTCGGCAAGTTCACCGTCATCGTGATCAGCCGGACGGTCGGACTGGTCGATCGGGCGATGTTCTACGCCAACGGGCTCGACCCCAGGGATTTCGACCTGATCGTCGTCAAGTGCCCGCACACCGAGTACCAGATGTTCGATGCCTGGGTGGAGAAGAACTTCAACATCGACGCGCCGGGGGCGACTTCGGCCGATCTGAAGAGCCTGGGCCACACGATCTGCGCCCGGCCGATCTATCCGCTCGACGACGGCGTGACATTCGACCCGAAGCCGACGCTGTACAGAAGCGCGCTCGCGTCAAAGCAGACGCCGGGATAGCCCATTCACCGACCTGGCGCGCCGTTGCCTGACGCGGCAACGGCGCGACTGAACTCCCTTTACCCGTTATTCGGTTTGGCGGGCTTGCTCGGGGCGGGCCGGGCCGCCGGCGCGGGCCGGGCCGCCGGCGCAGGCCGAGCTGCCGGCGCGGGACGGGCCGCTGGCGCAGGCCGAGCCGCTGGCGCAGGCCGAGCCGCCGGCGCGGGACGGGCCGCCGGCGCGGGCCGAGCCGCTGGCGCAGGCCGAGCCACCGGCGCGGGGCCACCGGTCGGACGACCCGGAGCACCCGGAGCACCTGGACCACCAGTCGGACGACCCGGAGCACCCGGCGCACCCGGACCACTGGTCGGACGACCCGGAGCACCCGGCGCACCCGGACCACCGGTCGGACGACCCGGAGCACCCGGCGCACCCGGGCCACCAATCGGACGACCCGGAGCACCCGGCGCGCCCGGACCACCAATCGGGCGACCCGGAGCACCCGGCGCGCCCGGACCACCAATCGGGCGACCCGGAGCGCCGACCGGACCCGCCGGCGGACGGATCGGCCGACCACCGACGCCACCGGCCGGCGGACGCCAGACACCCGAGTTGATCGGCGGGCGGTTGACGTTGATGTTGTTGTAGTAATTCGTATTAATGTTGACGTTGTGACCGCCCCACGACGGTCGCGCCCAACCCCACAGGGAGCCGACGACCGCCACGCCGGTGGCAAAAGCCAGGCCGGTGAGAAAGGCGTCGCCAATCACATAACCCGGAGGCGGTGGAATGTAGACGGGCGGATAGGCCGGATACGCCCAGGCGCCATACACGACGGTCGGGCTGTACACCGGCACATAAACGACCTGCGGGTTCACCGGCTCGATGACGATGGCGGAATTATCCACCACGACGCGCTGCTGATCGGTGTTCTGAAGGTATCCCGCGGCCTGTGCCTGCTGGCGCAGCCGCTGCACCGAGTTCATCACGTCGGCTTGCTGGGTCGCGAACGCGTAGCCGAGCTGCTGAGTCCAATCCAGCTTGCTGTTCATCATGGCCAGCACCTGCGGGAACGGGACCAGGGATTTCACGCTCGGATCCCAGTTCTGCGCCGCCAGGGCCTGGGCAAGCGCATCGCCCGACACGCCCTTGTTGGCTTCCACCCAGCGCTGCGCCTCGACGACCTGCAGCGGATAGGTCGCCGCCATCAGTGTCTGTGTCAGCAACGCATCGGGATAGAGCGCGACCGGCGCCAGCAGCGCGTCCAATTGCTCGGGACTGTACGCGTCCGCCGCCGGTGCCGCCGGTGCCGCCGGCGCCGCCACTGGCATCGGTTGGGCGTACAATGGCGGCGGAACCACAAGGGAGAAAGCGGCGATCATCGCCACGCTGCGATACAATGTTCCACGCATCTTCAGGTTTCCCGTTGGTCCAACGTTGAGGGCTCAGACGCCCATGGAGGATCGTTAAGCCGTTCGGCTGTTCTGCCGTTATTCTACAGGCTGCGGCGGCCGGCGCCACCCTACGAAAGCGCGACCCGGCGAACCCGCCGGATGGAGTGATAGGGCCGGTAGTGGATCAGCCGATCGTGTCACCATAATGACCGGGGTGTGGCGTAGCGCCTCAGCGAGGCGAACCCGGCGGCCGCGAACGACCCGGCGCGGGGGCGGGAACGATCTCGGCGTCCCGCACCGGCGGCGGCGGCGGCGGGGGCGGCGGGAAGGGTTGCATTTCGTCCGGCGGCAAGGGGCCGGTGACGCTGCGCTCCGGCAGATGCAAACCCGCGAACCGGAGCCGGCGCCCCTGGCGGTACCAGGCGCGGATGTCGCGGGCGAAGTAAACGACGTAGTTCGTTATCCACAGCGTCGTCGCCAAAAAGCCGAGGATCCAGTTTCGCAGCACCGGAACACCACGCCCGTGTTGTGCTGGCCTGGACATGGCGATGCACGGGCCGGGAGGCAATAGCGGCGTGGCGGCCACGCCGGCCGCCCATACCATGACGGAAACGCATGGCTGCAACGAGTAATTAGCTCCCCTTCACGTCCGGTCATCGTCGGGTTGGGCAGCGAAAAAGCCAGGCGAGACGCCGGTGAACCCCTCGGCCTGCCTCGCCAGCTCCTTGACTGCCTTGGCTACGGCTGGCGAAACCGGCGCCCCGACGTCGAAGCAGACGCCTTCGATGGCATAAACCATGGCGCGTGCCGGCAGGGTGCCGAGGCGGCGCGACAGGGCGACCGCCTCGGGCAGGCCGAAGGCGTGGGTAGAGCCGACGGCAAGCTCGCGTGGCAGGTCGGCGGCGGCGATGTCGATGGCGTGGATGCGGCCAGGGCTGCCCATCGGCGCGGCGGCGTCGATCAGCACCAGCGCGTCGGCACCCCGCCATTCATCGAGCAGTGCAAGGGCGTCGCCGTGGCGCTCCAGAACGCGCGCCTCGATGCGGCCGGCCAACAGGCGTGCCGCCAGGGGGCCGGCCGCGTCGTCACCGCGGTCGGGATTGCCGAAGCCGATAAGCAGCAGGCTCACCTGCGGGTGACGGAAAGCTTCAGGAAATGGGTGGCGCAGGAGATGCAGGGGTCGTGGTTGCGCACCGCCGCCTCGCAGGCCAGTTGCAGCGTGTCGTCATCGTCGTCGACATGGAGCGTGGCAATGTTCAGCAGGTCGGCCTCGATGGCGGGCTGGTTCTGGGCCGTCGGCGGCACGATGCGGGCGGTGACGATGCTGCCCTCCGCATCGAGCTCATAACGGTGCCAGAGCAGGCCGCGCGGCGCCTCGGTCGCCCAGGCGCCGGTGCCGGCGCGGGGCGTGAGCGGCACCATGGCGGCGGCGGGCGGGCGGTAGGTGGCAATGATGCGCAGCGCCTCCTCGCAGAAATAGACCGTCTCGACCGCGCGTACCAGGATGCTGCGATAGGGGTTGCGGCAGACCGGGCCCAGCCCGGCCTCGCGCGCCAGCGCCTGGATATGCGGGGGCAGGCGGTCGTAATTCAGCGCGTAGCGGGCCAGCGGACCGGTCAGGTAAGCGCCACGTGCGCGCACCATCCCCTGCAACGCATTGGAATGGGCGACGTGGCGTTCCTCGAAAACCGTTTCGAATTCGTCGGCCGCGATGTCGATCCCCGAGGTCGAGGCGATGCGGCCCTCGATCAGCGGGTATTCGGTGGGATGACGCAGCGCCACCATCTCCCAGTCGCGCTCGACATCGGGGAAGGTGAAGCCGCTGGCCCAGCGCAGGATCGCCACCGAGTCGTCGCGGGCCTGGGCAAGGGCGGGCTGCAGGGCGGTAAGCTCGGCCCGCGTGGGCAGCCGATAGAAGCCGCCGAGCCGCACGTTGATGGGGTGGATCTCGCGCCCGCCGACCGCGATCATCAGCGCGTTGCCGGCTTTCTTGGCGGCCAGCGCGCGCACCACCAGGTCGCCATGGTCGGCGGCCATGGCGATGCCGTCCTCGTAGCCCAGGAAATCGGGCGCATGCAGCATGACCATGTGCAGCGCGTGGCTCTCGATGTATTCGCCGCAATAGAGCAGGCGGCGGAGCGCGCGGATCTCCGGGCCGGGCTGCATGCCGAAGACGCTCTCGATGGCGTGCACCGCGCTCATCTGGTAGGCGACCGGGCAGATGCCGCAGATCCGCGCGGCCATGTCGGGCGCCTCCCCCGCGGCGCGGCCGCGCATGAAAGCCTCGAACAGGCGGGGCGGCTCGAAAATGGACAGCCGCACGGATTCTACCGCGCCGTCCTCGATGTCGATCTCCAGCGCGCCCTCGCCCTCGACGCGGGCGAGCATTTCAACGCGAATGCGCCGTGTATCAGCCATGGGCGTCGGCCTCCCGGCAGAACGGCTCGGCAGCCGCGTTAAAGGTGCGGAAAGCACGATGGACATCGCGGCGCGTGGCGCCGAGCACCTCCCACTGCGCGGCGAGCGACGCGGTGTTGGTGGTCTCGGCCGGACCGAAACAACCGTAACAGCCGCGATGGAAACTCGGGCAAAGCGCGTTGCACCCGGTATGGGTCACCGGGCCCAGGCAGGGCGTGCCCTGCGCCACCATGACGCAGACCCGGCCCGCCAGCTTGCACGCGACACAGACGCTGTGCGCCGGCACCACCGGACGGCGGCCGGCCAGCAGCGCCGAGACCAGTTCCAGCAACTGACGCTTGGAAATCGGGCAGCCCCGCAGTTCGAAATCCACCTTCACGTGGTCGCTGATCGGGGTGGATGTGGCGAGCGTGCTGATGTAGTCGGGATGCGCATAGACGGCTCGCACATATTCGTCGGTGTCGCCGAAGTTGCGCAGCGCCTGGATGCCGCCGGCGGTGGCGCAGGCCCCGATGGTGACCAGCAGGCCGGAATCCGCGCGGACCTCGCGGATCCGCTCGGCGTCGTGCGCGGTGGTGATACTGCCCTCCACCAGCGTGACGTCATACGGCCCGGGCTGCACCGCGCGCGAGGCTTCGGGGAAATTGACGATCTCGACCGCACCGGCAACCGCGATCAGCTCGTCCTCGCAATCCAGCAACGAGAGCTGGCAGCCGTCACAGGAAGCAAACTTCAGCACTGCGAGGCGGGGCCGGGGCATGTCAGATCTCCCGCACAGTGAAAATGTGGGCGATGCGGTCGTAGCGCATCACGGCACCTTCCTTGCAGACGAAGTCGGCGCCGAACTGGCAGCGGCCGCACAGGCCCATGCCGCATTTCATGCTGCGCTCCAACGACAGGTAGGTGCGATCGAAGGGCAGGCCGGCACTCTGCAAGGCCATGATGGAAAACCGCATCATCACTTCCGGCCCGCACACCAAGGCGGTCGTGTGGGCGGGGTCGAAACCGGCGCGCGGGATCAGGTTGGTGACCACCCCCACCGCGCCGCGCCAGGTGCGGTCGGCGTGGTCGACGGTGACCTCGATCTCGACGTCGAGCATGCGCCGCCACTCCGTCAGTTCCTCGCGGTAGAGCATGTCCTCGGGGCCGCGAGTGCCGTAGAGCAACGAAACGCGGCCGTAGCGGTCACGATTGGCCAGTACGTGGCGCACCGCCGGGCGCAGCGGGGCGAGACCCAGGCCGCCCGCCACGAACAGGATGTCGTGGCTGTCCGCCTGCTCGACCGGCCATGCCGTGCCGTACGGACCGCGCACGCCGATCTCCTGGCCCGGGTGCAGGTGGGTGATGGCGTTGCTGACCGCGCCGACACCGCGCACCGTGTGCACCAGCGGCGCGCCGTTGACCGGGGCGCCGCTGACGCTGATCGGCGCCTCGCCGACCCCGAACGCATAAAGCATGGTGAACTGGCCGGGTTTCGGCTCGGGGATCGCGGCGCCGACCGGCTCCATGTCGAGCGTCGCCACGTCCGCCGTGTCCTGGTGGACAGCGAGGACGCGATAGGGCAGCGGCACATAGGGGTCCACGGAATTACACCCCTTCCGGCCGGCCGTAGACGTCCAGAAGTTGCATGTGGGCGGCCTGCAAGCGACTGACCATCAGCGGCGTGAAGCGCTTCATCATGGCGTAGCCGACGCGCGGATCCTCGTCGCACTTGTCGCGCAGGCAGCTCGCATCGAAGCCGAGCGCGCGGACGTGGGTGCGGGCACGGGCGTCGCTGGTCCAGCGATAGGGCGGACACAACCAAGAAGCGCCGACAATGTCGCCGTCGTGCACGGTGTTGAGCACCAGCGTGCGCCGGCCGGGCGAGGTGATCTCCAGCGCGACATCGCCGTGGCGCACCAGGAAGAACTCTTTTGCCTCCTCGCCCTCATGGAACAGGTAGGCGCCAGGCTCGAAATGATGGTTGCGCGCGCAGCCCGTAATGAGCGCGCCGATGTCCGGATCGAGGCCGGCGAAGATCTTTTGCTCCAGCACGATGCGCTCAAGCGTCTCCATGGCTTTGCCCCTCTACGATTGCGGCGGCTTCGGCGGTGATATCGATGCCGACCGGACACCAGGCGATGCAGCGGCCGCAGCCGACGCAGCCCGACGTGCCGAACTGATCCCACCAGTGCGCCAACTTGTGTGTCATCCACTGACGGTAGCGCGAGCGCGTCTGCGTGCGCACGGTGCCGCCGTGGACGTAGGAGAAGTCGCGGGTGAAGCAGGAATCCCAGCGGCGCACGCGCCCGGCGCCCTGGCCGTCAAGGTCGCTGTGGTCCTCGATGGTGGTGCAGAAGCAAGTCGGGCAGACCAGCGTGCAGTTGGCGCAGGACAGGCAGCGGTTGCCCACGTCGTCCCAGCGCGCATGCTCGGGATTGCCCTGCAAGGCTTCCTTCAGCCCATTGCCGGGCATGTGCCGGTGCATATTGGCGGCGGCCTGCGTGGCGACGGCGTCGGCCGCGTGCCAGTCGGCCGCGACGGCCGGCCGCGTCGGCAGGTAGGCGAGCATGGCCGCGCCGGCATCGCTGCCGGGCTCGGCAAGAAATTCGTGCCGCTCACTGTCCAGCAGCTCGGTCAGCACGATGTCGTAGCCGGAGCCCGAGCGGGCACGCGGGCCGGTGTCCATCGAGGTGCAAAAGCAGGTCGCGGCCGGGTCGCCGCAGTTGACCGCCACCAGGAAGGTCTGCGCGCGACGGCCGGCGTATTCGGTGTTCACGTAGGGGCCGCCCTGGAGCACCTTGTCCTGAACCGCGATCGCGGCCAGTTCGCAGGCGCGCACACCGATGAAGGCGGTGCGCTTCGGCGGCTCGCGCGGCACGTCGAAGGCCAGCTCCTCGCCCACCCGGCGGACGCGGAACAGCGTCTCCCGGGGGCGGTGCAGGTAGCGCTTCCAGGAATGCGGGCCGACGGCATAGCCGAACAGCGCGCCGTCCGATCGTGCTTCCAGCCGGTAGAAACCGGCCTCCTGCCGGTCGGTGCGGCCGGCCGGAAGATCGGCGACGCCGGCGATGTGATCGTAAACGATGGCTCCGTCACGCTCGACCGGGCCGATCACGTCGTGGCCACGTGCCGCCAGCGCTTCGATCAGCGCCTGCAAGCCGTCGAGTCCGAGCACGGTGCTGCCTGGGGGCAACGCGTGGGCTGCTGACATCCAGAGGATCCCTTGCCGTTCGGCTATTGACTTGGACCGTAAGACGCGCAAAAGCACAGCGCCTTGAGTTGTATCAATTCCGACGACATCTGCCAATAGGCGCAATCGGCCTCGGGCAAATCAGCGTGGCGTTGGCGCGGGGCAGGCAGCGCGCATGACGCGCCATCGGCATCGAGGGCCCGCTGTGATCAAGAAGGCGCTCATCATCGGTTATGGCAATCCGTTGCGCAGCGACGACGGGGTCGGTCAGGCCGCGGCCCGCGCGCTGGCGCACGAGGCCGCCGTCGACGGCGCCGAGGTGATCGGTTGCCATCAGCTCATGCCCGAATTGGCCGAGGGCCTTGCCGCCGTGGACCTGGCCGTCTTCGTTGACGCCGCGGCCGGTCTCGAGCCCGGCGACGTCGTTGTCAAACCGGTGCAAAGCGCGGCGGGGCCGTCCGCGGGCCTGATTCACCACGTGGCGCCCGGAGCGTTGCTCGCCCTGTCGGAAAAACTCTACGGCCGGTCGCCGGAGGCTTTCCTGGTCACCGTAGGCGCCGGCTCGCTGGCATTGGGCGAAGGGCTGTCGGAGGTGGTGGCCGCCGCGCTGCCGAGGGTCATCGCGGCGGTGCGCCAACTGGTGTTGGCGCACTTACCGCACGCGTAGGCAACTACCGGCTTTCGCCCAATCAGTTGCGCACGGACTCGAGCAGCGATCCGTCGGCATCCAGCAGGCGAATCTCCAGCGGGAACTGGTTGGCGGCGTGGGTCGAGCAGCTCAGGCAGGGGTCATAAGCCCGCACGACCGCCGATACCCGGTTCAGCATGCCTTCCTTCATCTTCTTTCCCTTGATGAAGTGACGCGCGACCTGGTCGATACTGCGGCTGATCGCCAGATTATTGTGCCCGGTCGCAATGATCAGGTTGGCCCAGGTGATCGCCCCTTCCTCGTTCACCTTGTAGTGGTGGATGAGGATGCCCCGCGGCGCCTCGGCGATGCCGACGCCCTCCAGGGCATTCACCCCGGCCTCGGCGCGGACATGCCGGTCGAGAATCGTCGGATCGTTCAACAACGCCTCCATCCGCTCGAGAGCATAGATGATCTCGATCAGACGGGCGTAATGGAAGTGGAAGGAACTCTCGACCACACGGCCGTATCTCTGGTGGAATTCGTCGAACTCGATATCGGCGGCCGGTGTGCCGCAGCGGGTGGCGACGTTCAGGCGGGCGAGCGGACCGACGCGGTAGACCCCCTCCGGGAAGCCGAGCGGCTTGAAATAGGGCGCCTTCAGGTAGGAATAGGGGACCGCCGCCTCGCCGATATAGCGCGCATAGTCCGCCGCCTCCATCTGGTCCACGACGATGTTCCCGGCGGCGTCAACGAAGCGCACCTTGCCGTCGTACAGTTGCAGGTTGCCGGTTTCGTCGACCAGGCCGGCATACATGGTCGGGGCGGTGCCGAAATTGGCGATCTCTTCCTTGAACTGGTCAACGACGCCTTTGTAGAAGGCCATCGTCCGCAACGCGATCGCCTTGGCCTCCGGCAGGCCGGCCAGGATGCGGTCGCGGATGGCGCGGTCGAGCGGCGCGTTGACGCCGCCCGGAACGGTCCAGGACGGGTGGATGCGTTCCTTGGCCAGGCCCTCGATCACCTGCTGACCGAACTTGCGCAGCGCGATGCCTTCCTTGGCCAGCTCCGGGTGGTCTTCGATGACACCGATGACATTGCGCCGGGCCGGATCGGAATCGAAACCGAGCAGCAGATCGGGCGACGAGAGATGGAAAAAGCTCAGCGCATGGGATTGCACGATCTGGCCGCAATGCAGCAGTTCCCGCAGCTTCGCGCCGGTCGGCGGAATGCGCACACTCATGATGGCGTCGCACGCCTTGACCGAGGCCAGCAGGTGGCTGATCGGGCAGATTCCGCAGATGCGGGCGGTAATCGCCGGCATCTCATAGTACGGCCGCCCCTCGGTGAATTTCTCGAACCCGCGGATCTGGGTGACATGGAAAGCGGTGTCGGCGACGTGGCCATCCGCGTCGAGGTTGATGGTGATCTTCGCATGACCCTCGATGCGCGTGACCGGGTCGATGACGATAGTCCGCATGACGGCCTCCTCAGCCAAAACGCACCTTGGATTTCAGGTCGGGGATGCGGCCATCCAGGAGTTCGTTGAGAACGAACAGAATCGCTTGGGCCGACGGAGGGCATCCGGGTACGTGGACGTCGACCTTGACCACGTCCTGCAGCGGGATGGCGTGCTTCAGCAAGGTCGGGACGCCATCGGTCGGGATCCCTTTCTGCACGTCGGCGCCCTCGATGTAGACGCGCTCGAGGATCGACTTCACCGCGAATGGATTGCGCATCGACGGAACATTGCTGGTCACCGCGCAATCGCCGAGCGCCACCAGGATGCGCGTGTGCTCCCGGACGTGCTGGATCTTTTCGAGATCGTCCTGGCTGCTGACCGCGCCCTCGACGATGGTGACGTCGACCTCGTCGGGAAACGCCTGCGCATCCACCAGGGGCCCGTAAACCAGATCCGCCCTCTGGGCGATGGTGATGATCGCCTCGTCCACGTCGAGCAGCGACATATGACAGCCGGAACAGCCGTCAAGCCACATCGTGGCCAGTCTCGCTTTCGTCATAGATGGGTCTCTCTCTTCGCTGCGAGTTGCGTGACGACGGCGTTCCGTTTGGTCATTTCCTCAACCGCCCGACCTTTCTCCACCAGCGCGCCGGTCGGACAGACCTGTACGCATTTGCCGCAACTCGTGCAGGACTGGGATTCGCCCCACGGCCGGTCGAGGTCGGAGACCAGCCGCGAGTTGATGCCGCGACCCGCGACGTCCCAGACATGCGCGCCCTCGATCTCGTCGCAAACGCGGACGCATCGCGAACAGAGAATGCAGCGGTTGTGATCCAGAACGAAGCGGGGATGAGAGACATCCACCGGCAGGCGCGGGTAGTTGTAGGGAAAGCGAACGTGGTTGAGGCCGAGAGTCTGTGCCAGCGCCTGCAATTCGCAATGGCCGTTGGAGACGCAGACCGCGCAGATATGATTCCGCTCGGTGAACAGCAGCTCCAGCGCCATCAGCCGGTTATGGGCGATGACGTCCGAGTTGGTGGTCACCGACATGCCGCTGCGCACGGGGGTCGTGCAGGCCGGCAGCAGACGGCCGATGCCCTGAACCTCGACCAGGCACAACCGGCAGGACCCGGCGGAACTCAGGCCTTCCATGTGGCAAAGGGAGGGGATGTATCGACCATTGGCCTGGGCCACCTGGAAAATGGTCTGGCCTTCGGTGGCGGTGCACAGTTGCCCGTCGATGCGCACCGAGATTTGCTGAGACACGGCCATGACTCCTTACCGGTGGGTGGCTGCGTAGCTGGCGGTTTCGCGGATGTCGCAGCGCAGACAGCGGCAAGCCTCTTCATACGCCTCCTCGGGCCGCAGGGCCGAGGTGGCTTCCTGGAAGCTCTTGGCACGGATCGCCGCCGGCAGGTCGTGAGGATGGTGGCGGCGGGAGTTACTGGGTTGGGCCGGTGGCGTCTGGCCGTACTGGAAGCCCGGCAGGATGCTGTCGAAGCGCGATTCGCCGGTCAAACGGACGTCGATGTTCCGGGCCGCGTTCTTGCCATAGCTCATGGCGTTGGAGACGTTGGACGCCCCGGTGATCAGATCGCCGCCGGCGTAGAAGTTCTCGCGGCTGGTCTCCAGCGTGTAGCGATCCGCGATGAGCATGCCGCTTTCCTTGATGGCCAGGCCGGCCGCGCGGTAGAAATCCTTGTCCACGTCCTCGCCGACCGCGAGGATGACGCTGTTGCAACTGACGACGCGCACTTCGTCGGTGTCGATCGGGCGGCGGCGGCCGGACGAGTCGAATTCGCCCGGGCGCGTCTTGAGCACTTCGATGGCCTTGACGAGACCGCGCTCGCCGGTGATGCGGTGCGGCGAGGCGAGGAAGCGGAAGCGCACGCCCTCCTGCTCGGCCGCCTCGACCTCTTCGGTGATCGCCGGCATGTCCTTGCGTTCGCGCCGGTAGATGACGGTCGCGGCGGAACCCTTGCGGATCGCCGTGCGGGCGCAATCGATGGCGGCATTGCCGCCGCCGATGACGACGACGTGCTCGCCGAGCTTCACCGGCTTGTCCGAAGCCTCGGCCTCGAGGAAGGACAGCGCCGTATGGACGCCCGTCAACTCGTTGCCGGCAACATAGACCGTGCCTTCCTTCCAGGTGCCGATCGACAGGAATACCGCGTCGAACTTCGCCCCGAGATCGTTCAACGAAACATCGGCGCCGATCGCGGAGTTGAAGACGAACTGGACACCCAGGCGGCGGATGATCTCGACCTCACGGTCCAGGACGGCCTTGGGCAGCCGGTATTCCGGCAGGGCGTAGCGCAGCATGCCGCCGGCCTCGGCGTGGGATTCGAAGACGCTGACGTCGTGGCCGAGCAGGGCCAGATAGAAGGCGGCGGTCAGCCCGGTCGGGCCGGCGCCGACCACGGCGACCCTTTTGCCGGTGGACGCCAGCCGCTTGGCGACGATGTGGGCCGCCATCGCGTCGAACTGGTCCGACAGCAAAATAGAATCGGCGATGACGCGGTGCACCTCACGCATGTTGACCGACTCGTCGATCGAGTGGCGGCGGCAGCGGTTGTCGCAAGGATGCTGGCAGACGCGGCCCGTGGAAGCAGGCAGCGGATTGTCCATGATGACCGATTCGAAGGCGTCGGCCAGGCGGCCTTCCTTGAAGAGCTGCAGGAAGCGCGGAATGTTCATGTGCAGCGGGCAGGTGTTCTCGCACGGCGACAAGGCGAGGTCCTGGCACACGCCGGCATGACAGCGTTTGGCCCGGATGTGATCCTCGAATTCGTGGCGGAAATGGCGAAGCGTCGTCAGGATCGAGTTCGGGGCGGATTGGCCCAGCCCGCAAAGCGAGGTGTCGCGGATCATCTGGGCGAGTTCGTCCAGTTCGGCCAGGTCCTCCTCGCGGCCATTTCCCTTGGTGATGCGCGTGAGCGTGCGCAGCGCCTTGTCCAGGCCGACTCGGCACGGCGTGCACTTGCCGCAGGATTCGGAGCGGGTGAACTCGATGAAATAGCGGGCGACATCGACCATGCAGTTGTCGTCGTCCATCACGACCATGCCGCCAGAACCCATGATCGAGCCGAGCTTGCCCAGGGTTTCATAATCGACGGGCGTGTCGAACATGTCCTGCGGGATGCAGCCACCCGACGGCCCGCCGGTCTGCACCGCCTTGATGGTGTGGCCGGGCATGCCGCCCGCGCCAGCGTCATAGACGAACCGGTTGAGCGTCGTGCCGAGCGGCATTTCGACCAGGCCGGTGTTGCGCACCTTGCCGACCAGGGAAATCACCTTGGTGCCGGCGCTCTTGTTGCTGCCCATCTCGGCAAACCATGCCGGACCTTTGGCGATGATGGGGGCGACGTTGAACCAGGTCTCGACGTTGTTGATGTCGGTCGGATAGCCCCACAGGCCCTTTTCGGCGGGGAACGGCGGGCGTGGACGGGGACGTCCGGCACGGCCTTCCAACGAGGCGATCAGGGCGGTTTCCTCGCCGCAGACGAAGGCGCCGGCGCCCTCGACCAGCTCGATATCGAAGTCGAAGCCGCGGCCCAGAATATCCTCGCCCAGCAGGCCATAGTCCCGGGCCTGCGCGATCGCCACGTTCAGCCGGTGGACGGCCAGGGGATATTCGGCTCGGACATAGATCGTCCCCTGGGTGGCGCCGGTTATGTAGCCGCCGATCGCCATGCCTTCGAGCAGCGAATGGGGGTCGCCCTCGATTTCGTTGCGGTTCATGTAGGCGCCGGGGTCGCCTTCGTCGGCGTTGCAGATCAGGTATTTCCGGTCGGCCACCGCCTTGCGCAGATATTCCAGTTTCGTGCCGGTCGAAAAGCCGGCGCCGCCCCGGCCGCGCAACCGGGAGGCCTTGAGCTGCTCGTTCGCCAGCTCGGGAGTGCCGTCGATCAGCACCTTGTACAGGGATTGGTAGCCACCGATCGCGATATATTCCTCGATGTCGTCGGGGTTGATCAGGCCACAATTGCGCAGGACAATCTTCGTCTGACCCTGGAAGAACGGAATCTCATTCCAGTTCGGAATTGTCGGGAATCCGCTGCCGTAGCTGATTTGCGCGGTCAGATGATCCCATTTCTCGATCTTGCACAGGGCAAGACTCTCGGGAATGTTCCGCCGCACCAGTCCGTCAAGGATCTGATTGACGTGGTCGGTCTGGACGCGATGAAGAATGACGAGGGGCTGGCTCGGACACCAGATATTGACCAGCGGTTCCTCGGCGCAAAAGCCGAAGCACCCGGTCCGCACGAGGTCGATGTCGAGGCCGCGTTGGGCGATGGTGTCGGCGAACGCGTTGTAGACGCCCTCCGCGCCATTGCCCGACCCGCAGGTGCCCATGCCGACGGCGATGCGCGGCCGCGACGGCAGCAGCTTGGCCAACCCGGTCGTGCGCACCGTGTTGAATGTGCTCAGGTCCCGAATGCGCGTCATGCCCGAGGTTCCCGCTTTTGCAGAGCTTGCAGTTCACGCCGCAACGTCTGTTCGTTGACGTGGCCGAAAATGGCGTGATTGACTTCGATGACCGGTGCCAGCGCACACTGGCCGAAGCAGGCAACGGTGCGCAGGGTTACGCCGCCGTCAGGGGTGGTGGCCGTCAACTGTTCCGCCTCGCCTTCTTCCGGGGCGTGGAACCCGAGATTCAACATTATTTTCTCGAGCAGGTCGCGCGACCCCCGGGTGTGGCAGGCAGTGCCCCGGCAAACACAAACAGTGTTACGGCCCTGCGGCTCGAGATTGAACAACGCGTAAAACGTAACGACGCCGAAAATCCTGGATAACGGGATGTTCGCCTTCGCCGCGATGTATTCGAGCGTCTCCCGAGGAAGATACTTACGGGGGTGACTATTCTGGACCTCTTGCAGGATCGCCAACAACGCGCCTGCCTGCCCGGCATGCCGGGCGAGCACTTTGTTGACGAAGTCCTGATCTACATCTGAGGACCACTGCGACGCAGAACTCTTCATCGGCCCACTCCACCGTTGGCACCCGCCCATGCACCTTTCCGCCAAGCGGCGCGTTGACCTATGTCAAGCCTTCGCAACGACCGGCAGCATGGCTCCTGTGTCCCGGCAGCGCAGCCGCCGGGCAGATCAGAGTGACTGGCCGGCGGGCAGCAACAGGGTCGCCCGCAGGCCGCCCTGTCCGGTGGTGCCGAGCTCGAAGGCGCCGCCGTAGAGAGCGGCGAGGTCGGCGACGATGGCCAGCCCGAGGCCGCTGCCCGGGGCGGCCTGGTCCAGTTGCACGCCGCGCGCGAGCGCCAGCGGGATCTGTTCGGCGGGCAGGCCCGGCCCGTCGTCGCCGACCTCCACCCGCACATGCGGCGGCGCCGCGGCGACCGTTACCGTCACCCCCGCGTCGGCCCATTTGCAGGCGTTCTCCATCAGGTTGCCGAGCATTTCCGACAGGTCCTGGCGCTCGCAGCGGGCCCGCAGCGCCCCGTCGCCCTGCACCGTGATGCGCAGGTCGCGGCCTGCGAACAGGCGGCGCAGCGCGGCGGCGACCTCGCTGGCCACCTCCAGCACCGGCACGTCCTGGGCGGTGGCGCCGACCAGGGCCGCCGTGCGGGCACGCGCCAGATGGTGCGCCACCAGCCGCTCGGCGGCGGCGACCTGACGGTGCACCAGCGCAAGGTCGGCTGGGCCCGGCGCCTCGAGCGCGTTGCGCAGCACCGCGAGGTTGGTGCGCAGGGCATGGGCGAGATTGCCGATATGGCTGCGTGCGCGCTCCACGGTGGCCCGGTTCTGCGCCACCAGCGCGTCGATCTCGGCGATCAGCGGCTGGACTTCGGCCCCGGCGGGCAGGCGCAGGCTGTCGGCGCGGCCGGCACGCAGTTCGGCCACCGCCCGGCGCAGGCGGCGCAGCGGCGCCAGCACCAGCGACACCTCCAGCATCGTGCCGATCACCAGCCCGGCGCCCAGCACCGCGAAGCCGAGCGCCAGGCCGTGGCGCAGGCGGACGATGTCGAGATAGGTCTGGTCGTGCTTGACCGCCACCATGACCCGCAGTGACGCGCCGCTGTCGGGCAGCGCGATGTCGCGCACGGCGAGGCGCAGATGCTGGCCGTCGGGGCCGGGCAGGCTGTGCACCAGCAAACCCGCCTGGCCCAGGGGGATGGGCGGCAGTGTCTGGTCCCACAGCGAACGGGAGGTGGCGATGCGCCCGCCCGGCGCCTCGATCTGCCAGTAGACCCCCGAGAACGGCAGGTCGAAGCGCGGCTCGGAGACCGGCCGCGCCATCACCGGCTGGCCGTCGCTGCCGACCTCGGTGCCCGCCACGACGGCGTCGGCCAGAGTGGCAAGGCGGATGTCGAAGGAGCGCTCGATATAGGAGGCGGCCTGATCGGAAACCACGAACCAGGCCACCACCAGCCCGCAGGCCACCCACGCGCCGGTGATCAGCGCCAGCCGCGCGGTGAGCGAGCGGAGGATCATGGCGGCGGCGAAAGCCGGTAGCCCTGGCCGCGGACGGTCTCGATGAGCTGGTCGCCCAGCTTCCGCCGCAGGCGCGCGACGATGACCTCCAGCGTGTTGGAGTCGCGGTCGAAATCCTGGCTGTAGAGATGTTCCGTGAGCTGGGTCTTGGAGACGGGCTGGCCGAGATGGTGGGCCAGGCATTCCAGCAGGCGGAACTCCATGGCGGTCAGCCGCACCGGTGTCCCCGACAGGGTGACGTTCTGCGCGGCGGTGTCGATGCAAAGCGGCCCGCAGGCGATCTCGGGCTGGGCGTGACCATGGGCGCGGCGGATCAGCGCATGCAGGCGGGCCACCAGTTCGGCCATGGCGAACGGCTTGGCGAGGTAGTCGTCGGCCCCGGCGTTCAGCCCCTCGACCTTCTCGGTCCATGACCCGCGCGCCGTGAGGATGAGCACCGGCACGCCATTCTTCGCGGCCCGCCAGCGGCGTAGCACGGTGAGGCCGTCGAGCCGCGGCAGGCCGAGGTCGAGCACCACCGCGTCGTGCGGTTCGGTCTCACCGAGAAACAACCCCTCCTCGCCGTCGGCCGCGGAGTCGACGGCAAAGCCGGCATCGGCAAGGGCAACACGAAGCTGCGCGGCGAGCGCCGCGTTATCCTCCACCACCAGCAGACGCATCACGGCCGCTCCCGCACCGGACCATGAGTCTCTAACATCCGGCCAGAGGCGGCGTCGACCCGAACCTTGAAGATCCGGCCGGTCGGCGGCAGCAGCTTGAATTCGTAAATCCAGGAGTCGTCGCGGTATTCCAGCTCGGTCTCGATCACGCGGCCTTCGTAGTGCTCCTCCACGGCGGTGAGAATGCCGGCGAGCGGGCGGATTTCGCCGCGCTCGCGGGCGGCGCGGGCACGGGCGGAATCGGTTTCATCCTCGGCGCGCGCGACGCGTGCGAACAGACCGCCAACGGCGGCGGGCAAGGCCAGAATGAGCCTTCGGCCAACCATATCGGATTGTTGCGTCTATCGACCTGAACCCGTGCTGAACAGCGCCGCCAGCCCCGGTTTTACAGCAACGCCGCCGCCCCGCCGCGCGCTGCCTGGAGTTGCCGCAGGCGCTCGATCGTCGCCTTCACCCCGTCGATGCGCTCGAACAGCAAGCGCGTCTCCGGCCGGGCGAACCCGGCCGCGATGGCGGCCTCGATGACCGCCTGCAAGGGCGCCGCCGAGCCGCCCACGTCGCACACCAGGACCGGCTTGTCGTGCAGCTTGAGTTGCCGCCAGGTCATGATCTCGATGATCTCGTCCAGCGTGCCCAGGCCGCCCGGCAGCGCCACGAAAGCATCGGACAGCTCGAACATCCGCCGCTTGCGGGTGTGCATGCTGTCGGTGACGATCTGCTCGGTGAGGCCGTCGTGGGCGACCTCCCAGCGGATGAGAAATTCGGGAATCACACCGATCACCTGCCCGCCCGCCGCCAGCGCGGCGTCGGCGAGCGCGCCCATCAGGCCGACGCGGCCGCCGCCATAGACCAGGCGGATGCCCGCCTGCGCCATGCCGCGGCCGAGTTCGCTCGCGGCGGCCCGGCAAGCGGGGTCGTGGCCGGGATGGGCGCCGCAGAACACGGCGACGGTTTGGATCGTTGGCATGGCTGACCCCGTTGCGCAGTCCCCGATGTCGGTTGCCGCGGCGCCATCCGCAAGCGAATTTGCCGCCGCCGCGGGCGCCGGGATCACAGCCGGGTCGCCAGCAGCCACGCCGCGACCCCGGCCAGCGCCGCCAGCACCACCGCCAGGATCGGGCTCGCCATGCGCGGTTGGCGGGTCGTCGCCGGCAGGCGCTTCACCCCGGTAACCATCGGCCGCACGAGGTCGTGTCGCTTCACCACCGCGTAGGCCAGGATGGCCAGGATGTGCAGGCCGACCGCGGCGGCCAGCAGGTTGAAATTGGCGCCGTGCACGAAGTGGGCGATCGCGGTCACCTGCGCGTCGCCGTATTTCGCCAGCGGCCCGGCGATGCCGTGCCGGTTGGCGTTGAACAGGCCGGAGACCACCTGGACCGCCAGCAGCACCAGCATCAGCAGGACCATCCAGCCGCCGGCCTCGTTGTGGCCGACCTGGGTGTCGGGGCCGCGCTGGCGAAAACGGGCGAGGTGGGCCAGCGCGCGCGCCGGATTGCCGAGGAAGTGGCGGAACCGGGCGGTCTCGCTGCCCGCGAACCCCCAGGCCAGACGAAACAGCAGCAGCGCCAGCACGAGGATGCCGGAAGTCAGGTGAATTTGCATCCAGCCCGCCTTGACGCTGACATAGCTGAGCAGCACCAGCAGCACGAGGACCCAGTGGAACAGCCGGGTTGGCGTGTCCCACACCCGCATCGGCAGCAGCATTGTCCGGTTGAAGTCGCGCAAGCCCATGCAGGCCCTCCGCCGTTCCGTGTTCGTGGCGATATCTTGACGCGAAACCGGCCGGCGCGCGATGCCCCTGCGCATGATGACGTTCGGGTTCTGGGAACGGGAAGTCCTGCTGGCCTGGCAGGCCGGGCGGGCGCCCATCGTGGCGGCGGTGGTGGCGCTGGCGGCCTGGCTGCTGGGGCGGTTGCTGGGATCGACGCGATTGCAGGCGGCGGCCGGCGGGCTGGCGCTGTGCGCGGGCTGGGGGGTTGCCCTGGGCTTGGCCATCGCGCCGCACATGCCGGCCGAGCGTCTGCCGATGCTCGCGGCGGTGGCGCTGGCGGCGGGTCTGGCGGTGGACCTGTCCGGCCGGGCGGCGGGTCTGGCGGGCTTCGTGCTGGCGCTCGCCTTGGGCTGGTGGCTGGCCGGCGCGCCACGCAGCGACGCGGCCGCCGGCCTCGTGCTGCCGGAGATGGCCTGCCTGGCGCTGGCGGTGTTGTTGGCGCTGCGCGTGCTGCGGGCGCCGCGCAGCCGGTGGTCCTGCGCCGCCGCGGCGCTGGCCCTGTGGGGTGCGCTGGCGGTGGCCAGGGTGCCGGGTGTGTGGACCGGATTGGCGCTCGTGCTGTTGGTGGCCGGCCTGGGATCGGTCGGCGCGCCGCGCGGCACGGCCGCGGGACGTCTGCCGGCGCCGGCACGCCTGCCGATGACGGTACGCCTGCCCATGGCGGCGGGATTGGCCGGCCTGGCGGGGCTGGTGGTGCTGGCCCTGGGGCGGCTCGGCCGGGGCGGTGTGTCGCGCGTCGACCTGGCCGCTTTGGCGCCGCTGCTGGCGATCTGGGCGACGCCGCGGCTGGCAGCGCGGTTGCCCTGGTTCGGCGGGGCGGGGGGCGCCCTGGCCGCGGCGGCGCTGGCGGTCGCGGTGGCCTGGGGCGCCGGCCGGCTCGGGCTGGTTCACTGAACGGACGTTGCCGGCGCACCGGCCGCGCCGTAAGTTGCGGGACGACGACTTGAAGGAGGGCGTGCGCACCATGGCACGGTGGCCGTTGCTGCTGGGTGCCCTCGCCGTGTTGGTGGTGGCGGGCGCGGTTGGATGGTTCGTCATGCATCCGGCGCCCGGGCCGGGTCCGGTGGTGGCCAGCGCGCCGGCGCCGGCAGCCCCGCCTGCGCCAGCCCCTCCGCCGGCGCCGATCGTGCCCAGCTTCGACATCGTCCGCGTCACCCCCGAGGGGAACGCCGTCATCGCCGGGCGCGCCGCGCCATCGGCCACGGTGACGCTGCGTGACAACGGCACCGTCATCGGCACCGTGCAGGCCGACCAGCAGGGGCAGTTCGTGTTCGTCCCGGCCGCGTCGCTGCCCGCCGGCGGGAGCACGCTGACGCTGACCGCCCGCGGTCCGGACGGCACGGATACGGCAGCCTCCGCCCCGGTGGCCGTGCTGGTGCCTGGCCCGCCGGCGGCGGCGGCCCCGCCCGGACAGGCGCTCGCCGTGCTGGTGCCGCCGGATGCGGCGCCGCGCGTGTTGCAGGCTCCGGCGGACAATGCGCGCCCGCACGGGCAACTCGGGCTGGACGTGGTGGACTACGACGACCACGGCAACATCCGCTTCGCCGGTTCCGCGCCGCCGGGGGCGACGGTGCGGCTCTATGTCGACAACGCCATGGTGGGCAGCGCGGTGGCGGCGCCGGACGGGCACTGGACGCTGGCACCCCCCGAGGGCGCGATCGCGCCGGGCGGGCACCAGTTGCGGGTGGACGCGCTGGGCCCGGGCGGGCGGGTCGTCGCCCGCGTCGAACTGCCGTTCCAGCGCGAGACGCTGACGTCGCAGGAAGTGCCGGCCGACCGCTTCGTCGTGCAACCCGGGCACAGCTTGTGGCGCATCGCCCGCCGGGTCTATGGCAGCGGCGTCCGCTACACGGTGATCTATCAGGCCAATCGCGACCAGATCCGCGATCCGGACCTGATCTATCCGGGGCAGGTCTTCAAACTGCCCGGCGCGGCGGCGCCGTCCCCGACGGGTTCGATGCCCACCCCCTCGGCCAGCAACTCGAGATAAGGCGCCAGCCGCAGCAGGAACCGGGCAAGCTCGCTCACCAGGTCCTCGACGCCGGTGGGCAGAAGGAGATGTGTTTGCGCCTCGGCCACGATGCGGTGGTCGGGCAGCAGGCCCACGGTCCAGCCCGGCGGCAGCGTGCCCGGCAGCGCCCGCATGGCGGCGAAGGCGGCCCGGCGCGGCAAGGCTCCCGCCCCTTCCGGCCGGCCCGTGCTGGGCACCCGACCCAATACGGTCTGCAACGCCAGGGTGCCGCCATCCGGCCCCGTGGCGGTCAGGCGCGCGCGCGCCACCTGGCCGCGCCAGGCGACGCAAAACGATGGAAACCGCTCCGGCGTGCTGGGGCAGAGACGCCCGTCGGCATCGACGATGAACGGTCCCAGCCTGAACGGTGCATCGAGCAGCATCGCGGTCTCCGGGTGGGGACACCGACCTTGCCGCGCGATGATGAAACATCCATAAACATCGCCTACCCACCGGGTCCCTGGGGCACCATGTCCGTCACCGATACGCTGCGCCTGGTCCTGGCGCCGCCGCATTCCGCCGGGTACCGGTTCATCGGGGCCGGGGCCGCGGTGTTCGTGGTCGGCCTTTTCCTCGCCGCCTGGCTGGCGTGGCTTGGGCTGTTGTTCACCCTGTTCTGCCTGTTCTTCTTCCGCGACCCCGAGCGCGTGCCGCCGCCGCGTCCCGGGCTTGCCGTGGCACCCGCCGACGGGCGCGTCGTCGCGATCGGCCCGGCGGTACCGCCGGCCGAACTCGGCCTGGGTGAGGCGCCGCGCTGCCGCGTGTCGATTTTCCTCTCGGTGCTGAACGTTCACGTCAACCGCATGCCGGTGGACGGCCTGGTGACCCGGGCGGCCTATCGCCACGGCAAATACTTCAACGCCAGCCTGGACAAGGCGAGCACGGACAACGAGCGCAACGCACTGGCGGTGCGCCTGGCCGACGGGCGCGACGTGGCGGTGGTGCAGATCGCCGGGCTGATCGCGCGCCGTATCCTGTGCGATGTGCATGAGGGCGACGTGGTCCAGGCCGGCGCGCGGTTCGGGATCATCCGTTTCGGCAGCCGCACCGATCTCTATCTGCCGGAGGACGTGCGACCGCTGGTCGCGGTGGGCCAGACCATGGTCGGCGGCGAGACGGTCATCGCCGAGCTGGGGGCGTGATGGGCACCCCGATCCCAGGCCCTCGTCCGGTAGCGGCCCAGATAGGATTGCTGCGTCAGCGCTTTCGCCAGCGCAGCCGGCCGCGCTTCAAGGGGCCGTCGTTCAACCGGATGCTGCCCAACCTGCTGACCATGCTTGGCCTGTGTGCCGGGCTCACCGCCATCCGCTTCGGCCTGGAGGCGCGCTTCGGCGCCGCGGCGGTGGCGATCGTGGTCGCCGCCGCCATCGACGGACTGGACGGGCGCATCGCCCGGCTGCTGAAAGCGGTCTCGCGCTTCGGCGCCGAGTTCGACAGCCTGGCGGACTTCCTGTGCTTCGGGGTGGCTCCGGCGATCGTGCTGTATCTGTGGTCGCTGCAATCGGCGCGCGGCTACGGCTTCATGCCCTGCCTGATGTTCGCGGTGTGCATGGCGCTGCGGCTGGCCCGCTTCAACGCCTCGCTCGATACGCCGCACCCGGCCTACACCTACAACTTTTTCACCGGCGTGCCCGCCCCGGCGGGCGCGGGGCTGGCGTTGTTCCCGCTGTTCGTCGGGCTGGAGGCGAAGTCGCTCGGCCTGGAATGGCTGGCACACGCGGCGCAGTTCCCGCCGTTCTGCGCCGTGGTACTGGTCGGCACCGCGCTGCTGCTGGTTTCCACCCTGCCCGTGTGGAGCTTCAAGAATTTCAAAGTGCCGGTCGAATACGTGCTGCCGCTGCTGCTCGGCACCGGGCTCTATGCCGCGCTGCTGGTTGCCGACCCCTGGGGCGCGCTGGCGGCGGCGGGACTGATCTACGTCGGCATGCTGCCGTTCAGCGCGCGCAGCTACCGCCGTCTCAAGCGGGAGACGGAAGCGGCGGTGGGCAACCCCGGCACCGCAAGCTGAAGCTTATCTGCGCCGGGCGGAGCACAGCACGCCGTCGCGCTTCAGCGCCGCGATTTCCGCCTCCGTGAAGCCGTGCTCGGCCAGCACTTCGTCGCCGTGCTCGGCGAAGCGCGGCGGCGGGCGCCGGGTGCCGCCGGGGGTGCGCGACAGTTTCACCGGCGTAGCGAGGCCGCGGTAGCCCCCCAGTTCCGTCACCATCCGCCGGGCCGCGGTTTGCGGCGCGGCCAGCGCCTCGTCCACCGGCAGCACCGGGCCGGCGGGCACGCCGTTGCGCAGCAGGCGGTCGGCGACGGCAACCCCGTCCTGGCCGGCAAACACCGCCTCGAACGCGGCGGTCAGCGCGGCCCGGTTGGCCAGCCGGTCGGCGTTGCGCAGGAAACGCGGGTCGGCGGCCATCTCCGGCCGGCCGGCCAGCTCGCACAGTTTGCGGAACTGCCCGTCATTGCCAATGGCGATGAAGATCTCGCCGGTGCGGGTGCGGAATTTGTCGTATGGCGCCAGGTTCGGGTGCGGGTTGCCCAGCGGCATCGGCCGCTTGCCGTTGAGGAAGAAATTGGCGGCCTGCGGATGCAGCAGCGCCATGCCGCAATCGTGCAGCGTCATGTCCAGGTACTGGCCGCGGCCGGAGTGCTGCCGCTCATGCAGCGCCATCAGGATGCCGATGGCGCAATAGAGCCCGGTGGCCAGGTCGACCACCGGCGTGCCCATGCGCATCGGCCCGGTGGTCGCATCGCCGTTGATGCTCATCAGTCCGGTCATCGCCTGCAGGATGGCGTCGTAACCGGGCAGCCCGCCGAGCGGGCCCTCGGCCCCGAATCCCGAAACGCGGCAATGGATGAGCCGCGGAAACCGCGGCGCCAGGTCGCGCACGTGGTCGAGCCCCCATTTCTCCATGCCGCCCGGCCGAAAATTCTCGATCAGCACGTCCGCGCCCTCGAGCAGGCGCAGCAGCACGGCACGCCCCTCGGAGCGGCTGAGGTCGAGCGCGATCGAGCGTTTGTTGCGGTTGACGCCGATGAAATAACTGGCGTCGCCGTCCTGGAAGGGCGGTCCCCAGTCGCGCGTCTCGTCGCCCTGCGGCGGTTCGACTTTTATCACCTCGGCGCCGTGGTCCGACAGGATCATGGTGCAGTACGGGCCGCCCAGCACGCGCGTCAGGTCGATCACCTTCAGGCCGGCCAGGGCCCCCAGCATGGTGTCCATCGTCAGGATGCCCTTTCGGCGGTTGCCGCGCGCCCCCAGACGCGACGGCAGAATCCGGGATAGGTCCCGGCCATTTCATCGCACACCGGACCCCGCATCAGATCCAGCGCGGCGGCGTCCGGGGCGGGCGTGACCGGCACGTCCGGGCCGGCGTCGAAGTCGAATCCGGTGGCCATGCGCACGCTCTGCACGGTTTCGCCGGGATGGACCGAGGCGAGCGTGAAGCGGACGCGGCGGGCGTCGAAGCGGAACACGCATTTGCCCGTCACCAGCGCCTGCGCGGTGCCGCGCCGCCACACGCCGGGGAGCGAGGCTCCCGGGGCTGAGACGATGTCCACGCGCTCCACCAGGACGCGGCGCGAGTGCTCCTCGCGGAACAGGATGGTGCGGGGGATGGCGAGATACATGAAGGCGGAGCCGAAGCTGCCGGGAAAACGCACGCCCGCGCCGGGCCAGGCGCCGGTGCCCACCAGGTTCAGGTTGGCCTGGCCGTCGATCTGCCCGCCGCCGAGGAAGAACAGGTCGATGCGCCCCTGGCCGGCGAGGTCGAACAACTCGCGCGCGCCCTCGGTGAACGGGTTGCCGCGGGGTCGGTCGAGCAGCGACAGCCGCACGTCGTGCCCGGCCTTCTTCACCAGCCAGCAGGCGGCGGCCGGAATCGGCGAGGAGGCGCCAACCGCGACGTGGCGGACCGCCGGGGTACTGGGATCGAGGATGAGGGCGGCGATCGCCGCGATCAGCCGCTCCTCGGGGGCGATGGCGGTCATGCCACGCGCCCGCCGGGCAGCACGTAGCGTTCCAGATAGGCGCGAAACCCGTCCTCGCTGCGCGCCAGCCGCGCGTACTCCGCCACGTGGGCGGCGTCGGCCGCGTATTCGTCGAGCAGGCCGACCGGCCAGGCGCCGCGCGCGGCGATCGCCACCGCCTCGACATAGACGCCGCTGATGGTGCCCGGGGCCAGGCGCTCGTCGTCCAGCAGGTTGCCCTCGACCATGCGCTCCACGGTCACCAGAACCCGGCGCGAGGCGTGCGCCATGGTCGCCAGCTCGCGCCTGCGGCCAACATAGACGTTGCCGTGGGCGTCGGCGCAGACCGCGTGGAAGGCCGCCCCCTCGGGCGACAGCGCACCGACCAGCAGGATCGGATCGCCGGTGGCGGCGAACGGGTTGTCGATCACCTTCCAGTCCGTCCGGTGCGCCAGGAGGTCGCTGCCCAGCACGCCGCGCAGCGGCATGAAGGGAACGCCCTTCTCGGCGGCCTGCAGCGCGGTGTGGATAGCCGGGCAGGTGGCGTCCGTCACCGTAATGGCGCCGCGCGCCACCGCGGCGGAGAAGCGCGGCGCCAGCCCGGCCTCGCCGAGGGTGACCGCGCTGGTCTGCACCGAAGCGACACAGCCCGCGCCGATCAACAGATCGGTGGCATAGCCCGACACCGGCACGCCCAGCAGGTTCAGCCCGCGCGCCCCGCGGCGCACCAGGGCGCGGGCGAATTCGCAGGGTGACAGGGAATTGTCGGGCGGCAGCGCCAGCAACGCGCCGTCAGGCACCAGGGCAGCGAGGGCGGCGAGGGCGATCGGGGTCATCGGCGTTCAGGGCGCCCGGTCCAGCGCCGCGACGAGCGCCTCGGCGCTGCGGCCGTTGGCGATCCAGGCGGAGCGGGCGTCCCAGTGGATGCCGCCGACGCGGGCGAAGGCGTGGTCCGCGCCCGGATAGACATGGGTGCGCACCAGCGCGTGGCCCGTGGTGGCCGCCACCACCTTGGCGCGTCCCTCCGGCGGAAAGTATTCGTCTTCGCCGGCGATGTGCACGATCAGCGGGGCGCGCACCTTGTCGAGACCGCCGACAAAATTGTCCAGCGCCACGCCGTAGTAGGAGATGTTGACGTCGGCGTCGGATTCGATCGCCATGCGGAAGGCCAGCATGCCGCCCAGGCAGTAGCCCATGGTGCCGGCGCGGCCGTTCGCCCCGGGCAGCGCGCGGGCGGCGGCGAGCGTGGCCTTGAGGTCGGCCATGCCCTTGTCGTGGTCGAAACCGTGCATGAGCGCAAAAGCCTTGTTCCACTCCTCCTTGGTCTTGTCGGAGATGTCGACGCCGCGCTCCTGGCGCCAGAACAGGTCGGGGGCGAGCACGAAGAAGCCGAGATCGGCGATCTGCCCGGCGGTCTCGCGCATCGAGGCGTTGACGCCGAAAATCTCCTGGATCAGCACCACCGCGCCGGCGGGCTTTTTCCTGGGCTCCACCAGGTAGGCGTCGAAGCTGCCGCTGCCGTCGGTGGCCGGAATGCCGATGGTCGCCATGGATTTTCTTCCCCTCGCGGTTATGCCGAGGCGGGGAAGATTAGGCGAACGCCGCGCGGGTGGCGACTCCCGGCACGGCGCCGCGGTCAGATGTAGTGCTCCGCGAGCGGGGCGAAGCCGTTGAAACCCTGGCTGGCGTAGGTGGTCACGTAGGCGCCGGTCGATTGCAACTCGACCCGGTCGCCGCAGGTCAGCGCCATGGGCAGGCGGTAGTTGCTGCGCTCATAGAGGATGTCGGCGCCGTCGCAGGTCGGGCCGGCGATCGCCACCGGACCCAGCGCGCCGTCGTCGCGCGCCGTGGTGATGCGGTAGCGGATGGCCTCGCCCTCGGTCTCGGCGAGCCCACCGAACCGGCCGATGTCCAGATAGACCCAGCGCAGCGGATCGTTGCTGTCGCGGCGGCTGACCAGCACCACCTCGGCGCTGACCACGCCGGCGTCGGCGACGACGAAACGGCCGGGCTCGATCACCATATCGGGCAGGGCGTTGCCAAAGTGCTCGGTCATTGCGCGCATGATCGCGTTGCCGAAGGCGTCGATGCCCGGCACCTCGTCGCGGTAGCGGGTCGGGAAGCCGCCGCCGAGGTTGACCATCCGCAGGTTGACGCCGCCGTCGCGCAGATCGGTGAACAGCATGGCCACCTGGCCGATCGCCGCCTCATAGCTCGTGGTGCTGGTCTGCTGGCTGCCGACATGGAAGGACAGCCCGTACGGGTCGAGCCCCAGGTCGCCGGCCCGCAGCATCAGGTCGCGCGCCGCCTCGATGGTGGTGCCGAACTTGCGCGACAGCGGCCAGTCGGCGCCGGCGTTTTCCACCCGGATGCGGCAATAGACGCGGCTGCCCGGGGCGTGGGTCGCGAGCTTGTCCAGTTCCTCGGCGCAGTCGAAGGCGAACATGGCGACCCCGGCCGCATGGGCAGCACGGATCGCCGACACCTTCTTGATCGTATTGCCGTAGCTGACCGCCGCCGGGGCGGCGCCGGCGGTGAGGCAGGCCTGGATTTCCTCGAAGCTGGCCGCATCGAAACGGCTGCCCAGGCGCACCAGGCGCTCGAGGATGGGTCGCGCGGGATTCGCCTTCACCGCATAGTAGATCTGCGCCAGCGGCAAGGCAGCCCGCAGCGCCGCGAAGTTCTGCTCCACACGGTCGACGTCGAGCACCAGACACGGCGTTGCCGGCTGCTGCCCAGCAAGGAATCGGGCGATTTTCGGAGTCATCGCGCCGGGCCTCCCCTCTGATAAAGCGCCCCCCTGTCAAGGCGAGGTGCGTAGATTGCGAAACGGTCGAACGAACCAGCGGATAGTCGGCAGGCCCCGAACCGGTTGCCCGGCGTGGAACCCGTTGCCAGAACGCTTGACGTCGTTGCGTAACCCGAGGGCCAGAGGCACGTGCGTTGCTGCGTGGCGCCGCACATAGGACCGCCACCCCCCCCTGGCAAGCGGTTTTTCGTTGCCGGCCCCGCGGGTTGTCGT
Source organism: uncultured Acetobacteraceae bacterium (assembly GCA_964459005.1). GTDB lineage: Bacteria > Pseudomonadota > Alphaproteobacteria > Acetobacterales > Acetobacteraceae > Rhodovastum. The sequence continues at coordinate 29,993 of CAYWOW010000010.1, forward strand.
GGCATGTTGCGCGGCGGCAAGGAGCGAGGCTGAGCATGGCCGGAATGGTCGGCTGGGCGGGGGCGCTCGGCGACGTGCTGGGCCGGCTGCGCAGCCATCACAGCACGCTGGCGGCGGCCGGTTGCGCGTTTTACGCCACGCTGTCGCTGTTCCCGGCGATGACGTTGCTGCTGTCGCTGTATGGCCTGGCCTTCAACCCGTACACGGTGGCGCCGCAACTCGACGTGCTGCGCGACTTCGTGCCGCCCGAGACACATGCCCTGATCCTGCGCGAGGTGCACACGCTGGTCGCGCACCGGCATGGCACGCTCGGGCTCGGCGCCGCGCTCGGCGCGCTGGTGACGCTGTGGAGCGCGACCAACGGCACCCGGGCCATGCTGACGGCGATGACGCTGGCCTATGACGGCCAACAGCGCAGCCGCGGCTGGCGGCGCGAACTGACCGGTCTGGCGATGACGCTGGTCGCGGTGGTGGCGGCGGCGCTCGCGCTGGCGCTGCTGGTGGCGCTGCCAGCGCTGCTCGAATATCTCGGCCTGCCACGCCGCGAGCGGCTGCCGGTGCACGTCCTGTCACTGGCGGTGCTGGCAGGCTTCGTCGCGTTGTCGTTCGCGGCGGTCTACTGGTTCGGGCCGCCACACCGGCGCGGCGAGCGGCGCGTGGTCTGGCCGGGCACCGTGGCCGCCACCCTGCTGTGGCTCGCCGCCTCCAGCGTGTTCAGCCTCTACGTGGTGGGGCTGGCCGGGGTGGACACCAACTACGGCCCGCTCGGCGCGGCGGCCGGGTTGCTGCTGTGGTTCTACGTCGCGGCCTGGGTGACGCTGTTCGGCGCCGAATTGAACGCGACGTTGGAGCGGCGGCGCGCCGCCAGGGTCAGCGGATCAACCCCGTGAGCGGGCTCGACGGGTCGGCGCCCATGCGGCGCGGCATCCTTCCGGCCAGGTGAGCCAGCCGTCCGGCCGCGACCGCGAGCTTCATCGCGCGGGCCATGCGCACCGGGTCGCCGGCGTTCGCGATCGCCGAGTTCAGCAGCACCGCGGTGCAGCCGATCTCCATGGCGATGGCGGCGTCCGAGGCGGTGCCGACGCCGGCGTCCACCAGCAGCGGCACCTTCGCCTGGGCGATCATCAGCGACAGCATGGCCGGGTTCTGCACCCCGAGTCCGGAGCCGATCGGCGCGCCGAGCGGCATGATGGCGACGCAGCCCAGCGCCTCCAGCCGGAGCGCGGCCACCGGGTCGTCGGCGCAGTAGACCATCACCTGAAAACCGTCCTTCAGCAGCGCCTCGGCGGCCTCGAAGGTGGCCGGCATGTCGGGGTAGAGGGTGGGCGGCGGTCCGAGCACTTCCAGTTTCACCAGGTTCCAGCCGCCCGCCTCGCGCGCGAGCCGCAGCGTGCGGACGGCGTCGTTGGCGGTGTGGCAGCCCGCGGTGTTGGGCAGATAGGTATATTTCTTCGGATCTACGAAGTCTTGCAGCATCGGCGCCTTGGGGTCGGACAGGTTCACCCGGCGCACCGCGACGGTGACGATTTCGGCGCCGGAGGCCTCGATGGCGGCGGCGGTTTCCTCCAGGTCCTTGTACTTTCCGGTGCCGACCACGAGGCGCGAGTGAAAGCGCCGCCCGGCGAGGGTCCAGCCGTCGTCGTCTGGTTGGGTGGTGGGGTTCATGGTCAGCCTCCGCCGATGAAGTGCACGATTTCGAGGGAATCGCCGGTGGCGAGCCAGGTTGTGGCGTAGGCGGAACGGGGCACGATTTCCTCGCACCGCTCCACCGCCACCTTGCGGCCATCGAGCCCGATCGCCGCCAGCAGTCCTGCCACCGTGATGGGCCCGTCGAGCACCCGGGGCTCGCCGTTCACGGTCAATGTCACCTGATCTCCCATGGGGGGAGTATGGGCATCGGGGCGGCGGGGGACAAGCGAGGGGGAGTTGCACCGCCCCCGGGTCGACGCAAAACCGCCTCGGCTCTATTGTGCCCCCGCGAGCGGACGAGGAGCGGGACCATGGAACTGGTGACGGCGCACGGACCAAGGCTGGCGCCCCGTACCGGCGGACACGTGCTGGCGGACGCCCTGGTCGCCCAGGGCATCACCCACGCCTTCGCCGTGCCCGGCGAAAGCTACCTCGACGTGCTCGACGGGCTCTACGCCGTGCGCCAGAAATTGCACCTCACCACCTGCCGCTTCGAGGCCGGTGCGGTCCATATGGCCGAGACCTGCGGCAAGCTCACCGGACAACCCGCCGCCGCCTTCGTCACCCGCGGACCCGGCGCCTGCCACGGCGCCATCGGCGTGCACGTCGCCTTCCAGGATTCCACCCCGCTGCTGCTGTTCGTCGGCCAGATCCCGTTCGCCGAAACCGACCGCGAAAGCTTCCAGGAAGTCGACTACCGCCGGATGTTCCAGCCGCTGGCCAAATGGGTGACGCAAATCGACGACGCCGCGCGCATCCCCGAACTGGTGGCGCACGCCGTCGATGTCGCCACCGCCGGCCGACCCGGACCGGTGGTGATCGCGCTGTCGGAGGAAATGCAGAAGCACAGCGTCGCGGTGCCCGATATCGGCCGTGCCCCGGTCACCCGCCCGCATCCCGACCCGGCGGCGCTGGTCCGCATGACCGCGCTGCTGGCGCGTGCCCACAAGCCGCTGGCCATCCTGGGTGGCAGTTGCTGGAGCGAGCAGGGCCGCGCCGATATCCGCGCCTTCCTGACCGCCAATAACCTGCCGGTCGCCGTGGCTTTCCGCCGCCAGGGCCTCTACGACAACACGCTCGACAATTACGCGGGCGACCTCGGCGTCGCCGCCGATCCGGCACTGGTGGTGCGCGCCCGCGAGGCCGACCTGATCCTGGCCATCGGCACCCGCCTGGGCGAGCCGGTGAGCCAGGGCTACACGCTGTTCGAACCGGCCGGGCAGACGCCGATCGTGCACGTCCACCCCGACGCCGGCGAGATCGGCCGGGTCTATCGCCCCGCGCTCGGCATCGTCTCCGACCTCGACGTCTTCGCCGCCGCCGCAGCCGCGCTCGCCCCGGTGAAGCAGGGCTGGGGCGCCTGGACGCGCGAATTGCGCGCGCTGCGCCAGGCCGGGCGCGAGGTGCCGGACTATGCGGGGCCGCTCAATCTCGGCCAAGTCATGCGCGAGCTGGAAGGACTGCTGGACGACGACGCGGTGATCACCTGCGATGCCGGCAACTTCTCGGCCTGGCCGCCGCGCTTCATGAACTTTTCCGACGGGCAGCGCTTCATCGGGCCGACCAATGGCGCCATGGGCTACGCGGTGCCCGCGGCGATCGGCGCCAAGGCCGCCTTCCCGAACCGCCAGGCCGTGGCCTGCGTCGGCGACGGCGGCTTCCTGATGACCGGCCAGGAACTGGCCACCGCGTTCCACCACGGCGTCGCGCCGATCGTGCTGGTGTTCAACAACCAGATGTACGGCACCATCCGCATGTACCAGGAACGCGCCTATCCGGGCCGCGTCTCCGGCACCGCGCTGACCAACCCCGACTTCGTGAAATACATCGAGGCCTTCGGCGGCCACGGCGAATTGGTGGCGGCGACCGGCGAGTTCGCCCCCGCTTTCCGCCGCGCCGTCGAGAGCGGCCGGCCCGCGGTGATCGAGCTGCGCATGAACCCCGAGCAGATCACCACACGGGCCACCATCGCTGAGTTGCGCGCGGCCTCGACGCCGAAACCGCTGCCCAAGCCGAAGCCCAAGCGCGCGGTTGCCGCCGCCAAGCGTCCCGCCGGCGGCGCGCGGGCGCCGGTCAAGCCGGCGCCCAAGAGGTAACCCGCGAGGTCGCCTTGTGCACTCCCTCGCGGCGCCATCGTCATGCCAATCCGCCATGTCAGGCGGCAAACACAGGCGCGGCCGACCTCGGACCGCGCCGAGGAGACAACGCCCCATGAGCATCTACACCGGTCCCGTCTTCGAAATGGCAAAGGAACAGTTCCACACGGTCGCTGACTACCTGGGCATCCCCGGGGACGAGCGCGACCGGCTGCTGTACCCCAAGCGCGCCATCGCAGTGTCGGTACCCGTGCATATGGATGACGGCCGCGAGGTCGTGTACCAGGGCTACCGGGTGCAGCATCATCTGACGCTCGGCCCCACCAAGGGGGGCACGCGCTATTCGCCCAAGCTCGATGTCGGCGAGGTGGCGGCGCTGGCGATCTGGATGAGCTGGAAATGCGCGCTGTGCGGCCTGCCCTACGGCGGCGCCAAGGGCGGCGTGAATTGCGACCCGTACACACTGAGCCGGCGCGAGCTGGAGACCGTGTCACGCCGCTACATGCAGGAAATGATCCCCTTCGTCGGCCCGCACATCGACGTCATGGCGCCCGACATGGGCACCAACGAGCAGGTGATGGCGTGGTTCATGGACACCTACTCCATGTACCAGGGCAGCACCGTGACCGAGATCGTCACCGGCAAGCCGGTCTCGGCCGGCGGCACCGAGGGGCGGCGCGAGGCCACCGGACGTGGCGTGGCGCACCTGGTCAGCCGCGCCATGGAGCGGCTGGGGATGACCCCGTCCGGCGCCACCGCCATCGTGCAGGGTTTCGGCAACGTCGGCTCGGTGAGCGCGATGGCCCTGGCGGAACGCGGCGTGCGCATTCTCGGCGTGTCCGACCACACGGCCTGCTACTACGATCCGAAGGGACTGGACGTGCCGAGCCTGCTGCGCCACGCGGCGAACGGTGGGCTGCTGGCGGGCTGGTCAACCGAGGCGGTGTGCGATCCCGGCCAGTTGCTGACCATGCCGTGCGACGTGCTGGTGCCGGCGGCGATGGAACAGATGATCACCGGCGCCAATGCCGGCAAGCTGCGCTGCCGCATCCTCGCCGAGGGCGCCAACGGCCCGACCACGCCGGAGGCTGACCGCATCCTCAACGACAGCCACAGCGATATCTTCATCATCCCCGACATCTTGTGCAACGCCGGCGGTGTGGTGGTGAGCTATTTCGAGTGGGTGCAGGACCTGCAACAGTTCTTCTGGGACGAGGCGGAGGTGCTGAACCGGCTGGCCCACGTGCTGGACCGGGCCTTCAACCGGGTGATGGCCCGGGTGGACCAGGACCACGTGCCGCACCGCCACGCGGCACTGGCGCTCGGGGTGGAGAAAGTGCGCAACGGCAAACAGGTGCGCGGCCTGTTCCCCTGAGCGCGTGTTAAATGGAGCAAGGCCGGCCCCCGGCCTTGCTTCGTCTGTTTTCCTGCCGTCACGGAGGTTGGCATGGTTCGTATCGTCGATGTTCGCGAGATCACGCGGCCGATCGCGTCCCCGATCCGCAACGCCTATATCGATTTCTCCAAAATGACGACCAGCCTGGTGGCGGTGGTTACCGACGTGATGCGCGACGGGCACCGTGTGGTGGGGTACGGGTTCAACTCGAATGGCCGCTACGGCCAGGGCGGCCTGATCCGCGAGCGGTTTCGTCCCCGCGTGCTGGAGGCCGCGCCGGCCAGTCTTCTCGACGCCACCGGGGAAAATCTCGATCCCGACCGGATCTGGGCGACCATGATGGCGAACGAAAAGCCGGGCGGGCACGGCGAGCGATCGGTCGCGGTCGGCACCATCGACATGGCGGTGTGGGACGCGGTGGCGAAGATCGCGGGCAAGCCGCTGTTCCGGCTGCTGGCCGAGCGGAGCGGCATCGCCGCCGATCCCCGCGTGTTCGTCTATGCCGCCGGCGGTTACTACTATCCGGGCAAGGACGACGCCGCGCTCAGGGCCGAGATGCGCGGCCACCTGGATCGCGGCTATAACGTGGTGAAAATGAAAATCGGCGGCGCGCCGATCGATGAGGACAAACGGCGCATCGAGACGGTGCTGGGCGAGATCGGCGGAAAGGCGCGGCTGGCGGTGGACGCCAACGGACGTTTCGATCTGGAAACCGCCATCGCCTACGCGAAGATGCTGGCGCCCTATGACCTGTTCTGGTTCGAGGAGCCTGGCGACCCGCTCGACTTCCAGCTTCAGGCGGCGCTGGCGGCGTTCTATCCGGGGCCGATGGCGACCGGGGAAAACCTGTTCAGCCACCAGGACGCGCGCAATCTCATCCGCTATGGCGGCATGCGGCCGGACCGCGACTGGCTGCAATTCGACTGCGCGTTGTCGTACGGGCTGTGCGAGTACCTGCGCACCCTGCGCGTGCTGGCCGAGGCAGGCTGGTCGTGGCGGCGCTGCGTGCCGCATGGCGGCCACCAGATGTCGCTGAACATCGCCGCCGGCCTGGGGCTGGGCGGCAACGAGAACTATCCGGACCTGTTCCAGCCCTATGGCGGATTCCCGGACGGCGTACGGGTGGAGGACGGCCACATCACCATGCCCGAGCTGCCCGGCATCGGCTTCGAGGGCAAGGGCGAGCTATATCGGGTGATGAAGGACCTGGCGGACTGATCGGACCGGCGTCTCGAAATTCTGGATATTGCCGGCCCACGATGGTTAGATCGGGCGGCAAATCCAGGGGGAGGCACCGCCGTGCCGCGGGAGATGCTGACAGGGAAGCGCAGGTTCCACCTGTACCTGATCAAGCCGTCGCACTACGACGAGGACGGCTACGTCATCCAGTGGAAGCGTTCGGCCATTCCGTCGAACACGCTGGCGGCGCTGCACGAGCTGGCGGTGGATTGCCGTGCCCGCCGCGTATTGGGCGACGACATCGACATCGACATCACCGCCATCGACGAGACCAACACCCGAGTCCGCCCGGAGCGCATCGCCCGTGCCATCGCTTACGGTGGCGGGCTGGGCCTGGTGGGCATCGTCGGTGTGCAGTCCAACCAGTTTCCCCGCGCGACCGACCTCGCCCGGCGCCTGCGGGCCGCCGGGGTATTGGTGTGCATCGGCGGATTTCATGTGTCGGGATGCCTCGCCATGCTGGCGGACATGCCGGATGACCTGAAGGCGGCACAGGACATGGGCGTGTCGCTGTTCGCCGGCGAGGCCGAGGAGGGCCGGCTGGACGAGGTGCTGCGGGATGCCGCCGCCGGCGCGATGCGGCCGCTATACAATTTCATGGACGACCTGCCCGCGCTGAACGGCGCCCCGCCACCGATGTTGCCGGCGGCGCTGGTGCGCCGCACCGGCGGCAGGCTGTCCAGCTTCGATGCGGGGCGGGGCTGCCCGTTCCAGTGCTCGTTCTGCACCATCATCAACGTGCAGGGCCGCAAGTCGCGCTACCGCACGCCCGATGACGTGGAAGGGATCATCCGCGCCAACCTCGCCCAGGGCATCGACCATTTCTTCATCACCGACGACAACCTCGCGCGCAACCGGAACTGGGAGCCGATCTTCGACCGGCTGATCGACATGCGCGAGCGGGAAGGGCTGTTTTTCCGCTTCGTCATCCAGGTGGACACGCTTTGCCATCGCATTCCCGGCTTCATCGAGAAGGCGGCGCGCGCCGGGGTAACGCGGGTTTTCCTCGGGCTGGAGAGCATCGATCCCGAGAGCCTCGTCGGCGCCAAGAAGCGGCAGAACCGCATCGCCGAGTACCGCGAGATGCTGCTGGCCTGGAAGGCGCAGCGCTGCTTCACCTACGCGGGCTACATCCTCGGTTTCCCGAACGACACACCGGAAACCATCGTGCGGGACATCCGCATCATCCAGCGCGAGCTGCCGCTCGACCTGCTGGAGTTCTTTTGCCTGACGCCGCTGCCCGGGTCCGAGGACCACAAGCGGCTGCACACGGCGGGGACCTGGATGGACCCCGACATGAACAAGTACGACCTGGAGCACGTCGTCACAGCGCATCCGCGCATGAGCAAGGCGGAATGGGAGCGCGCCTACCGGCTGGCCTGGGAGACCTATTACACGCCGGAGCACATGGCGACGGTGATGCGGCGCGCGGCGGCCACCGGCATCAGCCCGGGCAAGATGATGTTCCTGTTGATGTGGTTCTGGGGCTGCGTGACGATCGAGAAGGTGCACCCGCTGGAAGGCGGCTACCTGCGCCGCAAGGTGCGCACCGATCGCCGGCCGGGCATGCCGATCGAACCGGCCCTGCTGTTCTGGCCGAAATACCTGGGCGGGCTGGTCGCCAAGCATGTGCGCATCGCCGGCATGGTGTGGCGCATGGCCAGGGTACGGCGCGCGATCAAGCGCGACCCGAACCGCCGCGCCTACACGGATACGGCCCTGACGCCGGCAAGTGCGGCCGATCTCGACGACCTGGAGATGTTCCAGGTGAGCGCGTCGGCCCGCGATGCCGCGGGGAAGGCACGCCGCGACGCGGCCAGGGTGGCGGCGCGGGTGTAGGGCGCGATCACAGCCGCCCGCGCTGGCGTGGGTCGAGCACCTGGCTGAGTCGGTCGCCGACCAGGTTCACCGCCAGCACGGCGAGAAACAGCGCGCCGCCCGGGAACAGCATGGTCCAGGGGGCATAACGCATGTATTCGCGCCCGGCGTTCAGCATCGCCCCCCACTCCGGCGCCGGCGGCTGCGCGCCCAGCCCGAGGAAGGACAGCGTGGCGGTGAACAGCACCGCATTGCCGAGGTCCAGCGAGGCCAGCACGATCAGCGTCGGCGCCAGATTGGGCAGCAGATGGCGCCGCACCACCCGGACCCGGCCGGCGCCGATGGCATGCGCGCCCTCGATGAACTCGCGCGCCGCGAGGGATAACGCGGCGCCGCGCACCACCCGGGCAAATCGCGGAACGCCGGCGATGCCGACGGCCAGCGCGGCGTTCCACAGCCCGACCCCGAGCACCGCCACCACCAGAATGGCCAGGATGATCGGCGGGAAGCCCAGCATGACGTCGATCGCCCGGCTGCCGAAGGCGTCCGCGCGCCCGCCGGCATAGCCGATGATGGTGCCGAACAGCCCGCCGAGCACCAGGCTGATCGCCACGGTGGCGATGCCCACCGACAGCGTGTAGCGCCCGCCATAGAGCACACGGGAGAAGATGTCGCGGCCATACAGGTCGCAACCGAACAGGTTTTGCGCGGAGGGATGCGCCAGCCGGGCACAGACCCGCGTCTCGTTCCAGTCGAACGGCACCACCAGCGGCGCCAGGATGGCGCCCGCCACCATCACCAGCAGCACCGCCATGCCGGCCACCGCCCCGGGGCTGGCGAACAGTTTTGCAAAACGCGACGCCTCGCGGGGAGCGACCACAACCGCGCTCATGTGCGCGATATCCGCGGGTCGATCAGCCCGTACAGCAGGTCGATAAGCAGATTGATGGCGATATAGGCGGCGGTGGTCAGCACCACGATGCCCTGCACGAGGGGATAATCCTTGGTGAGCACGGCGTTGACCAGCATGGCGCCGATGCCCGGCCGGGCGAACACCTGCTCGGTGACCACGGCGCCCCCGATCAGCACCGCGAACTGCACGCCGAGCAGCGTCAGCGGCGGAATGACGGCGTTGCGCGCGACGTGGCGGGCCACCACCAGCACCGGACTCAGCCCCTTCGCGCGGGCGGTGCGGATGTAGTCCTGGCTCATCACCTCGATGATGCTGGCGCGGATCAGCCGGGCCAGGCCGCCCGCCAGGAACAGCCCCACCGTGATGCTGGGCAGGATCAACGCCTGGGGGCCGGTGCCGATGATCGGCACCCAGCCCAGCCGGGTGCCGAAGACATAGATCAGCACCATGCCGATCCAGAAACTGGGCAGCGACAGCCCGGCCAGCGCCAGCGTCATCAACGCGGTGTCGATCCAGCCGTTCGGCCGCAGCCCGGCCAGCACGCCGAGCAGGGTGCCGAACAGCACCCCCACCAGCAGCCCGCCGCCGGCCAGCGACAGCGTGTAGCCGATCTGCGAGGCGATCATCGTCGTCACGGGCTGGCGGGTGGCGAAACTGTCGCCGAAATCGCCGGTCAGCGCGCGGCGCAGGAAGTCGACGTACTGCACCGGCACCGGACGGTCGAGCCCGAGGCGGTGACGTTCGGCCTCGATGGCGGCCGGGCTGGCCGGGCTGCCGCCCAGCAGCAACTGCACCGGGTCGCCTGGCACCATGTGCATGGCGCCGAACACGATGGTCCAGGTGATCAGCAGGATCGGGATGATGCCAAACAGGCGACGGATCAGATATTCCAGGCGCATGCGCCGATGGTAGTGCAGGTCGATCGGGGGAAGGAAGGCTGCCCGATTGACCCGCGCGGTGGTCGCGGCCAGAAGAGGGCGATGTTGCCCTCCGCCTCCTGGGTTCTGACCGAGGACTATGCCGGCCTGCGGGCGCAGGCGCTCGGGCTTGCCGAGGCGGCCGGGCTGGCGCCCGAGGTGCGGGTGTTGCGGCCGCGCGGGCTGTGGCGGCGCGTGCCGGCGGCCTGGTGGCCGCGGCCGCTGAGCGCGATCGAGTCCGCCGCGCTGGCGCCGCCGTGGCCGGAGCTGGCCGTGGGCTGCGGCGGCAAGTCGGCGGCGGTGCTGGCGGCGCTGGCCCGGCGCATGCGGGTGGTGATCGTGCAGCATCCGCGCATGGCGGTGCGCCGCTTCGATCTCGTGGTGGCGGCCCGCCACGACGAGCTGACCGGGCCGAACGTGCTGGTGACCCGCACCGCGCTGCACCGGGTGACGCCGGAGCGTCTGGCCGCGGCGGCGGCGGCGTGGCGGGCGCGGCTGGCGGGGCTGCCGCGGCCGCTGGTGGCGGTACTGGTGGGCGGCGGCAACGGCCGGTTCCGGCTGGACGCGGCGGTGGGCGCGCACCTGGTCGGGCAACTGGCGGACATGATGCGGCGGGACCGCGTGGGCGTCGTGCTGACGCCGTCGCGGCGGACCGACCCGGCGGTGCGGCAATTGCTGCGGGATCGACTGGAACCGCTGGGCGCCTGGGTCTGGGACATGACCGGCGAGAACCCCTATTTCGGCATGCTGGCGCTGGCCGACGCCATCGTGGTGACCAGCGAGTCGGTGTCGATGGTGTCCGAGGCGGTGGCGACTGCCGCCCCGGTGCTGCTGGCCAAACTGCCGGGGCGGTCGCGGAGAATCGGGCTGTTCACGCGCGGCCTTATCGACGACGGGCGCGTGCGGCCCTATGAGGGACGCTTCGAGCACTGGCCGGTCGAGCCGGTGGATGACACGGGGGGCGTGGCGGCCGAGATGTGCCGCCGCTTTGGGTACTAGGTGCGCCATGCTGGACATCCGGACGTTCGACGCACGCCACGGCGGTAACGTGCTGTACAAGGCGCTGGCCCATCCGCTGGCGGCCGAGGCCATTGCGGCGTTGTACGAACGGCTCGCCGCGGCGGGGCCGGTGGTGGTGCTCGACCCCGACGACGTGATCGAGGCGCTGCTGGCGCTGTATCCGGACGCACCCGCTTGGCACGGCCTCTTTGTGCAGGACGCGATGGCGATCGGCCGGTTGCGGGCCGGCATGACGGGGCGCCCGCTGACCGAGCTGCCCGCCAGCGGGGCACGCAGCGTGCTGGTGGCGAGCTTCGATGCCGAGCGCATTGTCGCGCGCATCCGCCACCTGTTGCCGGCCGGGGCGGAGGTGCTTTCCCTCGATGCGGTGCGGCTGCCGGCGGCGATGCTGACCAACCCGCGCCGCTACCTCGACCGGCTGAACTTCGCGACCAATTTCTGCTTCTTTCGCGACCAGGGCGGGCTCACCACCCGGCTGGTGACGGCGAACTACTGGGCTGGCTACGGCGTGGGGAAAAGGTGGTTGTGGCTGCGCCTGTTCGATGAAAACGGCACCGCATTGGCCACCTGGGAAGAGGCGGTGCCGGAAGGGGCCGGAGGCTTCTCGATCGATAGTTCAGAAGTGCGGGCGCAGTTCGGCCTGCCCGCATTCACCGGGCAGCTTTTCATCCACGCGATCGGGGTCGCCGGGCACGACGTGGTGAAATACGCGCTCGACACGTTCGGCTCCGGCGCGGACGCCAGCCTGTCGTGCACGCACGACGCCAATGCCTGGCCGTCGGACCGCTACGCGGGACTGCCGGCGCCGGCCCCCGGCGAGCGGGTTTTGTTGTGGGTCCAAAACAGCCACGCCGTGCCGATTCCCGCCGGTGCGGTGCAGCTCGACCGCATGGGGGCGGAACGGCCGGTGGCGTTTGCGCATGCGCTGCCGGGTTTTGCCACGGTGGCGCTGGATGTGGCGGCGTTGCTGCCGGACGTGGTTTGGCCCGCGCAAATCGAAATACGGGCGGGGCGGCACGTGGTGCGGCCGCGCTACGAGGTGGTGCGCGACGGCCGCACGCGCATCGCCCACGTCAACGTCGAGCGGGCCGATCTGGCGACGGACCCTGCCCTGCCCGCGCTGCCCGCGCCGCTGGGGCGGGGCTATCTGCTGCCGCTGCCCGTGCTGGCGCGCCGGCGCTGGCGCACGCTGATCCAGCCCACCCCGATGGCGACCACGCAGACCGATCTGCCGCTGCGGCTGGACGTCTTCGACCCGCGGGGCGGGTTGGTGGCCGAACGTTTCCTGGGCTGCCTGCCGCGCGACCACGCGGTGGCGCTGGATCTCGACGATCTGCTGCCGGCGGACGCGCTGTTCGACGGCGGGCACGCCGAGCTGGTCTACGATTTCCGCGCCGGCGGCGGCGGCGATGGCTGGCTGCACGCCCTGGTGCGGGCCGAGGACCGGGCGAGCGGGCATGCGGCCGAGAGCAGTTTCGGCGCGCATATGTTCAACCTTCCCATGACGTATCGTGACGAGCCGCAATCGTATTCCGGGCCGCCGCCGGGCCTGTCCACGCGGCTGTTTCTCAAGCTGGGCGACCAGGACCGGCGCAGTTTCGCGCTGCTGATCTATCCGGCCTCGGGGGTGTGGCATGCGCGATCCGAGACCACGCTCATTCTGCATGACGGAGCGGGGCGGCCGATCGCCGAGGAGCGGGTGGCGATCCCCCTGTCGGGTTCCGCCCTCGTGGAGCCGCACGCGATCTTCGGCGCGGCAATGCTCGCGCGGGCCGAAGCGCGCGGCTATGTGCTGGTGCGCGACGCCACCTGCCGGCTGTTCGGCTACCACGGGCTGACGGCGGAGGGCGGACGGTTCAGCCTGGACCACATGTTCGGATTCTAGCGGTCGGCCCGCGCAACGCCGATCCCCGCCAACGCAATCAGCGCCGCGCCGGACCCGAGCAACGAGAAACTCAAGTGCCAGTCTCCCGTGGCCTGGTGCAGCACGCCGATGAGCAGCGGGCCGGCGGAGGCGATCGCATAGCCCAGGCCCTGCACGACCGCTGAAATCCGGCGGTTGTCGTTGAGATCGTGAGCATACCCCATGGCGAGCGTGAACACCGTGGTGAAGCCGCCGCCGGTGGCGATGCCACCGGTGATCGACCACAGCACCCACTGGCCGGGCATCGCCAGGAATCCCACGCAGGTGACCAGCCACGCCAGGGCGATGCCGACCAGCAGCGCCGCGCCGGAGACCCGGCCAGCGAGCGCGGGAACGCCAAAGGAGCCGAGCAGCGCGAGAACCTGGAACAGCGAGGCGACGAAGCCGGCCTGCGTCGTCGCCATGCCGTCGGTCTGGATGAGGAACGCCGGCAGCCACGCCGTCAGGCCGTAGTAGATGAAGAGATGGGCGGTGAAAGCGACGACGAGGAGCCACACCAGCGGGCGCCGCCACACCGGCAGCAGAGTCAGCGGCGCGGCCAGCAGCGTCGCAACGGCACCTGAGCGGGCCACGCCGGGCCTCGCCTCGGAGCCGCCGCCGCCCCGCCGCCGCGTGGCGAAGCCCCAGAGCGCCATGGCGAGGAGCGCCAGCACCGCCCAGGCGCCGATGGCGCCTCGCCAGCCCAGGACCACCGCGAACGGGGCCGTGAGCCCCGAGGAGAGCATCGAACCGACATTGAGGCCGGAGGCGTAGATTCCGGTCACGACGTGCAGGCGCCGGGGAAAATCCCGGGCGATCACCATCAGACTGACGATGTTGCCGATGGTCAGGGCGGCACCGATGACCACCGTGCCCGCGAGTACCGCGGTCAGCCCTCCGCTCGAACGGATGATCAACCCGAGAATGAGCCCACCGAGGGTCGCGAACACGGCACGGTCGACCGAGGTGCGGGCGATGAACAGCGAGGCCGCGGGCGTCAGCACGCCGAAGCAGAGCACCGGGATGGTCGTCAACAGACCGGCCATCGCCGGCCCGATGCCGAGGTCGGAGCGGATGTCGTTGATCACCGGCGGGAGCGACGTGATCGGACTGCGCAGGTTGAGCGCCAGCACGACGAGCGCCAGCAGGGCCACGACCCCCGCCCCCCTTGCCCCGCGCGAAACAACCGGTTTCATGTCCATTCGCCCTGTTTAGGCGATACCCGGCGCGTGGAAACCGGCCATTCGGCCGCCCTCACATATGCTCTGCGGCCAGGCCACCCCGCGCCTTCCTTGGCAACGAAGTCGGGACTGAACACCTAGGCGTAAAGGACGGATAACCTCTCGCCGTCCTCGCGCTCGAGCCACGGCTCCAACTGCTCCTCGCTGATCTCGATGCCGAGGCCGGGCCGCTCGGGAACCGCCAGGGAACCGTCGGCGAATTCAAGAACGCCGCTGGCGAAATTGTCGCGCAACGGATTCTCGGAGCGGTCGAATTCGAGTCCGGGCTGCTGGCGGAACGGTTTCGGCCGCGCCGTCGACGGGCAGTCCGGCAGCGAGGCCACCAGATGCAACGACGCCACCACGCCGATGATCGAATTCCAGGAGTGCGGAACGAGCAGCACGCCGAACGCATTGGTGATCGCGGCGATCTTCTTCAACTCGGTGAAGCCGCCGGAACCGCAGATGTCGGGCTGGGCAATGTCGATCGCCCCCTTGGACACGAGATTGCGGAAGCCAAAGCGCGTGAAGTCGCATTCGCCGCCCGCGATGGGAATGCGCAGCATGCTGCGAATGCGCGCATAGCCCTCGACATCCTCCGGAATGGTCGGCTCCTCGAACCAGGCGATGTCGAACTCCTCGATCCGCCGGCCGAAATCGATCGCGCTGGCGACGCTCAGCGAGTGGTTGGCGTCGATCATGATTTCGATGTCGTCGCCCAGCGCCTTGCGCAGGCCGCGGATGCGGGCGACATCGTAGCCGATGGTGCCGAGGCCGACCTTCGGTTTCATCGCCTTGAAGCCAAGCGACTTGAAATGGAGCGCGTCCTCGACCAGCGCCTCGACGGAGTCGTTGTCCTTGCGGTACCAGAGGCCGGTCGCGTAGGCCGGGACGCGGTCGCGCAGGCGCCCGCCGATCAGCCGGTGCACCGGCTGGCCGGTCGCCTTTCCCATGATGTCGTAAAGCGCGACGTCCAGCCCGCTGATGGCGCCGATCACCTGGCCCTTCTGGCCGTAGTCGCGCGTCTGCAAATAGGCCCGTTCCCAGAGGGCTTCCACGTCGAATGGATTGGCACCGATATAAATCGGCGCCACCACCTGCTCGATAAGATGCTTGACGATGATGGTCGGACCGGTCTGACCGGCCTCACCCCAGCCGATGAGGCCGTCGTCGGTCGTGACTTTGACGAACAGCGCACTGCGCGACGTCACCCAGCCGCTGCCCCCGCCCTTCACTTCCTTCACCGGCGAACGAAGGAGGAAGCACCTGATGTCCTGAATTTTCATGACGGCTTGCCTTTCCTGGACATGACGGCCGACCGGTCGAGGGCCGCAATGACGGAAGCGATACCGATGAGCCCCTTCGCCCATCGGTATCGTGCGTCCGTATGACAGCGGCTCAAGCGACCTTCGGAATGCGCTCCTGCCGCCGGTCGTGACCCGCGATCGCCAGCGCTATCGCGCCGAGCACCGGTATGGCGGCGATCACGTACAAGGCATAATGGTCGGTGCCGCCACTGGCGTCCTTGATCGCCCCGAACAGCCAGGGGGCCACGAATCCGCTGATGTTGCCCACCGAGTTGATCAGCGCGATACCACCCGCGGCGGCGAAGCCAGACAGCATGGCCGTCGGCAGCGGCCAGAACAACGGCCCGAACGACTGGATGCCCATGACGCCCACGATCAACGCAATCGTCATGAACACCGGACTGGTCGGACCGATGAAGGCGCAAGCCTCCAGCCCCACGGTCATCACCAGCAGGGCCGTGACGGAATAGACCAGGCGGTTGCCGGTGTGATCCGAACGCAGGCTGAAGTAGAGCATCGCCACCGCTCCGAACACGTACGGCAGCGCCGAGACAAAGCCGGTCACCTGTATCGATACGCCGAGCGAGCGGATGATCTGCGGCAGGAAGAGCGCCACCACCATGCTCACCGAGCCCTGGCCAAAATACGCCACCACGAACAACCAGACCCGCGGATTGATCAGCGCCTCGCCGAGCCGGTAGCGGTGCACCGTCTCGCGTTGGACGTTCTCCGAGTCCAGCCGGCTTTGCAGCCACTCGCGCTGGTCGGGACGCAGCCAAGCCGCCTCCTTCGGACGGTCGGTCAGGTAGAACCAGAACACGATGCTCATGATGATCGGCGGCAGCGCTTCGACCAGGAACAGCACCTGCCAGCCCTGGAAACCGAGCCACCCGTCCAGCGTCAGCAGCCAGGCCGATACCACCGGACCGATGATCAGCGACAGCGGCTGGGCCATCATGAAGAACGCCACCATGCGGGCGCGGTAATAGGAGGGGAACCACCAGGTCAGGTAAAGCACGATGCCCGGATAGAACCCCGCCTCGGCCAAACCGAGCAGGAAGCGGACGCCGGTAAAGCTCCAGTCGTTCCAGACGAAGGCGTTGAGGCCGGAGACGATGCCCCAGGTGAACAGGATGCGGGCGATCCAGCGCCGCGCGCCGACCTTCGCCAGGATCAGATTGCTGGGCAGCTCGAAGGCGAGGTAGCCGATGAAGAACATGCCGGCGCCGAAACCGAACGCCGCCGACGACAGGCCGATCGCCTTGTTCATCGTCAACGCGGCGAAGCCGACATTCACCCGGTCGAGATAGTTGCAGAAATAGCCGACAATGAGCAGCGGCAACAGCCGCCAGGCGACGCGGCGGATGGTCTCGCGTTCCAGCGGCTCGATGACGGCGACGACGGGAGGTGGCGGCACTTGGCTCATGGCCTGTTTCCTCGTTGCTTGCCCACGCAAGGGCGGGGATGTTGCGGTGGCGATCGAAGCCTTCCAGGCAGAGTTGTGCCCCAGCCCGGGCCGGCCGGCAACACCCTCTTGCGGCGGCGCGCACAGGCGCGCTGATGACGCTGCCCCGAGGATCATAGTATAACTCCCATCCTGCTTACCCGATTGGAAGGACTGCCAATGTCTCCCCATCGCATGGCGGTGATCGGCCTCGGCGCGATCTCGTTCAGGGCGCACCTGCCGGTGATCGCCAGCCATCCGGACTTCGAGATCGTTGCCAGCGCGGATCCGCGGCCGGCGGCCACCACGATCGGCGGGCGGCAGTACTGCGACTATCGCGAGATGTTGGCGGCGGAGCCCGCCATCGAGGCGGTCGCCATCTGCACGCCCCCTGATGTGCGTTGCCGCATCGCGCTGGACGCGATCGCGGCCGGCAAGCATGTCCTGCTGGAAAAGCCGCCCTTTTCGACGCTCGGCGAATTTCGCCTGGTTCGGCAGGCGGCCGAGCACGCCGGGGTGACGCTGATGGTCAGCTGGCATTCCCGGTTCGGTCTCGCCGTCGAACGCGCCCGCGCGATCCTGGCGGACCAGCAGGTGGCAAGCGTGGAAATGACCTGGAAGGAGAACGCCGCCGCTATTCATGCCGAGAAGGGCTGGATGTGGAAGACCGGAGGCTTCGGCGTCCTCGATTTCGGCATCAACGGAATTTCGATCCTGACGCGAGTACTGCCGATGCCGCTGGTGGTTCGCGCCGCGACACTGTGGACAGCGGATGGTGCGCAGACCCCGGTTGCCGCGGAGATCGACTTTGCCGGCTTGCGGGAAGAGGATCGCCTGCACGCCGAGATCGACTGGCGCTCGACGTCCGAAATACGAACCATCGAAATCGTGACCCGCACCGGACGACGGCTGTGGATGCCGATCACCGGACACCGTCTCGAGGTCGATGGAACCGTTCTCGCCGACGAAGGGAACCTGGAATATCAGCGGCTGTACGACCGCTTTGCCGCGTTGCTCGACAGCGGCGAGTCCGAACTGGACGACTCGCCGCTGATTGTTGTCGCCGACGTGTGTCTGATCGGCCGCAGGGAGGTTGCCCCATGAACGCCGGATACGCCGTCTATCCCAGCCTGAGCGGCCGGGCCGTGTTCGTCAGCGGAGGGGCGAGCGGCATCGGCGCGGTGATCGTCGAGCACTTCGCCGCCCAGGGCGCCCGCGTTGCCTTCGTCGACATCCAGGACGAGCCGGCCCAGGCACTGTGCGCGCGCCTCGCAGCGGCCGGGCATCCGCGGCCGCATTACGTCCCGTGCGATGTGCGCGACATCCCCGCGTTGCGGGCCGCGATCGCCGGGGCGGCCGTCGCCGTCGCGCCGTTTTCCGTGCTGGTCAACAACGCCGCCCACGACCAGCGCCATGCCTGGCAGGACGTGACGGCGGAATACTGGGACGACCGGCTGGCCGTGAACCTGCGGCACCACTTCTTCGCCATTCAGGCGATCGCGCCGATGATGCAGGCCCAGGGCGGCGGATCGATCGTCAACGTCGGCTCGATTTCCTGGCACAAGATGCGGGACGGCATGCCGGGGTACACCGCCAGCAAGGCCGCCATCGAGGGCCTGACGCGCTGCTTCGCCCGCGAGCTCGGGGGCGCCAATATCCGGGTCAACTGCGTCATCCCGGGCCAGATCATCACCGAACGGCAGATGGCGAAGCTGACCCCGGAGTACCTGGCCGCCCGGCTCAAGGAGCAGTGCCTGAATCAGAAGATTTTTCCGGCCGACGTCGCCCGCCTCGTACTGTGGCTCGCGGCCGACGATTCGCGGATGTGCACGTCACAGAACTGGACCGTGGACGGCGGCTCGGCTTAGGTGTCGTCGCCCGGGACAATTTCCCTGGCAATGACTTCAGAGCGACTCACGGGTGCGACGGGATGCGTTCCAGCCGCCGGTCGTGACCCATCGCCACCAGCACCAGCGCCGCGATCACCGGCGCGGCGGCGATCACCAGCAACGCAGCGTGGTCGCTGCCGCCATTCGCGTCCTTGATCAGCCCGTAGACCCAGGGGGCGATCAATCCGCTCATGTTGCCCACCGAATTGATCAGCGCGATGCTGCCCGCCGCGGCGACGCCGGACAGCATGGCGGTCGGCAACGGCCAGAAGGTCGGCGCGAACGACTGCGTGCCCATGATCGCCAGGATCAGCGCCGCCATCATGAACACCGGACGGGTCGGGCCGATGAGGCTGCAAGCCACCATCCCCGCGGCGGCGACCAGGCAGGCCGAGGCGGCATACCGCGTGCGGCTGCCCGTGCGATCCGAACGCAGGCTCCAGTAGAGCATCGCCACGAGCCCGAAGACGAACGGCAACGCGGCCAGGAAGCCGGTCATCGTTATCGATACACCGAGCGAGCGGACGAGTTGCGGCAGAAAGAGATTCACCACCGTGTTCGCCGAGGCATAGCCGAAATACACCATGATGAGCAGCCAGACCCGCGGATTGACCAGCGCTTCGCCGAGTCCGTAGCGGTGGACCGCCTCGCGCTGCGCGGTCTCCGAGTCCAGCCGGTGCTGCAGCCAGTCGCGCTGGTCGGGCCGCAGCCAGGCGGCGTCGCGCGGATGATCCGTCAGGCACACCCAGAAGACGACGGCCGTGACGATCGGCGGCAGCGCCTCGATCAGGAACAGCAATTGCCAGCCCCGCAGGCCGAACGACCCGTCCATCGACATCAGCCAGGCCGACACCATTGGCCCGATGATCAGCGAGATCGTCTGGGCCGACATGAAAATCGCCACCATGCGCGAGCGGTAATGGGACGGGAACCACCAGGTCAGGTAAACCACGATGCCCGGATAGAACCCCGCCTCGGCCACCCCGAGCAGGAAGCGGATGCCGTAGAAGCTCCAGTCGTTCCAGACAAAGGCGGTCAGGCCGGAGACAATGCCCCAGCTGAACAGGATGCGGGCGATCCAGCGCCGTGCGCCGACCTTCGCCAGGATCAGATTGCTGGGCACCTCGAACACGAGGTAGCCGACGTAGAACAGGCCCGAGCCGAAGCCGAACACCGCGGACGAGAAGCCGAGCGCCTTGTTCATCGTCAGCGCGGCGAAGCCGACATTCACCCGGTCGATGTAGTTGCAGAAATAGCCCAGCATCAGCAGCGGCATCAGCCGCCAGATGACGCGCCGGATGGTTTCGCGTTCCAGCGGTTCGATGACAGCAGGCGGTTGCGTGCCCGCGGAGCTGAGCGGCGTGGTTTGGCTCATGGCTCGTTCTCCTCGCTGCTTGCCCCCGCCGGATGGCGAAGGGATGTCCCTGCGGCGGTGGAAACCTTTCAGGCGGCGTTACGGCTCTAGTTGCGGGGCGGCCGCGCGCGCACCGCGGCCTCGTTGATATCGATGCCCCAGCCCGGGCCGGTCGGCAGCACCATCTCGCCGTTCTCGATCGCCGGCACCGCGGTGACGAACTCGTCCCGCCACGGCGCGCCGTCGATGTCGGTCTCCATGATGCGGAAATTCGGCACCACGGCGCAGAGATGCGCGCTGATCACGCTGGCGAGGTGGCCGTAGTAGTTGTGCGGGGCGACGTTGACCCCGTAGACCTCCGCCATCGCCGCGATCTTCAGCGACTCGGCCAGCCCGTTCCGGAGCACGTCGATGATCGCCACATCCATCGCGTAGGCCTCGAGATAGGGCTTGAACTCGCGGCGGTGGCAGAGCGTCTCGCAGCTGGCGATCGGGCAGGTCGCGCGGTCGCGGATCAGCCGGAGCGCGGCGGGATCGTGGATGTCGAACTCCAGCCAGGTCAGGTTGTACGGCGCCACGGCGTCGGCGATGCGGCTGAATCCCTCGGTCTTGAAGTGGAAGTTGAGGTCGAGCATCAGCCCCATGTCCGGTCCCGCCCCGGCGCGTAGCGCGGCCATGGTGTCGGCGGCGGCGCGCACCGCGGCCTCGTCCCAGTTCAGCTCGGGCCAGCCCGGTGTCCGCCCGAAGCCGGGGGCGAAACCGGTCAGCCGGCCCGCCACGCTCGGCATCAGGTTGGTCTTCAGCGCCTTGAAGCCGCGGTCGCGGATTTCCGCGCCGTGCCGCGCCAGGTCGTCGTAACTGCGCAGTTCCGCCACCCCCAACAGGGCGGCATTGCGCACACGGTAGGTGCCGGTGTGCGACCAGTAGACCGGGATGCGCTCGCGCACGGGGCCGCCGAACAGGGCATAGACCGGCACGCCGAGGTCCTTGCCCTTGATGTCGAGCAGCGCGTTCTCGACCGCCGCGATAGCCTGTTGGGCGAGCCCACCGCGCGAGGCATGCTGGGTGAGCACGTGAAGGGCGGAAACCACCAGCTCGATCGGGCGCGGGTCGCGGCCAATGACGATCGGCGCCAGCGCCTCGATCACCCGCGTGAGCCCGGGGCTGCCGAAGCTTTCGCTGTCACTGTACTCGGACCACCCGGTGATACCGGTATCAGTGGTGACCTTGAGGAAGGAAAAAGTCCGCCAGCCCGCATCGGCGCTGAGCGTTTCCATCCCGGTGATTTTCATGTTTCCTCCCGCGGTCGGCCTCCCCGGCGGCGCACGGTCGCACGGGATGTGCCACAAAACGACGAGATCTTGCATCCGCGTGGCAGCTTGGCCGATTTATACGTATTTTGCAACGGCTCAGTTGCGTAACATGCCCGCCACGGACCTTATCGATGCCCCTTCCGGGCAAGGCGCTGTGCTTCCATAATGACCCCGTCAACACCGGGGATCATGACCATGCGCCGTCTCCTGCTCGCGACCGTCTTCGTTGCCGCGGCGTTGCCCGCGGCGGCGCAGAACCTCTCCATCACCTGGGGGGAAGACGACAACTCCGCCCGCACCTACGACCCGCGGGTGACCCAGTCGCGCCACGAAACGCAGGTGATCTACAACATCTTCGACCAATTGATCGCCAGCGACGGGGACAGCAGCCTGCATCCCGGACTGGCGACCGCCTGGACCGTCGCCCCCGACGGCCTCAGCATCACCCTCAAGCTGCGCGAGGGCGTCACCTTCCATGACGGCACGCCGTTCAACGCCGAGGCGGTGGCCTTCACCCTCGATTCCATCGTCGACCCGAAACTGGGCAGCCAGGGGGCCGTGGACGTGCTCGGCCCCTACGCAGGTACCGAAATCATCGGACCCTACGAAGTAAAGATTACCTATAAGCGCCCGTGGGGCGCGGCGGCGCCCAGCCTGAGCCAGGGCGAGCTGTCGATGGTCTCGCCGACGGCGGTGAAAAAACTGGGCGACGCCGGCTTCGCCGCCGCCCCGGTGGGCGCCGGGCCATTCAGGTTCGTCTCCTGGGACCGCGGCCAGAAACTGACAACCGAGCGCTTCGAGGCGTATAACTGGGCGCCCGAGTTCATGAAGAACAAGGGGCCGTCGAAGGTCGCGCGCGTCACCTATCGCTATATTCCCGATGCCTCCACCCGTGTGGCGGCACTCGAAAGCGGCGAGATCGATATGTCCGATCTGACCCCGATGCTGGATATGCAGCGGTTCCAGGCCGACCCGAAATTCCGCACCATGCTGGGCGAGGCCACCGGTCTGCCGACCGGGCTGCTGCTGAACACGGACCACGGCATTTTCACCGATATCAGGGTCCGGAAAGCCTTCATCCTGGGCATCGACCGGGCGCGCCTGACCGACGACCTGTTCTTCGGCCTGGTGAAGCCGGTGTTCGGGCCGCTGTCGAAGGGGACGCCCGGCTATTGGCCGGGGGTGGAGAAGTACTATCCGTTCGATCCGAAACAGGCCGCCGCCCTGCTGGACGAGGCGGGCTGGAAACCCGGGCCGGACGGCGTCCGCGTGAAGGACGGCCAGCGCCTGTCCGCCAGCTTCGACGTGCCGCAGGTGATGGAGCCCGAGATGGGGGTGGGCGCGCAGGCCGACCTCAAGAAGCTCGGCTTCGACATCAGGCTGGAAGTGATCACCTTCGCCAAGCGCGAGGATCTGATCATGTCCAATCAGAATTCCATCCAGGTGCTGCGCTGGGTATCGGGCGATCCGTCCTGCCTGGAAATCATCTTCCACAGCCGGAACATCCCGCACGTGGGCTACGGCAAGTTCAACTATTCGCACCTCAACGACCCCGTGCTGGACAAGGTGCTCGAGGACGCGGCCGGTGCGCCCGACCCAGCCCGGCGCGACGCGCTCTATGCCGAGGCGCAACAGCGCATCATGGACGCCGCGGTTTGGGTGCCGGTGCACGATCAGGTCAATTCCATCGCCTATCGCGCCGAACATTCGGGCTATCGCTTCGCGCGGACGCGGTGGAACGTGAAATTCTACGACGTCGAATGAGGGACCGGCGGGCAAGCGCCACGACATGGGCAGCGTGAAAACTCTGGTCAGCATCGAACGGTACGGCGACGTGGCCGTCATCGTCATCGACAATCCGCCGGTGAATCTCCTCACCAATCCGCTGCGTGCCCAGCTTCTGGCCGCGGTGGCCGAGGTGGCGGCGGACAAGGTGGTGCGTGCCGCGGTGCTTGCCGGTGCCGGGCGAACCTTCGTGGCGGGGGCGGATATCCGCGAGTTCGACGCGCCGCCGCCGGAGATCACCACCGGCGTGGTGAACGCGGCCATCGAGGCGGCGGGCAAACCCTTCGTGGCGGCGCTGCACGGCACCGCGCTGGGCGGCGGGTTCGAGCTGGCGCTGGCCTGCCACGCGCGGATCATGGCGCCGGACGGGTGGGTGGGGTTGCCGGAGAGCCGGATCGGGCTGATCCCCGGTGCCGGCGGCACCCAGCGGGCGCCCCGGCTGGCCGGCGCGATGGCGGCGTTGGAGATGGTGACCAGCGGCCGCCATGTGCCGGCCGACGAGGCGCTGAAACTCGGGCTGGTCGACGAAATCGCCACCGACCTGCGCCGCGCGGCGGTGGAGCGGGCACGCGACATGGCGGTGCGCGGCACGCTGCCGATGGCGCGCAACCGGACGGTGCCGGACATTGTGTCTGCGGAGGCACGCACCGCCTTCGACGCGGCGGTGGCGGCGGTGGTGCGCCGGGCACGCGGCGCCCTTGCCCCGGTGGCCGCGGCCGCGGCGGTGGGCTGGGCGATCGACCTGCCGTTCGCCGAGGGGCTGGAGCGCGAGCGGCGAACCTCGCTCGAGTTGCGGTCGGGGCCGCAAAGCCGGGCCTTGCGCCATCTGTTCCGCGCCGAACGGGTGGCTGCCCGCATGGCGACCGGAGACGGCCAGGAAGTGCGCTGCCGACCGGTACAGGGCTGCGGCGTGGTCGGCGGCGGCACCATGGGCTCCGGCATCGCCATCGCGCTGGCCGATGCCGGATTGGAAGTGACACTGACCGAAGTGTCGGCCGAGGCGGCGCGTACCGCCGAAGGCCGCATCAGGCAGGTCTACGAGCGTCAGGTGAAGGGGGGGCGGCTGGAGGCGGAGGTGCTGGACGAGCGGATGGGACGCATCCGCTTCGCCACCGACCTGCGTGCGCTGGCCAAGGCGGCGCTGGTGATCGAGGCGGTGCACGAGGACCTTCCGCTCAAGCTCGACGTGTTCCGGCGCCTGTCGCGCATCGTGCGGCGCGACTGCCTGCTGGCCAGCAACACGTCCTACCTCGACATCGACCTGATGGCCGACGTGGTGGATGCGCCGGAGCGGGTGCTCGGGCTGCATTTCTTCAGCCCGGCGCATGTGATGAAGCTGCTGGAGATCGTGCGCGGCGGGCGGACCGCGCCGGAGACGCTGGCGACCGCGCTGGCGCTGGCCAAGCGGATCGGCAAGGTGGCGGTGATCGCCGGCGTGTGCGACGGCTTCATCGGCAACCGCATCTTTTCCCGCTGGCGTCGGCAGTGCGATTTCCTGCTCGAGGACGGGGCCTATCCGCAGGAGGTGGATGCGGCGCTGGAAGCCTACGGTTTCGCGATGGGGCCGTATGCGGTGGCGGACCTGGCCGGGCTCGACATCAGTTGGGCCAACCGCAAGCGGCTGGCGGGCAAGCGCGACAAGCGGGCACGCAACGTGCCGATCGCCGACTGGCTCTGCGAGATGGGGCGCTTCGGGCAGAAGACCGGCGCGGGGTATTACCGGCACACCAACGGGCGGCGGGAGGTGGACCCGGTGGTGACGGAACTGGTGGACCGTGCCTCCGCCGAGAAGGGCATCGTGCGCCGGCCGGTGGCGGCGGCGGAAATCATCGAGCGGGTGCACGCCGCCATGGTGAACGAAGGGGCGAAGATTCTCGGCGAGGGGATCGCCCGGCGCCCCTCGGACATCGACGTGGTGCTGGTCAACGGCTACGGCTATCCGGCGTGGCGGGGCGGGCCGATGTACGGGGCGGATGGCATCGGGGTGGCGGAGATGCTGCGCCGGATCGAGGCGATGGCCGCGCGCGATGGCGTGGGCTGGGAACCGGCGGCGGTGCTGCGCGAGATGGTGAACGCCGGCAAGCGGTTTGCCGATCTGAACGTGTGATGGCCACCGGCCGCGATGCGGGTTTTCCCTTGCGGCGGTCAGCCGGCCCGGCTAACGCCGGTCTGGTGCCAGAAGGTGGGGTTGGCTGCGGTCAGGGCGCAGGAAAGGCGGCGGATTGATGCTGCGGGGCATCTTCGCTCGTGCTGCCCGGGAATTCCGGCGGGATGCCGGGCCAGGCGCTGTTGCGCCCCCGGCCGGGGATGAGATCGCGGCGCTGCAGCGCGTGCAAATGCTCGCCGCCGCGCGTGGTCTGCCGGTCGCCGCCGTCGGCAATGTCGTGGTCGCGGGCGCCGCCGCGGTAATCCTGCGGCCGGTCGCTTCGGCCGGCGGGCTGATATGCTGGCTGGTGGCGATGGGGGCGCTGGGGCTGTTCCGCCTGCGGGTGGCCTGGCGTGTCGGCGCGGCGGAAACGGCTTGCCCGCCGGCCATGGTGGACCGGATGGTCCGCTGGATCATCGTGCTGTCCGGGCTGACCGGCGCGGTCTGGGGTGTGCTCGGCGTCGTGGTCGTATGGCAGGGCGGGCAGGACGCGCAGAATTTCCTGAATATCGTCCTGGTGGCGATGAGCGCCTCTGCCGTCGCCACCTCGCTGAGCATCCCGGCGGCCGCGCGGGCATACATCCTGCTGGCCGTGCTGCCGACCGGACTGGCCTATGGGGCGTCGGCGTCCGGGCGCATGAACGCCGTGCTGTCCGTGCTGTCGCTGGTCTATGCCGCGGTGCTGCTGATGCTGCTGCGGGGCGCTCATGCCTCGGTGGTCGAGGCGTTTCTGGGGCGTCTGCGCAACGAACGCCTGGCTGGCGAGCTCGCCCAGGCGGTGGCGGCGGCCCAGGCGGCCAGCCGGGCGAAGTCGCAGTTCCTGGCCAACATGAGTCACGAAATCCGCACGCCGCTGAACG
>CAYWOW010000011.1:0-56154 GCA_964459005.1 uncultured Acetobacteraceae bacterium
CAGAACGCCACGCTCTCGTTCAGCGCCGCGGTCGGCTTGCCGTCCTCGAACAGCGGCACGCCGGCGTCGGAGCGCAGGCAGCCGGCGTCGGGCTCCATGCCGACATAGACGGTGCCGGTGGTCTCGTTCTCGACGAAAATGAACGGGAAGGCGCGCACATAGGCGGGCACGTAGCGCGCCGGCCGCCAACTGCCGTCCGGCAGGACGAACAGGTTCTCGGCCTCGCGCAGGCCCAGCAGCGCCACCGCCACGGGCGGCGCGCCATTGGCGAACAGAATCGGATAGTGCTGGGACGCGGCCTCCATCTCGCCAAGCCCGATCGGCACGGACTGCGCCGCCGCCGCGTAGCCGAAGCCGGTATCGCGGTCGAGGCGCAGCGCCCCATGGACCTCGGGGTTCACGCCGACCACGCGCCTGAAGAACAGCGGCATGGGGGACACGTGGGGGCTGGCGGATTCGGACATGCCCACAATCCTGCTTCGGCAAAGACGACGGCCCCGGGTCGGCCGCCGGTCGGGCGGCAATCTGCTCGAAAAGATAACGGACGTCGAGTGGCGCGACTCGCTTTGGCGCCATGGGTTGTGCTGTATTGTGGGCCGGCGGCGCCCCCGTAACGGTCGTGGGCGTTCGTTCGCGCTCCGGCGGCGTGTGGCGCCGGATGTCGCGAGCCGTGCAATATGGGATTTTCTGCGACCTTGAGCGTCCCCGTGACGGAACCGCGTGCGGAACAGCCGAAGCCGGCCGGTGACCCCGACCTGCGGCTGCTGGTGGACGGGCGGGTGCTGCCGCCGCTGTCGGTGGCGCAGGGCCTTCACGTTTTCCGCCTGACCTGTCCGGCCCGGGAGATCCGCCTGCTGTCGCGCGCGCTGGTGCCCGCGGCGCAAACCCAGGGATCGCCCGACGGCCGCCGGCTCGGCGTCAGCCTGCAGTGGATACGGCTGCGCGGCGATGGCGCGTCGGTGGCGCTGCGCCACGACTACCGCGGGCTGGAGGAGGGATTTCACGCCGCCGAAACGGGCGAGCGCTGGACCGACGGGTTTGCCCTGCTGCCGTCCCGGCTGCACCGGTTCCTGTCCGGCGAAGTCACCGCCGAGGTGATGATCGGCTGCCCCGACGTGCAATACCCGCTGCCCCCCGACACGGCGCGCCCACGGGCCCTGGTGATCGACGAGACGGTGCCGGCGCCCGACCACGACGCCGGCTCGAACGTCATCCTCGAGCACATGCGCCTGCTGCAATCGCTGGGCTACGCGGTCACCTTCCTGCCCGCCAACCTCGCCGCCCCCTCCCCCTATGCCGAGGCGCTGGCCGGGGCCGGCATCGAGCTGGTCGCGCATCCGTGCTGCGCGGGTCCCGAGCACCTGATGGCGCTGCGCGGCCCGTCCTTCGCACTGGCCTATGTGCACCGCGTGACGGTGGCCGAGCGGATGCTGCCGTTGCTGCGGCGTTACGCCCCGCAGGCGCGCATCCTGTTCAACAACGCCGACCTGCACTTCCTGCGCCTGCAGCGCGAAGCCGAGCTGACCGGCTCGGAGGCGCTGCGCCGGGAGGCCGAGGCGATGCGCGCCGCCGAACTGCGGATGTTCGCCGCCGCCGATGCCGCCCTGGTGTGCAACGCGCAGGAAATGGAGCTGCTGCGCGGCGAGCTGCCGGCGGCGCGGATGGTCTACCTGCCCTGGGTGATCGGGCCGCGCCGGCGCGGCACGGCCGGGTTTGCCGAGCGTCACGGCATCATGTTCCTGGGTGGATTCGATCACCGGCCGAACGCCGACGCGGTGATCTGGTTCGCCACCACGGTGCTGCCGCTGCTGCTCCCGCTGGCGCCCGGCTTGGCGCTGCACGTTTACGGCCATGGCATGCCGGCGGCGGTGCGCGCGCTGGCCGGGCCGGACGTGGTGATCGAGGGCTACGTCGCGGATCTGGCGGAGGCGTTTGGGCGCCATCGGGTCAGCATCGCGCCGCTGCGCTTCGGCGCCGGCTTCAAGGGCAAGCTGGCCGAGAGCCTGGCCCACGGCGTGCCGGTGGTGGCGAGCAGCGTCGCGGTCGAGGGCAGCGGCCTGGTGGGCGGCCAGCACCTGCTGGTGGCGGACGGCGCCGGGCCGTTCGCGCTCGCGGTGGCGCGGCTGTACGAGACGCCGGCGCTGTGGCAGCAATTGGCCACGGAAGGGCACCGGTTCGCCCTCGCCACGTTCTCCGAGGAGCTGGGCCGGCAACGGTTGCGCGAGGCGCTGGCGCTGGCCGGGCTGCCTGACCCCGGCTAGCCAGCCGCGCCCAGCCGCACGGGCTGCCGCCGCCCGGGACCGCTGTGCCGGCGGGCCAGCAAGGTGGGGTGGGCTTCAGCCCACCGAATCAAGCCTGCAACCGGCTCAAAAGCCCGCTCTCGCATGCGGCGAGGTGCCAGTGGCTTGCGATGGTGGGCTCCACCCTACACGATCGCCGTCTGCTTGGAAGAATTTGCGTCCCGAAGCCGCCAGTCAACTCCCGGCCAACTCCGGTCGTTTGGACGCGGTTGGCGGAAGGTGCATGGCCGTGAGAACCCCCAGGTCGAAGAGCCCGGGGGCGGCCATGACGGTCAGATCAGCGCCTGGCGGATGGGGCTTCGTTGAGGATCGGGAAGCCGCGCTGATGCCAAACCGGATAGGCTGGCACCTGGTCGCTCGCGGCGTCGAGCGCCGCAACCTGATCGTCGGTCAGCGCCCAGCCGACCGCGCCGGCATTTTCGACAAGCTGCGCTTCGTTGCGCGCACCCACAATGACGCTGGCGACGGTGGCGCGCCGCAGCAGCCAGTTGAGCGCGACCTGCGGGATCGTCTTGCCGGTCTCCCCGGCCACCCGATCGAGCGCGTCGATAATGCGAAACAGACGCTCCTCATCAAAGTGCGGGCCAGTGCCGGCGATGTCGTGGGCCCGCGTGCCGGGCATTGCGGGTTGGCCGCGGCGGATCCTGCCGGTGAGCTTGCCCCACCCGAGCGGGCTCCAGATGGTCGCGCCAACCCCCTGATCGCGGCCCAGCGGCATCAGCTCCCATTCATAGTCGCGGTTGAGCAGCGAGTAATAGACCTGGTGCGAGACGTGACGCGGATAGCCATGGCGGTCGGCGACCGACAACGACTTCATCAGGTGCCAGCCCGAGAAATTCGACGCGCCGACATAGCGCACCTTGCCGTCGCGCACGATCTGGTCGAGCGTCGAGAGGGTTTCCTCGACCGGCGTGTTGTAGTCCTGGCCGTGCAGCTGCAGCAGGTCGATGTGATCGACACCGAGCCGCTTCAGCGAGGCATGCACCGCATCGATCAGGTGGATGCGCGACGATCCGAAATCGTTGGGACCGTCGCCTGTCCGGAAGGTCACCTTGGTCGAGATGAGCAGGCGCCCACGCTTGCCCTTGATCGCCTGGCCCAGAATCTGCTCGGCCATGCCACCCGAATAACCATCGGCGCTGTCGAACATCGAGATGCCATGGTCCAGGCAGATGTCGATGAGCCGGGTCGCGCCACCGGCATCGGTGGAGCCCCAGGCCTTGAAGAAGTCGCCCACACCGCCGAAGGTGCCGGTGCCGAACGAGAGCGCGGGCACGCGCAGGCCCGATGCGCCGAGACGGCGATATTCCATGCGGTTCGTCCTTTTCCAGATGGGCGGTTCGGCTCATGCACCAACCGCCATTGGCTGTGATCGTTTGGCCGGTGATGTAGGCGTTGCGTGCGAGCATGACGGCGATTTCCCGGAGTCACAATCCCGAGAGCAGACGAGCGGTAACCGGCCAACTCCGGTCGTTTGGCGGAAGGTCCGACGTGGGCATGGGCTGGGTGCAAACGGGATTGCCGGCCATAGACGCGGACCATTCTGCCGCGCCGGATTGCGTGGATGAACGGGTCAACGCCCGCGCTTTCAGCCGGCCGCCCCCAGCCGCACCGCCTGCCGCCTGCGGCCCCCGCGCACCGTCCGGCGCAACAACGCCACCACGAACACGGCCAGACCGCATAGCGCGACGGACACCGCCGGACGGGGGCCGAAGGTGATGTCGAGGTTGGCCGCCAGCACCCGCCAGGCCGGCGCATTGGTGGCCAGGCCATACCAGCCCGCCTCGATGCCGGCGGTCGCCAGGCCGGCGAGCAGCGCCAGCGGCGGCAACAGCAGCAGCCGGCCTTGCCAGCGCCTCGGGGCCAGCCGCCACAGCATCAGCCAGCACGCCAGACCCGTGAAGAACGCCGCGCTGGTGACGTCGGCCTTGGATTGCAGGAAATAGTGCCACAGCGCCAGCGGCAGCAGCACGAAGACCAGCCGGTGCAGCAGCTTCCAGCGTCGTCCCAGATGCTTCTGCCAGCCGTCGGTCGAGGTGACGGCCAGCACGCCCAGCATGAGCAGGGTCGCGAAACCGATGGTGAGGTAAAACCGCAGCACGATCTCGCTGGCGATGGTGCGCAGCACCCACATCTGATCGACGCCGTAGAGCGCCAGATGAGCGCCGGCATAGCAGGCCGTCGTCACCCCGAGCAGGCGGCGCAGCTTCACCACGCCGGGCCAGTCCAGCACGGTCCGGGCCGGCGTGACCGCCAGCGTCAGCAGCAGGAAACGGACGGTCCAGTCGCCCAGCCCGTGCAGCACCTCGGTGATCGGCCGGCCACCGAGATCGTGCAGGGCCCACAGCACGCCAAGCCGGGCGGCGGGCAACAGCACCAGCAGCAAGGCGGCGAGTTTCAGCGGGGAAAACCGGCCGGCGGGGTCGCGCCAGACCGCGAGCGCACGGGGAAAGGGGATGGGGACCATGCCGGGTTGACCGATCAGGGCGCCGGACGTTGCACCGGCGGCGGGGTTATTTTCCGGTAATCCTCGGGGATGCGGAACACCGAGGCGTCCGGCGCGGCGTAGCGGACGTGCAGCGCCTCCACCACCACCCGGCCGGCGACGCTGGCGCGCAGCAGCACGCCGTCGCCGGTGATGCAGGCCAGCGTCGGCGCCCCGGTCATGTCCGCAGTCTGCCACTCCGTGCAGGACACGCCGGCGACCGTGTCGTCGCCGTGGCGCTGGAATGCGGCGCCGGCGGCGGGCGCCGGCCACGGCAGGGCTTGCGGAGATTCGATTTCCAGCACCGAACGCTCGGAGTCGCGGACCGTGGCGAGCCGCCGGGTGCGGGTGTCGACGACCATCCACAGGCCCGGAATGGGCGGGTCGATGCGCAGCTTGCCGGCGGTCACGGCCCAGCGCAGGCGTTCCTCGACCACCCGCGGCCCGCCCGGCGCGTCGGTTTGCACCATCATGTAGACGACGTCGACGTCACGGGTCGGGATGAGCGCCGGGCGCTCCTGCGCGGCGGCGGCGACGGGAGCCAGGACGAGCAGCGCCGCGGCCAGGCCCCTCATGGCTGGCCGTTGCGCAGGCGGTTGAGCACGGCCGCCGCCCCCCCCGGCCCGGAAGCGATGGTGACCTTGTGCACGTTCGCCGGCGGCGAGAACAGCGCCTCGGCCTGCGGCTCATACTGCACGCTGGTGGCCTCGATGCTGCCCGTCCGCCCCTTGCGGTCGTGCCCGCTGGCGCGCAGCACCACGCCGTCGGCGGTCACGCAGGCCGTGCCGGTGGCGTCCTCGGACGTGACGGCCCACACCGTGCAGCGCAGGCCGGCGACGGTGTCGCTGCCCTTGCGGACGAAATCCCTGCCGCTCTCCAGCACCAGGGCCTGGTCCACCCCGGCATTGCGCGGCGCGTCCATCATCATGCCGATCTGCTCGAAGACGATGGTGGCGTGCCCGGATTTCAGGTCCACCAGGACGTAGCCGGGCAGCCCGCCATCGACCCGGGCGCGGTCGCGGGCCACCGAGTAGCGCATGACGATCTCGTGCGGCGCGGCGGCGGCGGCGATGTCCGCCTGGTAGGTCACCGCCACGTCGCGGGTCGGCGGAAACACCGGGCGATCCTGGGCGGCGGCCGGCGCCGACAGCGCCAGCAAGGCGGCCAGGACGGCGCCGCGGCGGCTCGCCTCAACGGTCGGCATCGTGCCTCTCCTTCACCGCGGCATGCCGCGCCATGGCTCGCAACTCAGCCTCCAGCACGGCCGGGTCGGTGCCGGCCACCCAGCGCGCTGGCACATCCACCGAGGCCGCCAGCAGCGCCTTGTAGGCATCGCGCGGGATCTCGATGGCGCCGAACTGGGTCAGATGGCGGGTGACGAACTGGGTGTCGAGCAGGCGGAAACCACCGAGGCGCAAGCTGACCACCAGATGCGCCAGGGCCACCTTGGAGGCGTCCCGCGCCCGGCTGAACATGCTCTCGCCGAAGAAGACGCCCCCCAGGACGACGCCGTAAAGCCCGCCGACCAGCTCGCCGTGCTGGCGGCATTCGACCGAATGGGCATGGCCCAGGCGGTGCAGCTCGATGAACAGCCGCTCGATCTCGGCATTGATCCAGGTGTCCTCGCGCCCCGGCGCGGCATCGGCGCAGGCGGCGATGGTGGCGGCGAAGTCCTGGTCGGCAGCCACCTCGAAGGCGCCGGACAACACGGTGCGCAGCAGCCGGTGCGGCAAATGGAAGCTGTCCAGCGGCAGCACCCCGCGCTGCTCGGGGTCCAGCCAGTAAAGCCGGTCACCCAGGCGCGTCTCGGCCATCGGGAACAGACCGGCCCGGTAGGCACGCAGCATCAGGTCCGGAGTGACCTCGAAGGAGCGGCGGGACATGGCCCATTGTGCCGGATTGGCGCCCCGGTTGAAAGCTAACTGCCTGTCATGTTCGCGGGGCGGCCGGTCAGTGGCGGGCGGCGAACCCCTCCAGCCAGTGGACCGTGTAGTCGCCGGCGATGAAATCGGGCGCATCGACGATGCGCTGATGCAGCGGCACGGTGGTCTGGATGCCAACCACGGCGAACTCCGCCAGGCTGCGCCGCAGCCGGGCGATCGCCTCCGGCCGGTTCGGCGCATGCACGATCAGCTTGGCAACCATGCTGTCGTAGTAAGGGGGCACGACGCAGCCCGCATAGAGCGCCGAATCGACCCGCACGCCCAGGCCGCCCGGGGCATGGAAGGCGGTCACCAGGCCGGGGGTCGGGATGAAGGTTTCCGGGTCCTCGGCGTTGATGCGGCACTCGATGGCGTGGCCGGAGAAATGGATGTCGGCCTGCCCGTAGCCGAGCGGGGCGCCGGCGGCGATGCGGATCTGCTCGCGCACCATGTCCACGCCGCACACCATCTCGGTGACCGGATGCTCGACCTGCAGCCGGGTGTTCATCTCGATGAAGGCGAACTGGCCGTCCTGGTAGAGGAATTCCATCGTGCCGACGTTGCGGTAGCCCAGGCGGGAAAGCGCGGCGGTGGCGGTGGCGCCCAGCGCGTCGCGCTGCGCGGGCGTGAGCGCCGGCGAACCGGCCTCCTCCAGCAGTTTCTGGTGGCGCCGTTGCAGGCTGCAATCGCGCTCGCCGAAATGCACCACGCCGTTGTGCGCGTCGGCCAGCATCTGCAACTCGATGTGGCGGGGCCGGTCGAGGTATTTCTCGAGATAGACGGCGTCGTTGCCGAATGCCGTGCGGGCCTCGGTGCGGGCGACCTGCCAGGCCTCCTCCAACTCGTCCGGCACGGCCGCCACCTTCATGCCGCGCCCGCCGCCGCCGGCGGTTGCCTTGATCAGCACCGGGTAGCCGACCTGCCCGGCGACCCGGCGCGCCTCGTCGAGGTCGGCCAGTTCGCCCTCGGATCCCGGCACCAGCGGCACCCCGAGCGAGCCCATGGCGACCTTGGCGGCGATCTTGTCGCCCATCATGCGGATATGCGCGGGCGCCGGGCCGATGAAGGTCAGGCCATGCGCTTCCACCATCTCGGCGAACGAGGCGTTCTCGGCCAGGAAGCCGTAGCCCGGATGGATGGCGTCCGCCCCGGTGATGGCGGCGGCGGACAGAATGGCCGGCACGTTCAGATAGGAGTCGCGCGCCGCCGGCGGGCCGATGCAGACGCTCTCGTCGGCCAGGCGGACATGCATCGCCTCGGCGTCGGCGGTGGAGTGCACGGCGACGGTGGGAATGCCCATCTCGCGGCAGGCGCGCTCGATGCGGAGCGCGATCTCACCGCGGTTGGCGATCAGGATCTTGTGGAACACCGGCCGGGCCCGGCGGCTATTCGACGATCATCAAGGGCTGGCCGTACTCGACCGGCGTCCCCGAGGGCACCAGGATCCGGGTCACCGTGCCGGCCTTGGGCGCCTTGATCTGGTTGAAGGTCTTCATCGCTTCGATGAGCAGCAGGGTCTGCCCGGCGCTGACCAGTTGGCCGACGGTGACGAAAAACGGCGCACTGGGCTCGGGCGACAGATAGACGATGCCGACCATCGGGCTGAGCACCGCGCCCGGATGGTGGGCGTCGTCGGGCGGCGGCGGGGCCTCGGCCACGGGGGCGACGGCCACGGGCGCCGGGGCGGCGACGGTGGCCTGCACCACCTGCGGGGCGGCCCGCACCACGCGGATGCGGCCTTCCTTGCCCTCGACCTCGATCTCGGTCAGCCCGGTTTCGGTCAGGATCAGCGCCAGTTGGCGGACGGCCTCATGATCGATCCGATCGGCGGTCATTCGTCTCGAGCCTCCACCAGGTCGGCCATGGCGGTCAGCGCCAGCGCGTAGCCGCTGATGCCAAGGCCGCAGATCACCCCGACCGCCGCCTTCGACACATAGGAATGCTGCCGGAACTCCTCGCGGCGGTGGACGTTGGTGACGTGCACCTCGATCACCGGCAGGTCGGTGGCCAGCAGCGCGTCCAGCAGGGCGATCGAGGTGGTGGCGTAGCCCGCCGGGTTGATGATGATGCCGGCGGCCCGGCCGCGGCATTCCTGCACCCAGGAGACCAGCTCGGCCTCGCCGTTGGTCTGCCGGAAGTCGATGGCCAGGCCCAACTGTTCCGCCGTTTCGGCGCACAACGTCTCGACGTCGTCCAGGGTGGCGCTGCCGTACAGGCGCGGCTGGCGCAGCCCGAGCATGTTCATGTTGGGGCCGTTGAGCACCGCGATCAGCGGCAGGGAGGGTGGCGACATGCGCCGGCCCGTAGCACGGTCGCCGTTCCGCATCAATGCATGGCGGATCGGGGGCGGCGCCGGGTCGCCCCGCCGCCGTCGCGCCCGGCGATTGCGTTGCCGCCCGCGTCATCGGCTTGCCACACTTTCATCAAGCCGTCACTTTACCCCGCCGGCGCCTTTCAGGAAAAAACGACGAGGGTCACCAACAGAAGGACGACAGCCCCATGCGCGCGATCCCCATCACAGCCCTGGCCATCCTGGCGACAGCCACCGCCGGCACCGTGCAGGCGCAGGAAGTCGTCACGATCTACAGCGCCGACGGCCTGCACGACGGCAACCCGAGCTGGTACGGCGATCAGTTCGCCGCCTTCACCAAGGCGACCGGCATCAAGGTCCAGTACATCGAGGACGGCTCCGGCGGCGTGGTGGCCCGCGTCTCCAAGGAAAAAACCAACCCGCAGGCGGACGTGCTGGTGACGCTGCCGCCGTTCATCCAGCGGGCGGGGGCGGCCGGGCTGCTGCAACCCTACACCCCCGCGGGGGCCGACATGGTACCGGCGGCCGGCAAGGACGCCAAGGGTCTCTATATCGCGCTGGTGAACAACTACCTCAGCTTCATCTATGACAGCGCCGCCATGCCGGAGCCGCCGAAGACGTTCGACGACCTGCTGGCGGCAAAATTCAAGAACAAGCTGCAGTATTCCACCCCCGGCCAGGCCGGCGACGGCACCGCGGTGATGCTGCAGGTCATCCACGCGTTCGGCGGCAAGGACGCGGCGTTCGACTATTTCAAGAAGCTCCAGGTCAACAACCTCGGGCCTTCCGCCTCCACCGGCAAGCTGACGGCGCTGGTGAACAAGGGTGAGCTGTGGGTGGCCAACGGCGACCTGCAGATGAACACGGACCAGATGAAGGGCAACCCGAACATCCGCATCTTCTACCCGGCCGGCCCGAACGGCGAGCGCTCCACCCTGGCGCTGCCCTACTACGCCGGCATCGTCGCCGGCGCGCCGCATGCCGCCAACGGCAAGAAGCTGCTGGACTGGCTGCTCAGCAAGCCGGCACAGGAAACCGTGGCCGACGTCGCCCTCGGCCTGCCCGTGCGCAGCGACGTCAAGCCCGCCGGCGCGAACTACGAAAACCTGATGAAGCCCCTCAACGGCGTGAAGACCTGGACGCCGGACTGGGATCAGGTGGTCGCCGACTTCGACGCCGACGTCGCCCGCTGGCACGCGGCGACCGGGAGCTAGGTCATCTCGGGCGCCGTCCTCGCCGGTTCGGTGGCCGGCCTCGCCCGCGAGGCCGGCGCATCGCAGCCCAGCGGAATCGGGTTCAGCGGCGTGACGGTCGCCTACAAGGGCGCCGTCGCGCTGGACCGCCTTGATCTCGATGTCGCGCCCGGCGAGATCATGGCCATCATCGGCCCGTCGGGCTGTGGCAAGACCACCGCGTTGCGCGCCGTCGCCGGCTTCGTCCGCCCGCTCCGCGGACGCATCCGCATCGGCGCCACCGATGTCACCGACCTGCCCCCCTATGCCCGCGACATCGGCATGGTGGTGCAGAACTATGCCCTGTTCCCGCACATGCGGGTGGCCGAGAACGTGGCGTTCGGCCTGCGCGCCCGGCGCGCGCCGGCCGGCCTGATCGCCGCACGGGTCGGCGAGTGCCTCGCCATGGTCGGCATGGCGCAATACGCCGATCGCTATCCGCGCCAGCTCAGCGGCGGCCAGCAGCAGCGCATCGCCATCGCCCGCGCGCTCGCCATCCGCCCGCGCGTGCTGCTGCTCGACGAGCCCCTGTCGGCGCTGGACGCGCAGATCCGCCGCAACATGCTGGGCGAGCTGACCCGCCTGCACCGCGACCTGCCGCATCTCACCGTGCTCTATGTCACCCACGACCAGACCGAGGCGCTGACGCTGGCCGACCGCATCGCCATCATGCGCGACGGCAGGCTGGTCGCGCACGGCCCCTCGCAAATGCTCTACCGCGCGCCGCCCAACCGGTTCGCCGCCGAATTCCTCGGCCGCGCCAACCTGCTCAAGGTCCGCCACGACGGCGAGGACGGCCGCTTCTGCCGCGTCCGTCTCGGCGATACCGTGCTGCGGGCGATGACGCCGCCCGTTGCCCTGGCCGGCGACGTGCTGCTGTGTCTGCGGCCCCACGACATCTTCCTCGCCCCGGTGACGGTGGCGCCCGCCAACACGCTGCACGCGACCGTCGTCGACGTGCAGTGGCTCGGCGAGCAGCACAGTATCGTGCTGGACGTTGCCGGCCAGGCGCTGCGCCTGGTCAGCACGCCGCTGCGCGACCCGCCGGCGCCGGGCGCCGTCGTGGCGGTGCACTTCGCCGCCGAGGACGCCTCGCTGATCGCGGAAGAGACGGGCTAGATGGCCTCCGACGGTCTCGCCGCCCTGCCGGTTGCGCGCCCGCGCCTGGACGGCGCCTGGGTGCTGCCGCCATTGGCGATCCTGGCGGCGCTGTTCTTCTATCCGTTGGCGCTGATCGTCCAGCAGTCGGTCACCGCCGCCGACGGAAGGCGCGATCCCGGTGCCTATGCCCGCGTGCTGAGCGGGCCGCTGTTCGTCAACGCCCTGCTGCACACCATCGAGATCGCGCTCGCCGCGACCGCCGGCTGCCTGGCGCTCGGCTTCGTGATGGCGCTGGTGCTGACCTTCGTGCCCTTCCCCGGCGCGCGCGCCCTGTCACGCCTGATCGACACCTTCATCGCCCTGCCGACCTTCCTGATCGCGCTGGCGCTGACCTTTCTCTACGGCTCGGCCGGCATCGCCAACCTGTCGATCATGCAGATGACCGGCGCCACCGCGCCGCCGATCGACTTCCTCTACACGGTCGCCGGCGTCGTGCTCGCCGAGGTCACGGTCTACACGCCCTTCGTGATGCGCCCGCTGCTGGCGGCCTTCAGCCTGATCGAGACGGCGCAGATCGAAGTGGCGAGCAGCCTCGGCGCCGGCGCCTGGCGCATCATCCGCGAGATCATCCTGCCGGCCGCGCTGCCGGCGCTGCTGGCCGGCGGTAGCCTGTGCCTGCTGCTGACGGTGAACGAGTTCGGCATCGTCTTTTTCATCGGCGCCAAGGGCGTCGTCACCCTGCCGCTGCTGGTCTACGGCAAGGCGATCCAGGAGGACGACTACACCGCGGCCTGCGTGATCGCGGTGGTGAACATCGCGCTCTCGCTTTCGCTCTACCTGCTCTACCGGCTGATGGTGGCCAGGGCGGAGCAGGGACGGAGAGGCAGCTGACATGCTGGTGTGGTCGCTCACCGGCCGGCTCGGCGCATGGACGCTGCTCGCGGTGGTCTTCGGCGTGATCTACGTGCTGCCGCTGGCGGTGATCGCGCTCGCCAGCTTCGCCGGCGAGTGGAACGGCATGCTGCCAAGCCATCTGACGCTCGCCAACTATGCCGACGTGATGGCCGGAGAGTCCGGCGAACAGCTTCAGGTCAGCCTGATCACCGGCGCGCTGGCCAGCGCGATCGCGCTGCTCAGCGGCACCTGGGCGGCGATCGCGCTGCGCGCCGTCGCGCCGGCGCCGCGGCGGTTGCTGGACCTGCTGTTCTTCGTTCCCAGCGCGGTGCCGTCGGTGTCGGTCGGCCTCGGCCTGCTGGTGGCGTTCAGCCAGAAACCCGTGCTGCTGAACGGCACCACGGCGATCGTCATCATCGCCCACCTCGTGCTGATCTCCGCCTTCACCTATGGCA
Source organism: uncultured Acetobacteraceae bacterium (assembly GCA_964459005.1). GTDB lineage: Bacteria > Pseudomonadota > Alphaproteobacteria > Acetobacterales > Acetobacteraceae > Rhodovastum. The sequence continues at coordinate 12,701 of CAYWOW010000011.1, forward strand.
ACGTTGCCGCCGGACTGGCGCGGCTGGCGCCGGAGTTCGAGCAGGTCGCGGAAAGCCTTGGCGCGCGGCCGATGTTCCGGCTGCGCCATGTCACCCTGCCGCTGGTGAAACCCTATCTGGTGGCGGCGCTGAGCCTGAGCTTTGCCATGTCGATGGGCGAACTCGGCGCCACCGCCATGGTCTACCCGCCGGGCTGGGTCACCATGCCGGTCGGCATCTTTGCCCTCACCGACCGCGGCGAAGTGTTCCAGGGCGCGGCGCTGACCATGGTGCTCGCCGCCAGCACGCTCGCGGTGCTCGTCGGGCTGTCGCTGGTGCCGACGAAAGCGGCGGCACGTTGAGCGTGATCGCGGCGATGATCCGGCGTATTATGCTGTCCCTCGTTGGAGAATTTCGTCCATGCCCGATCCCGTTCTGCTCACACCGGGTCCGCTGACCACGTCGCTCACGGTCAAGCAGGCCATGCTGCACGACTGGGGGTCGCGCGACGGTGCCTTCATCGCGATGAACCGGCGCGTGCGCGAGCGGCTCGTCAGCCTGGCCGGCGGCGAGGGGAGTTACGTGTGCGTGCCGGTGCAGGGCTCCGGCACCTTCGCGGTGGAGGCCGCGATCGGCACGCTGGTGCCCAGGTCGGGCAAGCTGCTGGTGATGGTCAACGGCGCCTATGGGCGGCGGATGGTGCAGATCGCCCGCGTCATCGGCCGCGACTGCGTCAGCATCGAAACCGCCGAGGACACGCCGGTATCGCCCGAGGCGCTCGACCGCGCGCTCGCCGCGGACGCTGCCATCGGGCATGTCGCCGTGGTGCAGTGCGAGACCACGTCGGGCCTGCTCAATCCGATCGAAGCGGTGGCCGCGGTCTGCGGCCGGCACGGACGGAAACTGCTGATCGACGCGATGAGCGCCTTCGGGGCGTTGCCGCTGGACGCGCGGCAGGTCCCGTTCGACGCGGTGATGGCGAGCGCGAACAAATGCCTGGAGGGCGTGCCCGGCATGGGTTTCGTCATCATCCGCCGGACCGCGCTGCAAGCGGCGGAAGGCAATGCCCATTCGCTCAGTCTCGATTTGTTCGCCCAATGGCGCGGGTTCGAGCAGAACGACCAGTGGCGCTTCACGCCGCCGACGCACGTCGTCGCGGCCTTCGACCAGGCGCTGGACGAGCACGCGGCGGAAGGCGGCGTCACCGGGCGGGGCGCCCGCTACCGGCGCAACATGGAGATCCTGCTGGACGGCATGGCGGGCTACGGTTTCGAATCGTTGCTGCCGGCGGCGTTGCAGGCGCCGATCATCGTCACCTTCCGCATGCCGGCCGATCCGCGCTTCGTCTTCGACCGCTTCTACGACGGGTTGCGCGAGCGGGGTTACGTCATCTATCCGGGCAAGCTGACGGTCGCCGACAGCTTCCGCGTCGGTTGCATCGGCCGGGTGGGCGAGGCCGAGATGCGCGGCGCGCTCGCCGCCATCGGCGCGATGCTGGCGGAAATGGGGGTGCGCTCGGGCGCGCCGCGACAGGTCGAAGGGAGCGTGCCATGAATTTTCGTTATTCGCGGCGCTACTGCGGCAAGCTGAAAGCCGCTGTGGTGGACTGGGCGGGAACGGTGGTCGATTTCGGCTGCCATGCGCCGGTGGCGAGTTTCGTCGCCGCGTTTGAAGGCGTCGGCATCACGGTGACGATCGCGGAGGCGCGCGCGCCGATGGGCCAGGCCAAGTGGAATCATATCCGCGCCATCATCGACCAGCCGCGCGTCGCCGCGGCCTGGCTGGCGCGTCACGGCCGCGCCGCGACGAAGGCCGACGTCGATGCGATCTATGAACGCTTCGTGCCGTTGCAGACCGCGATGGTCGCCAGGCACGCGGAACTCATCCCCGGCGCGCTCGACACGATCGCCGCGATGCGGGCGCGTGGACTGAAGCTGGGCTCGACCACCGGCTATCCGCGCGTGGTGATGGAGGTCGTCATCGAGCGCGCCCGGGCCCAGGGATTCACGCTGGATTGCGTGATCTCGTCGGACGACGTTCCGCTCGGCCGTCCCAGCCCGTTCCCGGCGCTGAAGGCGCTCGCCGAACTTGCGGTCTATCCGGTCGAGGCGGCGGTGAAGATCGGCGACACCGTCGTCGACATCGAGGAAGGCTTGAACGGCGGCATGTGGAGCGTCGGCCTCGCGGTGTCCGGCAACGAGGTCGGGCTCAGCTCGGCGGAATGGCAGGCGCTGCCGGCGGCGGAGCAGAATGCGCGGCGCCAGGCGGCGACGGCGCGGCTGGCGCAGGCCGGCGCGCACTACGTCGTCGATTCCATCGCCGACATCGCCCCGGTGCTGGACGACATCGACCAGCGCCTGGCACGCGGCGAGAAGCCCTGATCGCGCCACAGTCGGGGCGTTGCCCCGGCTATTGGCCGAGGAAGCGCACCATCAGTGCCGTCACGTCATCCGAAGCCGCGACCCCGTCGGAGAAGCGATCGAGTGCGGCGACCAGATTCTCGAGCAGCCGGTCCGCGGCGATCGGCCCGGCGGACCCCAGCAGCTCGAGCAGCCGTTCCTCGCCGAAGGCCTCGCCGTGCTGGTTGAAGCACTCCGCCACGCCGTCGGTCACCAGCAACAGCGCATCGCCGGGCTGCAGCGTTACCATCAGATCCCGATACGGCACGCCTTCAAGCAGGCCCACCAGCGGCGCCGGGCGCTCGCGCACCAGCTCCACGCCGCCGCCGGCCCGCAGCACATAGGGCATCGCGTGGCCGCCGCTGCAAAATGTGAAAACGCCGGTTCGCACGTCGAGGATTCCATAGATGACGGTGACGAACAGCCACAGCGGGTTGCGCGCGATCAGATGCCGGTTGGTTTCCGCCAGGCACGCGCCCGGCGCCAGCCCACGCAGCGCGAGTTCCTGCAATACCGTGCGCACCAGCACCATGAACAGCGCCGCCGGCACCCCCTTGCCGCTGACATCGGCGACGACGATGCCCAACCGGTCGTCATCGAGACGGAACATGTCGTAGAAATCGCCGCCGATCATGCGAGCCGCGCGCATGAAGGCATGGCCCTGGTAGGCATCGTGGCTCGGAAAAGCCGTGGGCAGGATGGATTGCTGCAACGTGCTGGCGAAGCGCAGTTCCTCGTTGATCTGGTTCTGCGCCTGCACCAGGTCGGCGTTGGTGCTCACCAGTTCCTGCGTGCGCGCGAGTACCTGCGCTTCCAGCTGCGCCTGGTGGCGCAACAGCCGGTTATGGAGGTGCACGTTGTCCAGTCCGACTCCCACCAGTGCGCACATGATATCGATCAGCGCCAGGTGATCGGCATCGAGGGCGGCGTCGGCATGGAAATAGACCGCCGCCATCCGGTGGTCCGGCGTGCGGATCGGCCGGGCAAATTCCTTCTCTCCGGTGTGACCGCGGCGCTCGGTCAATGCCAGCCCGATCTGGATCGCCACCGCCTCCGGCAGGACCGCGCCATAGGGCTGGCCCTGCGCCGCCCGAAACCGGCCCATGGCGGCCACCACCAGCATCGGCGCGTCGGCTTCGTCGCCGGTTTCCGCGGCCGGGACGACGATGACGCCATCGCCGGTCTGGCCCGATAGCTCGGCCATCTGGCGCAACAGCGTGGTTGCGAAGCTGCTCAGGGAATGCCGCGCGAACAATTCCGGCGCGCCGGCGATGATACGCTCCAACCCCAGCCGGCTGCGCTCAAGCGCCACGATGTCCGCATAGGAGCGCAGCGCGGCGATCGTCGCCGTGAACAGCTTCTGTGCGGTCAGTTCGGTCTTGGACTTGTAGTCGTTGATGTCGTAGTTGACGATCACTTCGCGTTCCGGCGCCTGGCCCGGCTGGCCCGTGCGCAGGATGATCCTGAGCCGCGTGTTGCCCATCTCGTCGCGGATCTCGCGCACCAGCTTCAGCCCGGCGTCGTCGTCCTCCATCACCACGTCCAGCAGCACCACGGCGATGTCCGTGTTCTGCCGCAGCATCGCGGCGGCCTGACGTCCGGAATAGGCGCTGAGGATATCCACCCCGCGTCCCTGGAACCGGACATCGGTCAGCACGACGCGGCTGATCGAATGCACGCTCTCGTCGTCATCGACGATGAGCACCCGCCAGGGTGCCGCGGCCGGCCGCGGTTCCTCGCCTTCCCGCAGCGCATCGTCGAGCAGGAAGTCGGTCTCGGGTCTCTCCGGATGGCTCATTGCGGAATCTGCATCGGAATCGTCGCGGTGAAACTGGTTCCGGTCCCCAGCACCGATTGGCAGGTGATGCGGCCGCGCAGCCGCTCGGTGACGATGTTGAAGACGATGTGCAGGCCAAGGCCGCTGCCGCCCTCGCCCCGCTTGGTGGTGAAGAAGGGATCGTAGATCCGGGCCAGATTCTCCGGCGCGATGCCGCGCCCGTTGTCGCTGACGGTCAGCGCCACGGCGGCGCCCATCGGCACCGCCGTCAGCGCGATGGTGCCCACCGCGCCGTGGTCGTAGGCATGGACGATGGCGTTGGCAACAAGGTTGGACAGGACCTGCGCCAGCGCTCCGGGATAAGTGGTCAGCCTGATCCCCTCTGGGCAGTCCATGGTCAGGCTGTGTCCGGCCTTGCGCACTTCCGGTGCGAGGCTGGCGATCAGATCCACGAGATAGGATCGCAGATCGAAGCTGCGATACTGCTCGCTCGCCTGGTCGACCGCGACCTGCTTGAAGCTCTGGATCAACTGGGCGGCACGCTGGATGTTGTAGCGCAGCAGATCGGCGCTCTCGCGCGCGATGTCGACATAGGCCTGCAGGTCCGAACGCTTCATCCGGTTCTCGGCAAAGAGCCGGATGAACTCGCCGGTCCGCTCGCCGAGATGGGTCACCGCGGTCAGCGCGACCCCGATCGGCGTGTTGATCTCATGCGCCACGCCGGCAACAAGCTGGCCCAGCGCCGCCATTTTCTCCGACTGCACCAGCCGGTCGCGCGCCTGTTCCAGGGTATCCATCGCGTCGCGCAGATCGTCCGCCGTCCGCTGCACCTGCTGGATCAGCTCGTCCTTGGCGAGCACCGCCTGTTCCAGCAGGCTGGCTTGCACCCGCATCAGCGTGTTCACCTCGAGAACGCCCGGCGCCGCGGCCCCGCGATCCACCAGCACCGGCTCGTACGACCGCTCGCCCCGGCGCGACAGCGCGTGCTCGATCGCTTCGGCGATCGTCGTCTCCGGCAGCAGGATGAGCGGTTCGGTATCGATCGCCGCCAGCAACTGGCTGACGGGCCGCTTGATGTAGACTTCGCGGCCCAGCGGCTTGCTGAGCTCGGCCAGCAGGTTCTTGCGGGACAGCACGCCAACAATGCGCCCGTCGGCGCGCACGGCACAGGCCGGCAGGTCGCGATCGCCCAGAAAATACTGCTCGACCTCGGCGGTCCTGGCGTGGGAATCGACGATCGCATCCCACAGCGGCAGTTCGCCGACGGTGGCGGCCACCGGGTGCTGAACCGCCTTCGCGGCTGTCATCGTGGCCATGCGGTGCGGGTCACGTCAACATGTCGAGCCCGATGCTCGCGTTGCCGCAGAACAGCCGGATCAGCTTATGGTCCGCCGCGCTGAGCAGGCGCATCGTCTCGATGTACAGCACCGTCGTCCGATTCAGCCGCGAGTGGAGATAGACGATGCTGTATTTCGTCATGAACATGCTGTCACGCGAGCGCAGCACGTCCGCCACTGCGCGCACCACGCCCGCCTCGAGAATGCTGGCCGGGTGGTTAACCAGCGCCGCGAAACGCCCCGATGCCGCCACCACCTGCAGGTCGTCGATGGTGGCCGGCTCGCCCTCGCTGCGTTCGAGCCTGGCGCTGACGAGCACCGCGTCGATCCCCACCTCCAACAGTGAGCCGAGCTGCAGCAGCACGCCGGAGAGGAATTTCTCCATCGAGCGGATCTGGAACAGCGACGCCGAGGCCTCGATGATCTTTTCCAGTCCTCGCCGGCTGACCTCGATCGTCATGATGTCCTTGTACGAGCGCAGCGTGGTCACCATGGTGCTGAACAGCTTCTGCGACGTCAGCTCCGACTTCTCCTTGTAGTCGTTGATGTCGTAATCGACGATCACCTTGCGCTCGGGCGCCTGGCCGGGCTGCCCGGTACGCAGGATGATCCGCACATAGTCGTTGCCGAGCACGCCGCGTATATCGCGCGCCAGATCGAGACCCGCGGACTCGGTCTCCATCACCACGTCCAGGAAGATCACGGCCAGGTCGGGGTTGGCGGCGATCACCTCATAGCCTTCCCTGCCGGAGTGCGCCGACAGGAATTGCAGCGGCCGGTCGCGGAACCTGAAGTCGCTGAGCACCATCTTGGTCACGGCATGGATCTGTTCGTCGTCGTCGACGATCAGCACCTTCCAGGCTCCCGCGCCGGCGTCGCCGGACTGTGCGGCAACGTCGTCCACAAACAGCAGTTCGTCTTCAGGCTCAGTCATTCGGCGGGTCCAATCTGGCTGCATCGTCGGACAGGAAAAGCGGGAAACGCACCGTGAAACAGGTGCCGTGACCGGGCTCGCTTTCCACCGTGATCTGCCCGCGCAGCGTTCCCGTCACGAGGTTGTAGACAATGTGCAGCCCAAGTCCGCTGCCGCCGTTGCCGCGTCGCGTGGTGAAGAACGGATCGTAAACGCGGCCCAGCAGATCCTGCGGGATGCCCTTGCCGTCGTCGGCATAGGCCAGTTCCACCAGCCCGCCCCCGAGCACCTTCACGCGGATCACGATGTTCCCGGTCTGGCCCGGATCGTAGGCATGCATCAGCGAGTTGAGCAGGAAGTTGGTCAGCAGCTGGGAAATCGCCCCGGGATAGCCGTCGACTTCCAGATTCTCGGGGCACTCGACCGCAATCCGGTGGCCGGTCTTGCGCAGTTGCGGCCGCAGGCTGAGCAACACCTCCTCGATATAGCCCTTCAGGTCGAAACGCCGGCGCTCGCCGCTGGTCTGGTCCACCGCGACCTGCTTGAAACTCTGCACCAGTTCGGCCGCGCGTTCGCAATTGGTCACCATCAGCCGCGTCGTCTCGGTCAGCAGTCCGACAAAGGAAACCAGGTCGGAACGCCGCAGCCGGTTCTCCTCCAGCATCGTCGCCAGATCGTTCACCTTGTCGTGGAGGTGCGACGAGGCCGTCAGCGTATTGCCCAGCGGCGTGTTGATCTCGTGCGCCACGCCCGCGACCAGCGAGCCGAGCGAGGCCATCTTCTCGGCCTGGATGAGATCCTGCTGCGCCTGACGCAGCGCCTGCTCCGCCCGCTTTTGCGCCGTGACATCCAGCATGATGCCGTTGAAGCGGCTCGGCCGGCCCTGCTCGTCGAGACTGCGCCTGCCCTTGGCGACCACCCAGATGATGCTGCCGTCCAGGCGACAGAGGCGGTAGGTCGCCTCATACAGGGCCACTTCGCCGCCGGTCTCGTGCGGCTGGTGTTCGCCATGCACATACTGGTGGATCGCGCGGGTCACCCGGGTCATGTCCTCCGGGTGGACATGGCGTTCCCAGACATCCTCGCCGGCCGCCGGGTGCTGGTCGTCGGCGTAGCCGAGCATCCGATAGAATTCCTTCGACCACCAGGTGGTGTGCTGGCTGAAATCCACTTCCCAGATCGCCGAACGCGTGCCGCTGACCGCGAGGTCCAGACGTTCCTCGCTGGCACGCAGCGCATCGACGGCCCGGCGCCGCTTGGTCACATCGTCCAGCCAGACCAGCATGGCGGGTTCCGCCGCGAAGCGAACCGCTTCCGCACTCATCAACACCCAGAGGGAACCGCCGCCTTCCGCGGTCAGGCGCAATTCGCGGCGGGCCAGCCCCTGCCCGCTGGCCAGCGCGGCCCGCACCTGAACGCGATCATCCTCATTGGCCAGAAAATGGTCGAGCAACGGCCAGGCGCCCGGCACGGCATCGGCCGCCACCATCTGCGCGAAATGCGCGTTGGCATATCGTATGCTGAGGTCCGGCCCCACGATCGTCACGCCGATCGGGCACTGCTCCAGGATCGCAGTGACGGACTCGGCCTCGCCTTCCACGTGCGGAAGATCGATCAGACCCAACATGTCAAAAGCACCGCCTGTCCCCCGTTACCGTTCTGTCGTTCTCAACGACGACAGCGGACCAAAGTTCCGTACGCTACTACATCATATCACCGCCGGGCGCGGAGCGACCTCACAGAACTGTGTTTGGAAACTGGCGATCGGAGCACGTCGATCAACCCCCGGGCCGCGCCGTGTTGTGCTACTTCATGGCACTGGCGCTGGTGCCGTGATGCAAGCAGGCGGGACGATGCTATGGAGATGTCGATCGAAACGATCGCCGACGGAATAACCAAAGTCAACCTCGCCGGGCGGTTCGACATCCTGGCAGCCCAGCAGATCGATCTGCAGTTCAGTGTCATCGCCGGCAGCCATCGCAAAGTCATTGTGGATCTGGAGCAGGTGCCCTTCATGGCCTCGATGGGTATCCGCACGCTGTTGATCGGCGCAAAGACCATCCAATCGAAGGGCGGCCGCATGGCATTGTTGAAGCCCGTGCTGGACGTGGAGAAAGTGCTGACCACCAGCGGGACCGACACGGTTGTCCCGATCCTGCATGACCTTCAATCGGCAATCAACACGGTGTCGGTCTAGGCCCGCTGCCCCCCTCCCGGTCAGGATCGTGGATCCGCAACCCGAGACCCTGATTGTTCGCGCCGAGATGGTGGAACTTGCTCGCGTCAGCAGTTGGGCCAGTGAAGTCGCCGAACGCCTGACGCTGCCGCGATCGACTTTGTTCGCCATCGATCTTTGCTTCGAGGAAGCGCTCTCCAACATCATTCGATACGGTTTTCCGGACCAGCCGGAGACGCCTGGCGTCTGCAAGGACGTGCGCCTGGCCATTGCCCGTGGGACCATTGCCGTGACCGTCACAATCGAGGATCACGGCCTGGCCTTCGACCCGCGCGAGGTGGCCGCCCCCGCCCCGCCCAGAACGATCGGCGAGGCCACGATCGGCGGCCTGGGGATACACCTGATGCGCCAGTTCGCGCGCGACATCGCCTACCAGCGTCTGGACGGCATGAACCGCCTGACCCTGCGGTTCGATATCGCCTGAGCCGCCGGCAAAAGCGGCAACTGTCGGCGGACGGCCATCCGTGCCCGCGCAGGATCTTTATAACGCGGCAACGAAACTAATATGCTCAAATTCCATTTTTTGGTCGCTATGGAGCAAGATTGCCCGGTCCGAGCGCCCCGCACGACTGGAATGCTCCCAATCAACCGGCGTTCGATGATTTTTCGTGCTTTTTTGGAATAAAGAATATTTTTAGTGTTCATCTGACGGCAGACCGCTTCAATAAACTTGTGTATCTAATCGGTAGTATCCAATCCTGGTCGTGTGCTCACTACAACGTGATACCGTATAATTACTGATCCATGATTAACTGTCTACACGAAAAGTTTTGGCGTCGGCTTGGCGGCTCTTTTCGGCGCTTCGAGCGTCGTCACCTGGTCACGATGTCCCGGCATCGCTGGCAAGGTTACCCCTTCCCAGCGCACCAACTCCCCCGCCAGCCCTCACACGGCAAGCTTTCTGACGGGGATTTTTCTGCGCCAGAGAGAACTTTTTTGCAGATTTGAAAAATGTCATCGCCGACCACGCAAGGCAGCCCAAGCCATGCCGATCTCGATGTTGCACAGCAGGTTAACACGGTTTGCTGCTTTTGTCGCCTCAACGACCCGTTTCCTGGCGCGCTCTGCCTTTGACCAGCACATATGGATCGTTGGTCTCCTCCTGGCGCTGTTGAGTCTCTTGTATACCGGCATTATCATTCAGAATTCGCGCCGCGACGCCATCGAGCACGCCAGGACCGACATGCGGGGTCTCGGCATCGTCCTGGCCGACCAGACATCGCGCTACGTCCAGACGCTGGATCTCCTGCTGCAACAGGCGCAGTCGGACATCCAGGAACTGGGTATCCGCACGCCGGATGACTTCCGCCATCTCCTGCAGGGCGGAGACATCGGCCGGCTCGTGGTCGCGCGGCTGGTGAACCCGCCGCAGGGCCCTGGCATCGCGCTGTTCGATGCCGAGGGCGCCCTGCTCAATACGTCCCAGCCCTCCCCGCCGACCCTCAATATCGCGGACGACGAATACTTCCAGCAACTCCGGGACTATCGCCACAGCGATCTGGTTATCAGCGAGGTGTCAACGCGCTACGGCACGGGTGGGAAGGCATTTTTCATCGGCCGCCGGATCAGCGGACCGGATGGCGCGTTCCTCGGTGCCATCGTTACGATGGTCAATATCGATGGCATGTACGACTTCTACCATGCCATCGACAACCAGCGGCGCCTTACCGTGACGCTGCGTCGCGGCGATGGTTCCGTGCTCGTGCGCTATCCCGCGACGGGCGGCATCGGTCAGGCGGAGCCGCCCAGCATGTCGTGGTTCGAACTGGTCACGCGCGGTGGCGGCGCTTACAGCGCGCCTGACGATCCCACCGCGGCCCATGCGATCATGTCCGTCAACCCGGCGCCTCGCTATCTTTTGGTGCTCGACGTCGCGGCCCCCGAAGAAATCATGCTGCAACCATGGCATGACCAGGCGGTGTACGTCATGACGGCCGGCGGCGCTTTTGCCGTGGCCTTAATGGCAATCTTTGGCTTGATCGGGCGACAGATACGCCGCCAGACCGAGCAGAACGCCACGCTGTCGCGCGCCATGGCCATGCTGCGCGAAAACGAAGCGCGCCTTCGCGATTTCTCCGATCTCGCCTCCGACTGGTTCTGGGAGCAGGACGCGGACCTGCGCTTCACTGCGGTTGGTTCAGGCGCACCTCTGGAGGCTGCGGAACCCGGCTCGGCCATCGGCAAGCTGCGATGGGAGGTGAACGTCACCAACCACGACGCGGAAAGCTGGCAGAACCATCGGCAACTCTTGTTGGCCCATCAGCCTTTTCGCGACTTTCGCTTCGATCGGACCGACAAAAACGGCCAAGTGCACCATTTGAGCATCAGCGGCGTGCCGGTGCATGACCAGGCCGGCGTGTTTACCGGCTATCGCGGCATCGGGCACGATATCACGGCGCAAATCGAAGCCGAACAGGAGCTGAGAGAAGCCAAAGAGCACGCCGAGCGCGCGGAGGCCCTGTTGCAGGATGCCATCGACAGCGTCACCGAGGGCTTCGTGATCTCCGACGCCGACGGCCGGCAAGTGATGTGCAACGAAGGCTATCGTCGCCTGTACCAGTTTCAGACCGGCGCTCTATGGGCTCCCGGTGGCACCAATGAGAGCATCGTGCGCCAGGGCCTGGCGAACGGCAGATATCCCGAAACGACCGGTCACGATCAGGAGTGGCTCGACGACTGGCTGCGACGGAGCCTGGAAGTGCCGTCATCGATGGAGCGCCCGCTGACCGGGGGCAGATGCCTGCTGATGACCAAACGTCGCATGCGCAACGGCGGCATCGCTATGCTGCTGGTGGACATCACGGCGCTCAAGCAGGCACAGGCCGCGCTGCGCGACAGCGAGGCCCGCCTGGAGCGGGCGCAGGAGATCGCCCAGATCGGCAGTTGGGAACTCGACGTCGCCACCGGCGACTTTGTCTGGTCCAGCCAGCTTTATCGCATGCATGGACGCCCGTTCGACTTCAAGCCGACCCGCGAAAGCATCGGATCCGGGTTTCATGCCGCCGACCTCCAGCCGCGGCTGGACTGGATCGCGGATCTGGCGGCCGGCCGGCAACGCGAACCCATCGAGATCCGGAACAGGCGCCCGGACGGTGAAGAGCGCATCCATCTCATCGAAGGCCGCCCGGTGGTCGATCCCGATGGCGTCATCCGGCGTATCATGGGAACCACGCAGGACATCACCGAGCGCCGTCAGATCGAACGCGCCCTCGCGCAATCGCAGAAGATGGACGCGCTCGGCCAGCTCACCGGCGGGATGGCGCACGACTTCAACAACATGCTCGGCATCATCATCGGCAACCTCGATCTGCTGAAGCCGTTGCTCGGCGCCAACGTCATGGCGGACGAACTGTGCGCGGAAGCGCGCGATGGCGCGGTTCGCTGTGCCGGCTTGATCCGCCGCCTGCTCGCCTTTGCCCGCCGCCAGCCCTTGCGGCCAGAGCAAACGGATGTGAACGTTCTGGTCGGCGACGTCTGCCGCCTGCTCGGCCGCACGCTCGGCGAGCAAGTCACCCTGGCACTGGACCTCGACGCCACGCTGTGGCCGGTGCAGGTGGACGCGGCCCAACTGGAGGCCGCCCTGATCAACCTGGCGACCAATGCCCGCGATGCCATGCCGAAGGGCGGGCAGCTCACCTTCGCCACCCGCAACGCCAGGCTTGACGCCGCCTATACGGTGCAACATCCCGACGCGACTGCCGGCGACTATGCCCTCATCGAGGTCAGCGACACCGGCACCGGCATTCCGCGCGAGATCGTCAATCGGATCTTCGAACCATTCTTCACCACCAAGGCGTCCGGCAAGGGAACCGGACTCGGCCTGGCCATGGCTTTCGGTTTCGTCAGGCAATCCGGCGGTCACTTGACGGTTTACAGCGAACTGGGTCTGGGCACCACGTTCCGGCTCTATCTGCCGCGCGGTGATGGTGGTGAGACCGTAACGGCCAACACGTCGAGCACAGACGCTGTCGTGGGCGGCGACGAGACCATCCTGGTGGTCGAGGACAACGCACAACTGCGTCGGGTCGCGGAGCGGCAACTGACCGAACTCGGCTACACCGTGCGCGAAGCGGACAACGCCCAGCCCGCCCTGACGCTGCTGTCCGGCCCCGACGCGGTGGACCTGCTGTTCACCGACATCGTGATGCCGGGCGCGATGGACGGGCTGGACCTGGCATACCAGGCCAGGCGGTTGCAACAAGGCCTGAAAGTACTGCTGACCAGCGGCTTTCCGGGCGCACGGCGCGCCGATCAGCGCATGACGGACAATCCGTTCCGCCTGCTCGACAAGCCATACAGCCTCGGAGAGCTGGCGCAGGCCGTTCGCATGGTCTTGGACAAAGCCGGCGTTGGAGTGGAACCGGCACTGCTCGGTCATGGGACCAATCCGAGAGGAACGGCGCCCGATGATTGACGCAGTACCTGTTACCTCCAGGGGACACAATCCGCAGCAAGGGCATCAGATGACCGAAACTCCAATGAAGATACTGCTCGTGGAAGATGATGCCGTTGACGCTCGTTCGCTGTGCGCGATGCTCCGTGAACAGATCTCGGCCAACATCGACGTGACACGGGCTGAGTCCATGGGTGAGGCCGAAGAGCGGTTGGCAAAAAATACGATTGACGTTGTCGTGCTCGACCTGGGATTGCCCGACACGCAAGGGCTGGAGGCGGTACGGCGGGCCCACGCGGCCGCGTCGCACGTGCCCATGGTGGTGTTGACGGACTTGGATGACGAGTCACTGGCTGTGCAAGCCCTGAAGGAAGGCGCGCAGGACTATTTCGTCAAAGGCAAAGTCGAGCCCGCCACGCTTTATCGCGCCATGCGCTATGCGATCGAGCGCAAGACCATGGAAACGGAGCTGCGCGACGCCAGGGACCGCGCCATGCGGGCCGAGGCGCTGCTGCGCGACGCCGTCGACAGCCTGTCCGAAGGCTTCGTGATCTATGATCGCGAAGACCGCTTCGTCATGTGCAATGAGGCCTATCGGCGGACCGCCCCCGAAGCGACCTGCCTTCTGGTCCCGGGTACGCCTTTCGAGGACATCGTCCGCGACGCGTTGGCCAAAAGAGGAAGTGTCGACGCGCGTGGACGCGAGGCCGAATGGCTGGCGGAACGGTTTCGCTTCCATCGGGAAGCCACAGGCGCCCTCGAACACCATCTGGACGACAAGTTCTGGGTACTCGCCACCGACCGGCGGATGAAGAACGGCGGAATCGCCGGGCTCAGAGTCAACATCAGCGCTCTGAAACATGCCCAGGAGGCGCTCCGGAAAAGCGAGTCGCATCTCGACCGCGCCCAAAAGATCGCCGGCATCGGCAGCTGGGAACTCGACGTGGCCACCGGAAGCCAGATCTGGTCGAAGGAGCTGTACCGCATCCATGGCGTCTCCCCAGAGGACTTCACGCCAGATGTGACCAATTTCGCGGCTTATGTGCACCCCGACGACGGTCCATTGGTTCGGCGCTGGTTTACCGATCTGATGGAGGGTCACGAGCAGAGCGCGTGCGAGGCAAGGATCGTCCGTCCCAATGGGCAAGTGCGTCTGCTTCGCGTGGACGGCCGGGAAGTGGTCAATCCGGACGGCGCCCGCCAGCGTTTCGCGGGCACCATGCAGGACATCACCGACCGCCGGCTGATCGAGCAGCAGCTCGCCCAGGCACAAAAAATGGAGGCGATCGGCAACCTCACCGGCGGCATGGCACATGACTTCAACAACGGCCTTGGCATTATCATCGGCAACCTCGATCTTCTCGGGCGGCTGATCAAAGCCGACCAGGCCGCGACGGAGCTGTGCGATGAGGCGCGCGATGGCGCACTGCGCTGTGCGGACCTGATCCGCCACCTGCTCGCCTTCGCCCGGCGGCAGCCACTGCATCCGCGGCAAATCGACGTCAACACACTGGCCGACGCAACGGTCACGCTGCTGCGCCGCATGCTCGGCGAGCACATCACCCTGTCGTTGCAGCTCGGCACGCCGCTGCCCCCTGTCGTGGCCGATCCGGTGCAGCTTCAGGTCGCGCTGACCAACCTTGCCAATAACGCGCGCGACGCCATGCCGAAAGGCGGCCACCTGGACATCACAACGAAAGCGATGACGTTCGACGCGCAGTATGCCGAGCTTCACCCCGAGGTCACTCCGGGCAGTTATGTGGCGATCGAAGTCAGCGATAGCGGAATCGGGATCCCGCCCAGCATCATCGGCAATGTCTTTGAGCCGTTCTTCACCACCAAGGGACCGGGACAGGGTACTGGCCTCGGCCTGGCGATGGTGTTCGGCTTCGTCAAGCAGTCGGGCGGCCACGTCACCGCCTACAGCGAGCCGGGCCGGGGCAGCACCTTCTGTATATACCTGCCATGCGCTCCGCAGGCCGCCGTCGAGGCGGCCGTCCCGGTCGATCGGCAGCCATTGGTGGGCGGGGATGAGACCGTCCTGTTGGTCGAGGACAATGCGCCTCTGCGCCAAGCCACGGTGCGGCAATTGGAGGCCCTCGGCTACAAGGTGCGTGAGGCGGAGCATGCGGCAGCGGCAATGGCAATCCTGGCCACGCAAGACCCGGTGGACCTGCTGTTCACCGATGTGGTGATGCCCGGGAAGATCGATGGAATTGCCCTGGCACAGCAGAGCCTCCGACTGCGCCCAACCATGAAGGTGCTGCTTGCATCAGGCTTTCCTGGAACGCGGGGGGACGGGAAAAGTGCGGCGGCGGGTGTTTTCCCTCTGCTCAGCAAGCCCTATCGGTACGACGAACTGGCGCGAATGGTGCGCGAGGTTCTGGACAGCGACAAAGAGCGAACGTCGACCATCGCCACGAGCCTGATGATGGACACCGACCACAGCCTTCACGGCGGCATTCCGGCCGTCCCGACAAAGCGGGTGTGACAATGCGTGTGCTGGTATTCGACGATGACGAAGCGATCGGCCGCCTGGTGGTCAAGGTTGCCATAGCGTCGGGTTTGGAGGCGATGGCTGTAAGCGACGCCGAAGCCTTTAAACAGGGCCTGCTGACCGATCCACCGCAGGTCGTTGTTCTGGACCTCCAACTTGGGGGAACGGACGGAGTGGAGCAGATGCGGTGGCTGGCAAACCAGCAATACACTGGTGCGTTGGTGCTGATGAGCGGCTATGACGCACGCGTGCTCGCCACCGCGCAATCCGTGGGAAAGAGCCTCGGGCTGAAGGTCGAGTGCGTGCTGGAAAAGCCGCTGAACGTCGCACAGCTTGGTGACGTGTTCGAACGTCTCGGACTCGCGGGGCAGGCGCTGTCGACGGAGCGGTTGTTGGCGGCCATCGCCAACGACGAACTGATTCTTGATTTCCAGCCGATCGTGTCTCGCCAGCCCAGAACACTTAAAAAGCTGGAAGCGCTGGTCCGTTGGGAGCATCCCGTTTTGGGACGGATCGCGCCAGACCGCTTCCTGCCGGTGGCGGAAAGCGACATGGCCACCATCGATGCCCTGACCGACTGGGTGGTAAGCGCCACGGTGGACGCGTACCAGGTGCTGTCAGAGCTCGGCATCACCGTGCCGTTGGCGGTCAACGTATCCATGCGTAACCTGCACGATTTGACACTTCCGGATCGACTAGGCCAGCGGCTGCGCGCCGGCGCGATGTTGCCGCAGCATCTCTGTCTTGAGATCACCGAGAGCGCGGCGTTCACGGATGTCGCGCGCACCATGGACATACTGAGTCGGATCCGGCTCAAAGGCATGTTGCTTTCGATCGACGATTTCGGAACCGGCTATTCCTCGCTGAAGATGCTTCGGCAAATGCCATTTTCGGAAATCAAGATCGATCAGTCTTTTGTCAGCGATTTAACGACCTCGCGCGACTCCCGGGCGATTGTGAAGTCGATCATCGGGCTGGCCGCCAACATGGACATGGTCTGCACCGCCGAGGGTGTCGAGACGGAGGAGACCGCGAGATTGCTGGAGGAACTGGGCGTTTGCGATCTGCAGGGCTATCTCATTGCCCGACCGATGCCCGTCGAGGCGGTTCCGGCATGGCTGGCGATCTGGACGGGATCGCCGCTACAGGATCAGGTTGCGCGGCCGGCCGGCGACCCGGCGGCAGCGCACAATCACGGAGAAGTGTTACATGCGCCATCAGTCCCGTCGCCGGCGGAGGCGGAAAGCGACGTCGTCCAATTGTCACCACGGCAGCTTGAAGTTATGCAATTGCTATCCGAGGGTTGCCCGGTGAAGGAGATTGCCTACCGGCTCAACCTCGGGATTGGCACTGTAAAGGTTCATCTTTCCCTCGCGTATTCGGCGCTGGGCGCGCATAATCGCATTGAGGCGATCAGGCGCGCGGGGCCGGCCCTCCTCAGCCGGTCAGTCACACAAAGAAAGACCAACTAACCAAGACCTGCTTACGCCAACTCGTCATAGCTTGGGCTGCCATCCTACCGGCAGCACCCTTCGATACCGCCGAAGCTCCCGAACGAAGCGTCCACGAAGCCAGAGGCATTTTAGTTGCCCGTGGCCCGGCAGTCCTTCCACGCTTTCGGCTAGGCCATCTGGCCTAGCTTTCCGACTGAGCTGTAAAGCCGGATTGGATTCCAGCGGCTCGCGCAGAATAATAAGAAGGCGACGGGTTTTTTACCACACACATCGAGGCGGATGTTGCAGATGACCGTAGCGTCGCTTTGCCTATCCATCTCTTCGATCTTATGCATCGGGCTCATCCTCGCTGCATCCCTGCATGATATTGCCACGCGGACCATTCCCGACCGTTTGGTGCTGGCACTGGCGGCTGTCGGCCTGACGATCTCAGTGATCAATGGGCATGTCCTTGGATCGCTGCTCGCGGCGGGCGCCATTTTTGTCGTAACAGCCTTGTGCTGGCGCCGGGGCTGGATTGGTGGTGGCGACGTCAAGCTGCTCGGCGCGGCGGCCCTTGGCCTGCCCCCGCATTCGGTTTTCGCCTTCGCTGCCGCTGTCGCCTTCGCCGGCGGTTTGCTTGCCGTACTTTACCTGGTCGCCCGACGGCTTGTGCCCGCCCCCACGTCACTGCGCCCGGCCGGCCTGTTCGCACGTGCCGTGCGGGTGGAACGCTGGCGCATCAGCCGCGGCGGTCCGTTACCCTATGCCTGTGCGATTGCCGTTGGCGTTCTCTTCGTGAACGTATCGGGATGGACACCATGATCATTCGCCTCGGTTTCTTCGCACTCATGGCGCTGGGCCTGTTCGGCTTTGGCACCGTCGTCTGGATCTCAACCCGCCCGCCCCCACCGAACGCGGCGACACTCGCCTCAGCAGCCAAGGTCGATGTCCTGGTAGCGGTCCATCCCGTCCACGCCGGCAATCTGCTTAAGCCGGAGGACCTGTCTGCGAAGACGATGACCTGGGGCGAAGCGGGCAGCAATGCCAGCCTGGACACGCCCGATGCCCGTCACGCTTTGGCCGGTGCCATGGTGCGTCGCAGTCTTGAAACCGGTGACGTTGTGGAGATGAAAGACGTCATGCGTCCCGGAGACCACGGCTTTCTCGCCGCCGTGCTCCGCCCAGGCATGCGCGCGGTCAGTGTTGGCGTGGACTCCATTACCGGCACCGCCGATTTGATCTGGCCAGGTGACCGCGTCGATCTGATCCTGACCCAGGCGATTGGCGACGCAACCCTTCCGATCGGGCGCCGTATCGCGGCGGAAACGGTATTGAGCGATGTGCGGGTAATCGCCATCGATCAACAATTGATGCAAGGCGTTGCCCCCGACGGCACCGAGGGAAAGGCCCGCACTGTGACGATGGAAGTCACATCGGATCAGGCTGAGCGGGTGTCCGTTGCGACCCGCATAGGCCGGCTGTCGCTTGCGGTGCGATCCGCTGATCGCAGCCTGGCGACGACACCGGACGACGCTGCGCCGAAAACCACCTGGGCCAGCGACGTTTCGCCGGCGCTCGGCCATGACGTCGCCCAGGGCGCCCGCAGTGAACTCCATGTCTTTCAGGGCTCTGGAGATGGAAAGGAGTTCCGGTTCTGATGCCACCACTGCGCAAGCTTCTGTTCCTTGCTGTCTTCGGTTTGGGGTGTCTGGTCAACAATGGTCGCGCGATCGCGCAGAGGCCGGTTGCGTCCACCACTCAGGGCATGCTGACGCTCACCGCCGGCTCTGGGCAAGTGATCACATTTCCCAGTGCGGCGGCGAATGTCTTCGTCGCCGACCCGAAGGTGGCGGACGTGCATCCCGCCAGCTCCACCAGCCTGTTCGTCTTTGGAGTCGGCGTTGGTCAAACCACCGTCGCAGCGTTGGACGCCGGGGGGCATCTCATCTCGCAATACGAGGTGACGGTGCAGCCTTCAGCATTTGGGGCCCAACAGGCCCAGGCCGCCATCGCTCGGATGATGCCGGGCAGCCGAGTGAAGGCGCAGGCACAGGCAACGGGCCTGCTGCTGAGCGGACGGGTCGACAGTCCGGAAGAAGCCGCACAGGCCTTGGCCATTGCCCGCGGTTATCTGGGTGAACATCAGACCGTCCAGAATCAGCTCACCGTTCAGTCCACGATACAGGTCACCTTGCGTGTGCGAGTTGCCGAAATGTCGCGCCAAGTAGTGAAGAATCTTGGCATCAACTGGCAGGCACTCGGATCGATCGGCACTATCGGGAAAGTTCCTGCGCTGTCATTGGTCGCCAACGCCGCCACCACGGCGGGCTGCGTTGGACTTGCAAATATAATAGGTGCGCCGGCCGGCGGCACGGCCTGCCAGGGAGTCGGTTTCAACGGAGTCATCGACGCGCTCGCGCAGGACAATCTGGCGCATGTCCTGACCGAACCAAACCTGACCGTCATGAGCGGCCAGACCGCCAGCTTCCTGGTCGGTGGGGAATTCCCGATACCGATCGGTCAGCAGAATGGTTCGATAACGATCGAGTTTAAGAAGTACGGCATCACGCTGGCTTTTCTGCCGACCGTCTTCAACGACGACCGCATCAATCTCCATGTCAGTCCGGAGGTCAGTCAGCTGACCAACCAAGGCGCGGTGCAGCTGACCGCCGGTAACTCCACCATACAGGTCCCGGCATTGCTCGTACGCCGGGCTGAGACCACCGTGGAGCTGGGGAGTGGACAGAGTTTCGCCATCGCCGGCCTGTTGCAGGACAACACCACAGACAGCAAGAACGGCCTGCCCTATCTCGGTGACGTCCCAGTCCTGGGATCGCTGTTCCGAACAGATTCCTTTAACCGCACCCAAACCGAGTTGGTGATTCTCGTCACGCCCTTCATCGTGAGACCCGTCAACGACGAGGCGGCGCTGCATCTGCCGACGGATGGGGTTACGCAACCGACCGACCTCGAGCGGGTGTTCTTGGCGCGCCAGGTTGGTCGATCATCGCCTGGTCTGCCCGCGCCATCGCGGATTCCGGGCGACGCCGGGTTCATCGTGCAATGACCCGCCTCAACCTCACACTGTTGGTTCTTTTGGTTACCGGTTGTGCAGACACCGATCCGTATCGCCGCTCGGATGTCTGGTATCCCAGTGGAGCCAATGCGGGAAACATTGCCGCCATGGCAGCCAGACCCAGCGACCTCGTTCTTGGGCGAAGCGGGAACACGGGAGATGCCCGCCAGGACGCCGGCTCCATCGACCGCATCTGGCAGGACCGGCCAAAGCCACTTTCCAGCTCGGCCGACAGCGCGCCGGCGGCCGGCGGGGCCGCTCCGCCGGCAGGATCGAACTGATGTCCGATGCTCCTTCGGCAACATCCGGGACACATGGCCAACAGCAGACTGGCTCTGCCGAAATGCCTGTGACGTTCACTGCCCCCTCTCGCAGTATGCCGGATCTGCCCGTCAAGCGTCAGTTGTCCACCCGCCATCGGCGACCACCGCTCATCGCATTCGTCGGCGACACCACGACAGAGGCTGCACTTTGTGACGGCTTGACCGAGGTCACGCCGGGTGGATTGGATGTGCGCCGTGGCGGCATCCAGGCTGCCATTGCATCCATGCGGAAGTCGACCACACCCAGCGTGCTGATTGTGGACATCAGCGGTGAAGAACAGCCGCTCGCCGCATTGGCCCAACTGGCAGATGTGGTGGAACCGGATGTCTGCGTCCTGGTCATCGGAGATGTCGACAGCGTCGATTTCTTTCATGCGGTTACCGGTAGCCTCGGCGCTCAGGATTACCTGTCGAAGCCGCTGACGAGCGACAAAGTGGCCCGTCATTTCGGCGCGCTGGTTGCCGGCCGTGCTCCTGGCACGGACGGTGCCCAGGGCGGCGGACTCGTCATCATCACCGGAGTGCGCGGAGGGGTCGGCGCCACGACGATAGCAGTTAATCTGGCGGGCCATTTCGGGGTGACGATGCATCGTCACACCGTCGTTCTGGATCCGGACTTGCATCTCGGTGATGCGTCCATGCTGCTCAATATCAAGCCGGGCCCCGGACTCTTGATGGCCCTGCAAGCTCCCGAGCGGATAGACGCTCTTCTCGCCGAGCGCGCGGCGCAGCCGGTCATTGAACGCTTGCATGTGCTGGCGGGCGACGAACCATTGACCACCAAGTTGACTTACGCGCCGGGTGCCGGCGTCAGCCTGGTCGCGGCACTGCGCCGGCGATACAATCTCATCGTCGCCGACGTACCATTCAGGGTGCCTCTTTACGACGATCTGCTGGGACTGGCGCACCAACGCGTGCTGGTGATGTTGCCGACCCTGACCTCGGTACGGGCAACCCTGCGCTTCCTGTCGGCGCTGCCCAAAGGTGACCAGACCAGGCGTCCGATAATTGTAATCAACCGACTGGGTGCCCAGGGCAGCCTGACGCGCGGCAAGGTAGAAACGGCACTGGCCATGAAGGTGGACGTCGTCGTGCCCGATCAGCCGCGCCAGGTCGAGGCCGCCGCGACGATGGGAGAGTTGGCGATCACCGCCAAAAGCGGCTTCCGTAGTGGCATACTGGAACTGGCGCGCCACGTCAGCTTTGTTGGGTTGCTCGATCCGGCCGCCAGCTTGCACGCCGCCAAAGGGGAGAACGGCGGCTGGCGTGGCTGGCGACTGTTCAGGGACAGGTCATGAGCTACCTTCAGCGGAGTTCCCGTTTTGGCCGGGCGGACCCGGCGCTCGACCCGGTCGATGCCTTGTCGGACGAGCAACCCGAGAGCCTCGCGCCGGAGCTAATTCCCGACCGCAAACTTCCACCGGCACCGATGGCGCCCTCGTCGGCAATCATGGAGTTGCGGACGCTTTGTCTCACCCGGCTTGAGCCGACCCTGATCGCGGACATGCCGAGCGAGCAGTTGACCGACGACATTGAGCGCCTGATCTCGGGAATCGCCACGGAACGCAGGGTGAACCTGAATGCCCGTGAGCAGCGCGAGTTGGCCGAGGATCTCGTAAATGACATCACCGGCCTCGGCCCGCTTGAGCCTTTGCTCGCCGACGACTCAATCAACGACATCATGGTGAACGGGCCGCAGAAGATCTTCGTCGAACGCCGGGGCAAGGTCTTTCTGTCCAACGCGCGTTTCCGCGACGTCTCGCATCTGATCAATGTCTGCCAACGGATTGCCGCCAGAATTGGCCGACGAATCGACGAATCCAGTCCCATGGTCGATGCCAGACTTAGGGACGGCTCCCGCGTAAACATCGTGTTTCCGCCATTGGCGTTGGACGGCCCTTATGTCTCCATCCGAAAGTTCGGCAAGAAGGTAATGGACTTCGCGCAGCTGATAGGGTTTGGCGCTCTTAGCCCCCAGGTGGCGCGTGTCCTGGAACTGGCCTCCCGGGTCCGGCTTAACATAATTATCTCCGGGGGCACCGGCTCCGGCAAGACCACCCTGATGAACGCCTTGTCCCACCTGATCGATGTCGGCGAGCGCATCGTGACGGTTGAGGACGCGGCCGAATTGCAATTGCAGCAGCCGCACGTCGTACGTCTTGAGACGCGCCCGATCAGCCTGGAGGGACGGGGCGAAGTCACCCAGCGGGACCTCGTACGCAATGCGCTTCGTATGCGCCCCGACCGCATCATTATCGGCGAAGTCCGCGGCGCCGAGGCATTCGATATGTTGCAAGCGATGAACACCGGGCATGACGGCAGCATGTCCACCATTCACGCCAACAGCACCCGCGACGCGTTGTCGCGCATCGAGAACATGGTTCAGATGGGCTCTCTGGGCCTGTCCTCGCTGGCAATTCGCAACCAGATTGTCAGTTCCGTCGATCTGATTGTTCAGGTCGAGCGTCACCGCGATGGAGGACGTCGCATTACGCAGGTGACCGACGTGTGCGGCCTCGAGGGCGAGGTGGTTCTGACAAACGACATCTTCCACCTCGATCTCATGGGGGAGGGACCCGACGGCCGACTTCTGGGGAACTACAGGATCAGCGGAGTTCCGCCGAGCTTCCAGGAACGACTGACCTATTTCGGACTGGATCGCGCGTGGGCCGCCGCATTATCCGGAGGGGCGGGATGACTGGTGGCGTGAACTGGCTGATGGTGGCGCTGTCCTTCATAAGCCTGATCGGACTCGCGTTCGGCGGCTTGCTGGTGTCGCAGGCACAGGCGCGCGAGCAAAAAAGCAAGCGGCGGATGGATGACCTTGTTGCCCCGTACCGAAGGAACTACCAGGCGAAGGCGGAAGTGTTTCGTCCGCCCCCCCAAAGCAGCAGATCGCTTGCGGACTCGGTTTCCGGCGTGTTCGGTTTTCACTTCAGCACGTCGGACCAATATCCCATACAATGGTGGATCGTGCTTGGCCTTACCTTCGTCGCATCGCGAATCGTGGCCGGCTTCATCGTCGACGTCGCGGGTTCGTTTGGCCTGATCAGTTGGCCCATACTATGGGTGACGATGTGCCGCTGTTTCTTCGGGCAGGTCGTCGGACGCCGGCGAAGGCGGTTGCTCCAGCAGTTCCCCGACGCGCTTGACATGATCGTACGCTCGGCAAAGGTCGGAATTCCGGTCCTTGGCGCGATAGCGTCCGTTGCGCGTGAAGCGCAACCTCCAACTTCCATTGAATTCACCAAATTCGCCAATGAGCTGGCTGTCGGCATATCGTTGGAGGAAGCGGTAACAGACATGGGCGTGCGCACTGGCCTGCCGGAGTACCGCTTCTTTGCCATCGCGATCGGCCTGCAAGCAAGGGCCGGCGGTGCTCTCAGCGAGACATTGGAGAATTTGGCTGACCTGATCCGCAGGCGCCTCGCGCTGAAGGAGCGCGGCCACGCGCTGTCTTCGGAAGCCCGGACAAGCGCCCTGATTCTCGGCGCATTGCCGGTCGTCGTGGGAGGGGGGCTGTGGGCGATCAATCCGGAGTACATGTCGGTGTTCATCACCACCAGCATGGGTAATGCGATCCTCGGTGGTGCCGTGCTTTCGCTTGCTTTCGGAGGGCTGGTCATGTGGATCATCATCCAGAAGAGTTTGTCGTGAACCGTACCTGGATTCTCGCTGCCACCGGCACAGGCACTGTGCTGATTTTCGTCACGGCGTTTGTGCTGTTGCAAGCGGGTCTCCGCCAACAGCATCTGGCCGCGCGGATGGAGATGAGTCGAGGACACGCACCGCTTTCTGTCGGAACACGGGTGGACATGGTGAAGGGTGCGTGGTCGTGGCTGCTGGCGGCGCTTGGCCAGACGATCCTTCGCACCGGTTTGCTGTCCGCGCGCACGCTGACGGACCTGGAGATAACCCTGGCGTCGTCGAAATTGCGTGGACGCCGCGGTCTGGAAGTGTTCATTGGCAGCAAGATCGGCCTGCTCATTGGTCTGCCGTTGGGTGCCATGGCACTGCTGCGTGGCGTTCATATCCCCTATATGCTGACGATCGTGATCCCCGCTGGAGCCGCCGTCATCGGTCTTCTGTTGCCGGACGTCGTGGTGCGTTATCGGCGCAACAAGTACCTGCAAAGGGTCGAGCACGGACTGCCCGATGCGCTGGACCTGTTGATGATTTGCGCGCAGGCCGGCCTGGGACTCTCCGCGGCCATCGTACGGGTCTCGGATGAAATGCAGGAAGGGGAGCAGGACATCGGAGTGGAACTGGCGCTGACCGCCAACGAACTGCAGCTCCTGGATACCCGGCGAGCGCTGCTGAACATGGGTTCGCGCACCGGCATCGACGGACTGGTTCGGCTGGCGAATACGCTCCTCCAATCCATGCAATACGGCACCCCTCTGACAGAGGCGATGCGCGTGCTGTCCGCCGAAATGCGGCAGGACACGTTGAACCGGTTCGAGGCCAGGGCCGCGCGCCTGGGTGTGCTGCTGACGCTTCCCATGATCGTCTTCATTCTTCCGTGCGTCTTTCTCGTCGTCGCGGGACCCGCGGCGATTCAGGTCCTTCATATTGGAAGCCACTAAGCGATGGTGCGAATTGCTCCGATGATTCTGGTGTTGCTGCTGGCGGCCTGTGCGGGCCATGACAGTTCGCGCATCGGAAGCGGGCCGGCCGGACTGGACGTCGCCAGCGCGGCGCTGTCCGGCGGCTCGCCAGAGATCGCTCTGAATGTCACGAATGCCATCCTGGCCAAGGAGCCCGGCAATGTGCCCGCGTTGGTGAGCCAGGGCGACGCCCTTAGCGCCCTGGGCCGATCGGATGAAGCGCAGGCAAGCTACGGGAAGGCTCTTGCCGGCGACCCGAAATCGACCGATGCGCAAATCGGGTTGGGGCGCCTGCGCCTGAGCTCCGATCCGGCACAGGCACAGTTGCTTTTCTTGCAGGTCCTGCAACGGGAGCCGCGCAACACGGTGGCGCTGAACGATCTCGGGATCGCCTACGATCTGCAGGGCAATCACGCCAGTGCTCAGAATGTCTATCGTCAGGCCTTGGGCACCAACCCGACCATGCGAGCCGCGGAGGTCAACCTCGCATTGTCGATGGCGCTGAGCGGACAGGCACCAGCGGCGGTGGAATTGCTGAAGCCATTGGCGAGTGCTCCGGACGCGTCCCGCCGCCTGCGCCACGATCTCGCGGCGGCATTGGCGATGGCGGGCGATAAGCCGGCGGCGGCCCAGATCCTCGGCGCGGACATGACGCCGGAGCAGGTCGACCGCGCTCTGCTCGCCTTCGGAGAACTGGCTCCATGAACCTGCTGAAGCACAGACGAGGGTCGGTGGCGCTGATCACGGCCCTGATGGCGCCCGTCATGGTGATGGCGATGGCCATGGGAATCGAGGTGACGTCCTGGTCCGTGACGACGGTGGACCTGCAGCGCGTCGCCGATGTCGCGGCTTGGGCGGGGGCGGCGCAATATGTTGTCAGTCCAACTCCCCAGACCGCAACGGCAACCGCCGCCCAGGTGGCCGAGATCAACGGCGTGTCGGGCACGTCCCCCCGGACGTGGAATGCGGCGACCCTGACCACGTCGGACAATTTGATTACCGCACAGGTCGTGAACGGGGTGAAGAGCGCCGCGGACACGGCGATCCAGGTTACCGTTAGTCAGACCATCGCCAAATCCTTTTCGTCCATTTTTGTCTATACCGGCAGTCAATCATCGGTGACGGTTACCGCAACAGCGATCGCCGAAATCGTCAGCGCGGCGGCGGGTCCGCAGCCCTGCCTTGTCGCGTTGCAGGCGGGTGGCAGCGGTATCAGTCTCTCCGGCTCGCCCGACATCACGTCCAGCACTTGCTCCGTTCGCTCAAATTCTACAATAACCCTAGCTGGAACATCCAGTATCAACGTTGATGGAACCTATGCGGCGGGAGCAATAACCATCCCCGTCTGGAACCCAACCGCAATTACGGGCGGAACATACGCAAACGCAGGCACAATACCAGACCAGTACGCAAGCGATACGGTGTTGCAGACAGCGCTTTCTGCTCTGGCCGCTGGAACGACACCTGGACCCGTAATCCCGGACCCGAATACAAGCTACCTGACGCAGACCATCAATCCCGGGACGTATGCCAGTTTGACTCTCGGCGGGTCCTCGAACATCACACTCACTCCAGGGACCTATTATGTTAAGGGTAATGTCACGTTCGATGGCGCAGCGACCGTAACCGGAAGCAATGTCACGATTATATCTTTGGGAACCCTGACAGACGCCGGCAGTGCAGCGGTGTCACTAACCGCGCCGACAACGGCGTCCGGCGACGGAATCCCGGGGATGTTATTCGCCAGTGAGAACACCGGTTCAAGCACATACAGTGGAGCCGTCGCTTCTCCCTTTACGGGGGTAATATACTATCCAAACGGAAATCTTACATTCAGCGGAAGTGTCAATGTCAATAACCCTTCAACCGCATGCGGTGAAGTCATCGCGGGGTCGATCACGATAACCGGCGCGGCGACGCTTTCCACGACGGGCTGCGCACCCTACGGGACGTTACCCTTCGGCAGCTTGCCGACGTCAACGTCCATCGTGCTCGTCGAATGAACGGGCACCGTTCTTCGTGGGCCGGCCATCGACGCGGCGTCGCGGCGGTGGAATTTGCCATCATCGCCCCGGTGCTGTTGATGTTGCTGGGCGGGATAACCGACTTCGGGCTGGTGATGTTCGGCAAAAGCCAGTTGGCAAATGGGCTCGCCCAAGGCGTCCAGTACGCCCTCCTGCAGGGGGCCAGTGTCACCGCCGCGAACATCACGACCGCGGTTCAGAATGGGGCATCCCGTGCCGGGCTGGCGCCCACCGTAACCGTAACCGTGACCGGACCCGCCTGTTACTGCGTGACGGGCACGCCCGCGGCCTTGGTCACGCCTTCCACGGCGTTGTCCGGCAGTTCCACCTGCACGGGCACGTGCCCCACTCCTGAGATGGCGCCCGGCGCCTTCGTCACCGTCGCCGCGAGCTTTGTCTACGTGCCGTTGATGCCGTTCTACAGCAAGCTTGCGACCACGACGGTATCCGAAACAGTGACAGTGAGACTGCAATGATCCATTTCAGGAACCTGCGGCGGCAGCACGGCGGCGCGACCGCGGTCGAATTCGCGTTGGTCGCCGGCATATTCCTGCCCCTGTGCCTGGGCATCTTCGACGCCGGACTGCTGATGTGGACGAAAGGTACGTTGCAGTCCGTCGCTGCTCTCACGGCACGGTGCGCGGCGATCACATCCCCCAACTGCACGAATGTGCAGACATTCGCCTTCACGAACGCCGCGAACTGGGTGTTCGCCGGCCTCATGGCCAACGGCAATGGCACCGAGACTTCCACAACCACCGCATGCGCTTCCCATGTCTCCTACATGGAAGTGACTCTCACCTGCCAATTCTGGGGTGGCGCGGTGCTGCCGCCGCCGTTGAACGGTCAGACGCTGACGGTCGTCGCGGCTTTCCCGATGGCCTGTTAGCGACCATGCGCAGTGTCAACCAGGATCGGAGGCGGCGCACAGAGGACGCGCCTCGGACGCATGCGCTTGTCGGGCTGATGGCCCGGGATGGACATCGGGGCGCGCGGGGACCCGGGGCCGGTGGGCATGATCTGGTGGACCCGTTGGGCGGCGGGCCGTAAGGCAATGCTGTGGCGGTTGGCCCAGGGATGGCGGGCAATTGCGGCCGGCTTTCTGGTGGCCGCCGCGGGCACGATGCAGTCCGTTCCGCCGATAACCGCCGATGGCGCGTCGGCGTGCGAGCGCGCGGGGTTGGACGCGGAGCACAGGCTGAATTTGCCGTCAGGGCTTCTGCTCGCCATCGGGGTGGTCGAAAGCGGACGGCGAGACCCCGCAACCGGCCGCGTGGCGGCCTGGCCCTGGACGATCACCGCCAACGGCGTCGGACAAGCGTTCGAAAGCCAGACCGAGGCGATGGCCGCGACGCGCGAACTGCAGGGGCGTGGCGTGGCGTCGGTCGATGTCGGATGCTTTCAAATCAACCTGCGCCAGCACCCCGCGGCGTTCACGGACCTGGATGAGGCATTCGATCCCCAGGCCAACGCCGCCTATGCCGCCCGCTTCCTGGCGGAGCTGCGCACGCGGACCGGCAGTTGGGAGAATGCCGTGGCCGCCTATCATTCGGCATCGCCCGGGCTCGGCGGCCCCTATCGTGACCGTGTTCTGGCAAGCCTGACACAGACCGACACGCTGCCCCTCGCGGTCACACCAAACGTCGAACGCATGTTGGTCTGGACGCCAACACCTGCGACGAACCGGATGCAGGTGTGGACGCCGGACGCTCCCGGGATGGCGCCAAGCATCATATCGTTCGGGCCACCCGCCGGCGGGTCGCCCCCAACCGTGCCGATCATCAAGATACTGAAACCGGCAAACTGACGCCGGTCCGCGGCGCACAGGTCGTTCGTCGCTCATTCCGGCCATCCGGGACTGCTGGATGCCGCAGCGAGTCACTCAGGCCCTGTGTCCGGGCCTGATCCCAGAGGTCCTCCCGCATCGATCGACTGACCAGCAAGGCGCGCAGCAATTGGATCCCACCCCGGAACGCCCGCAAGGAAGTGAATTGCACCATGCCGACGACGTTCGGGAAAAGCCGACCGACCTGGCGGCGAGCGCGCCGGCCGTGCGCTGGCTGCGCTGGCTGTCGCGGGCCGACTGGCTGAATCGCGATCGGAGCATAGCCTGGGGCGCCATCCTGCTGATCATCGAGGTGTCGCTGTTCGTCTTCCTGGTGTTGTGGCAGCACGGCGTGTTCGTCCCGTTGGCTTCACCGAAGACGACCGATTTCGTCAGCTTCTACGCCGCCGGCAAGCTCGCTCTGGCCGGTACTCCGGCGCTGGCATACAATCAGGCCGCCCATGCGGCGGCTGAGGTCGCGGCCTCCGCAACAGGTATTGCGTACCAGTTTTTTTTCTATCCGCCGGTTTACCTGTTGTGGTGCGCGCCGCTGGCGTTGTTGCCATACCTGGTCGCGTTCGTGTTGTTTCAGGCCGTGACCCTCGGCGCCTGGCTGCTGGTGATGCGTCGAATTCTGAATGCGCGGGGCTGGGCCTGGTGCCTGCCCGTGTTGGCATATCCGGCGGTGTTCTGGACCCTGGGGCTCGGGCAGAACTCATTCCTCACTGCGGCACTGCTTGGCGCGATGACGCTGCTGCTGGACATGCGGCCGGTCCTGGCCGGTGTGGCGCTGGGACTGCTGTGCTACAAGCCGCATTTGGCGCTGCTGGCGCCGGTGGTGCTTGCGGCTGGGGGGTACTGGCGGACATTCGGCGCAGCGGCTGCGACGGTGCTGGCCTTGGTTGGCCTGTCGGTCGCGCTGTTTGGCATCGACACCTGGCGCGACTATTTGACTGTGCTCGCCGGATCGCAGGCGGTGTACGAGAGCGGGCCGATTGATCTGACCGGTTTCGTAACGCCATACGGTGCGGCGCGCGTGCTTGGCGCCGCGGCGGGTGCGGCGCAGATCATGCAAGGCACGGTTTCCGTACTGGTAGCGATCGCGGCCGGCTGGATATGGCGGCGCGATCCAGGTCCGGCGGAGCGATCGGCGGCACTGGCGGCCGGCATTCTGCTCAGCATCCCGCTGGCCCTCGTGTACGACCTGCTGCTGCTTACCGTGGCGATGGGCTGGCTGGTCCGCGCCGGCGGCAAGACCGGGTTCTTGCCTTGGGAAAAACTGGTGCTGCTCTTCTGCTTCCTGATCGCGCTGACGTCGCGCCACCTTAGCCAGGGGGTGCATATTCCGCTCGCGCCGCTGGCGCCTGCCGCGCTGCTGGCGCTGTGCCTTGCGCGCACGCTGCGGGTGCCGCCGCGATCCGCGGCCTTGCGGTGTGCGCCGCCGGCTATCTCGAACGGCTAGCAGCGTGATCGACCCTGTCGGAATCGGCCGAGGGGGTGAATCACGCGAGCAAAAAAAGAACTAGAGCGGGATGATTCCGTCTATCATAAGTCATCCTGCTCTATCAGCGTGTCCGGTTAAAATACCGCAATATCAAACATCTCTTCGGTATTGCACGCATTATAAATATCTTTTGATAAAAAACTAGGCCGCCCGACCTAGCTGTCCGGATGGGCCGTAAAGCCGAATAGAATTTCCTGAATCTCTCGCCTATTTATGCTGTCAAGAAGAAGGTGTCAGCCACAGGCGGCCAGCTTCTTGAAGACAACAACAGCAACAACCCACCGGAGTTAAACCCATGTTCGCATATCTGATGACCTGGCTGCAACTGAGGACCGATCGTCGCGCCGTGACGGCCCTTGAATACGGCCTGATCGCCGCTTTGATCGCGGGCGTCATCGTCGTCGCCGTTACGTCCGTCGGCACCAGCGTCAACGCCACGTTCAGCACCATTGCCACTAAAATCTGAGCCAACCGGCTCTACGCGGCGCGTTCGAAACCGGCGCCGCGTCTGCCTTCTGTTCTCGTGACCTGATCCTTCATCGAGGAGATCACGGCGGCGACCTGTCGTCGGCTCCTTACCGGCACCCCAGCGGAGTTAGACCCATGTTCGCCTATCTGATGACCTGGCTGCAACTGAGGACCGATCGTCGCGCCGTGACGGCCCTTGAATACGGCCTGATCGCCGCTTTGATCGCGGGCGTCATCGTCGTCGCCGTTACGTCCGTCGGCACCAGCGTCAACGCCACGTTCAGCACCATTGCCACTAAAATCTGAGCCAACCGGCTCTGCGCGGCGCCTTCGAAAAAGGCGCCGCATGTGCCTTCTGTTCTCGTGACCTGATCTTTCGTCAAGGAGACCGCGGTAACGATCTGCAGTCGGTTTCTTGAGAGCATCCCAACGGAGCGAAACCCGTGTTCGCCTATCTCATGACCTGGCTGCAACTGGGAACCGATCGTCGCGCCGTGACGGCCCTTGAATACGGCCTGATCGCCGCTTTGATCGCGGGCGTCATCGTCGTCGCCGTCACGTCCGTCGGCACCCACGTCACCACGACGTTCAGCACCTTGGCCACCAAGGTCTGACCAAATCGCCGGTCTGCGCGCTTCTGCGGTCAGACCTGATGGAGAACGCTCGTGTCACAGGCATATGGCGATCAGGCCAACACGGACGTCCCGACGGTTGCCACGTCATCCTTCCAGAACATCCAGGTCGGCAAAGCGGCTGACGCGGCGCGCAAGGATACCCGCA
This sequence comes from uncultured Acetobacteraceae bacterium, assembly GCA_964459005.1. Taxonomy (GTDB): domain Bacteria; phylum Pseudomonadota; class Alphaproteobacteria; order Acetobacterales; family Acetobacteraceae; genus Rhodovastum. The sequence continues at coordinate 44,275 of CAYWOW010000011.1, forward strand.
TTGCTGACGGAGCGGTCCGACGGCTCGCCTTGGTCATCTCGGATCTGGTCGATAGGGCCGCGTCTGCGTATCCCCTGCCACAGACTGACCATGAAGGCGCTTCCCTGACGGTTGGCGTCGCGGCCGACGTTCCTGCGAGGGCAGATCCACTCAATGCGGTGACCATTTCCAGGATGCTGACTGGCAGCCGGGCCATCCCGGTTGCTTTGGTCCGGGATGGAAGGCTGGTCTTCGCCAATGTCGCGTTCATGGCGCTGTTCGGCGCCGGCACGGGTATCACCGGGACGGCCCTGACCGATTTGGTTGCCCCACAAAACCAGGCCGCCATGGGCAAGCTGCTGTCCGATGCCGCAGAGACACCTGTGACCTTCCAGGGGCGCGCGATGCGGCTCGACGGCTCGTCGTTCGACGTCGAACTGCACTTGGCCCGTGACACGATCGACGGTGTCACGATTCTCTGTGTGTTCGCCGCAGATGTCACCTGGCGTCGCATGTTTGAGAGACACCTGAACGCCCTTGCCTTCACCGACGCGTTGACGGGGTTGCCAAACCGGGCACGGATATTGGACCGGCTGAGGGATGCCATCGTCGACGCCCGGGGCAGCAATTCGGGGCTGGCGGTGTTCATGGCGGATTTGGATGGCCTGAAGCACGTCAATGACATGTACGGGCATCCGGCCGGCGACGTTGTCCTGCAGGTGTTGGCGCAGCGCTTTCAGGGATGCATGCGCGAGCACGACATGCTGGCCCGGCTGGGCGGCGACGAATTCTGCGTCGTCCTGCCACGGATCCGGAAACGCAGCCAGGCCGAGACGATCGCCGCGCGCCTTGTCGAGGTTGCCCGTCAACCGATTTCCATCAATGACCGGGACGTCTGCCTCGGTGTCAGCGTCGGAATTGCCCTGTTCCCGGCCCATGGTTCCACCGGGGATGCGCTGATCGCCGCAGCGGACGCGGCCCTCTATGAAGCGAAAAAGGGCGGACGGGGTCGCTTCGCTTTTGCATCCCTGCCGAGTCACCTATCGGTAATCTCGCTGCCACTGATCATTTGGACCGTCGCCAACGACGTCGGCATCGAGATGATGGACAAGCAACACCGGCAACTCGCAAACTACGTGAATGACTTCGCCTCTTCCCTGAGACGCGGGGACGATCCGGCCGCAATCTCGGACAAGCTGGCTGCCATGTTCTCCTACGCGCAGTACCACTTCGAGAGCGAAGAGCGCCTCATGGTGACGCACGAGTACGCGGACGCTGCCGCACACGTCCAGATGCATGAGCATCTTCTCGACGACCTCCGCAGCTTTTCGGTGGGTTGCGACACGCGCAGCCTCAGCCTGACCACGCGATTCCTGCAGGAATGGCTGCTGCGGCACATTGACACCGCGGACCGCAAACTGGCCGCGGCACTCAAGGTCCGTGGCGTTTCCTGAGCGGTCGGCCGTGAGCCTGGTGCGGCAGATTCCGCCTGGACCTGGGCCTGAATAACCGATCCGCCGGGTACAGCGCGAGGCGCGGCTGCACGGCAAAAACAGAACGACTTCGGCACGGCTCTTGCACCGAATGGCGCAGCTACGTAGGGTACGGCCGGGTGATGGCCGAGCGCCCACAGGGTCACATCCGTTGCGAGAGGTCAAAGATGCTGCCGATTCCAAAAGACGATCCCGAGACCTACATCCAGATCCAGGACATGGCCCGGAAGTTCGCCGACAACGTCATCCGCCCGGCCGCCGAGGCGTTGGACAGGGACGAGAGTTTTCCCAAAGACATCTACACGCAAATGGGTGAATTGGGACTGTTCGGGATCTCGGTGCCGGACACGCTGGGCGGCGCGGGACTCGATGCATACGCCTATGCCATCGTCATGGAGGAGCTTTCGCGCGGCTACGCATCGGTCGCCGACCAATGCGGGCTGATCGAACTGATCGGAACGCTGCTGACCAAATTCGGGTCGCCCGCTCAGAAGTCGGCCTGGATGGGCGATGTCCTCGCCACCCGCAAGCTGGTGGCCTATTGCATAACCGAAGCCGAGGGCGGTTCGGACGTCTCGGGAATCCGGACCACGGCGGTCAGGCGCGGCCGGGGCTGGCTACTCAACGGCGGCAAGATCCTGATTCACAACGCACCGATTGCCGATGTGGGCTTCGTGCTGACGCGAACTGATCCCGCCGCGGGCCATCGCGGCATGTCGATCTTCATCGTTCCGTTCGACACACCGGGCGTCGGCCGTGGCGCGAAAGAACACAAGATGGGCCAGCGCGGCAGCCAGATCGGACCGCTCACCTTCGAAAATGTCGAACTCTCCGAGGATGCGCTGCTCGGCGAGGAAGGGCGCGGTTTTTACATGATGATGAACGTATTGGAAAAAGGCCGCGTCGGGATTGCCGCGCTCGCGGTCGGCATCGCCCAGGCAGGGCTGGAGGCGGCACTCGAATATGCCAAGGTGCGCCAGCAATTCGGCCATCCGGTCATTGAGAACCAGGGGATCCAGTGGATGCTGGCCGACATGGTCAAGGAGATCACGGCCGCCCGCGCACTCGTGCATCGCGCCGCCATCATGATCGACAATGGCGAGCCGGCGAACGCCGCCTGTTCGATCGCCAAGTGCTTTGCCGCCGACATGGCCGTGGCTCAGACATCGAATGCCGTGCAGATGTTCGGCGGCTCGGGCTACATCCGCGGCGTCGAGGTCGAAAGGCTCTATCGCGACGCCAAGATCTGCCAGATCTATGAGGGCACCAACCAGATTCAGCGGACGGTCATCGCGCGCGAACTGATCCGGAATGGGGCGCGGATTTGACCGGATACGCGGCGCTCATCACCGGATCGGGCCGGGGCATCGGAAAGGGCATCGCCCGCTCGCTCGCCGCGGAGGGTTTCGCCATCGGAGTCAACGATTTGACTCACGACGAGCAGGTCGAGCAGACATTGTCCGAGCTGCTCGCCATGGGCGTGCGTGCCGTGCCAATCATCGGTGACATCTCCGATCTCGGCGGCCACGGCCAGATGCTCGACGCGGCGGAGGCGGCGCTGGGACCGCTGACGACGTTGGTGAACAACGCCGGGGTCGGCGTATTGCGCCGTGGCGATCTGCTCGACGTCACCCCGGAAAGCTTCGACCGCTGCCAGACCATCAACACGCGTGGCGGGTTTTTTCTCACGCAGGCCTGGGCCAGGCGGGTCCTGCGCCAGGACCGGCCCGCCGGATTCCACCATTGCGTCATCACCGTGACGTCTTCCAACGCCCAGGCCGTTTCAATCTCGCGAGGCGAGTACTGCGTCTCCAAGGCGGCCGCCGCGATGACCGCAAAGCTCTTCGCGGTGCGGCTGGCACCCCATGGCATCGGCAGCTATGCCATCCAACCCGGCGTGATCGAGACCCCCATGACCGCGCCGGTACTGGAGGACTATCGCCGGCGGATCGCCGAAGAGGCGCTGACCATCGTGCCGCACGTGGGCCAACCTTCCGACATCGGGTCCATCGCGCTGGCACTGGCGACGGGTCGGCTGGCGTTCTGTACGGGCCAGACATTGCAGGCGGACGGCGGCCTGCTGATCCCGCGGTTCTGACGGACGTTGCCGCTAGGTATTCACCCAGACCAGAATATGCGTTCCCACCAGGCATACCGTGCCGTCCTGGTTGGTGATCTCGACACGGCTGCGCGTCCTGCCCGCCACGTCGTCAACTTCCTCCACCACGTAGCGCGCGGTCAGCGTGTCACCGATGAATACCGGACGGACGAAACGTATGCGGTCATAACCCGCCGAAACCGGCGTGCCAGTGGCGCCACGCTCGACCGACCGGTGCGACATGATCGAGGCTGTCGTCGACGACAGCCCCATCACCAGCGCGCCGTGGGCGATGCGCCGGCCGAATGCGGTCTTCGCGGCATAGGCCTCATCGACATGAACCGGATCGCAGTCGCCGCTGATCTTCGAGAACATGTCGATGTCGTCGGCCGAGATCGTCTTGCTGAATTCCGCTTGGTCGCCCGGCGACAGGAAGGTGCGACGCCCGTCGCTCATGCCGCGGTTCCCGCACCCTGCAGTCGCGCCAACGCGGCGCGCGGTGGGTGAGGCGGCAACCGGTCGGCGAGCCCCATCGGTCCGTCGCCGAACACCGGCGCGTCCATCCGCTTGAGGTCCGGTGAGATGACTGGACGAAAGCCCATCACGCCCAACACGTCGGCCTCCAGATCCGCTCCCGGCGCGATCTCGATCAACTCCGGCCCTTCGGCGCCGAGCCGGAACACCGCGCGCTCGGTGACGTATAGGATCTCCTGCCCACATTCCCGTGCATAGGGGCCGGAGAACGTGATCTGCTCGACCTGCGCTACGGCCTTGGCGGCCCCGTTGGCCGTCAGCGTGCCGCCGAACATAACCTTATGGGCGCCCTGGCTGATGTTGATGAAGCCGCCCGGCCCGACCAGGCGTCCCCCGAAGCGGGAAACATTGACGTTGCCCGCGGCATCGAATTCCGCGAAGGACAGGAACGCCAGATCGAGGCCCCCGCCGTCGTAGAAGTCGAACTGGTAGGGCTGGTCGATCTGCGCATCCGGCGAACTGGCTGCCCCGGGCTCCCGGTTGCTGGGGGCGCCGCCGATATTGCCTTGTTCGTTGGTCAGGCAAACCCGGCTCAGCACGGCCTCCTCGGCGGCAACATTGGCCAGCCCGGTCGAAACGCCGGAGCCCAGGTTGCAGATCGCGCCCTCGAACAATTCCAATGCGTCGCGCCGCGCTATCACCCGTCGTGGGCCCGCCGGCAAACGCGGGATGTCCGACAGGTTGACGCGCAGATGTCCCGAATAGGCCGCGCTGTCCTCGGTCAGATAGGTCTGCCACTGGTTCGGATCGACGACCAGCACATCGACCAGGATGCCGGGGACCTTCACCATTTTCGGATGCAGACTGCCGTGCGGCACGATGCGCTTGACCTGCGCCACGACAAGGCCCCCGCAGCGTCGGGCGGCCTGCGCCATGGACAGCATCTCCAGCGTTACCGCCTCGTGCTCCATCGAGATGTTGCCTTCCTCGTCCGCGGCGGAGCCGCGGATGAAAACAACATCGACATGGAACGACTTGTACAACAGATATTCCTCACCGAGGATCTGCACGTTCTCGACCAGATCCTCGGTCGCCCGCCGGTTCTGCCGGCCGCCCCCCAGCCTCGGATCGATGAAAGTATGCAGCCCCACCCTGGTGATCAGACCCGGACGTCCGGCCGCCATCTCGCGCATGAGCTCCGACATCACGCCCTGCGGCATGCTGTAGGCCTCGAACTTCTCGTCCAACGCCATCCGCGCTTCGGCGGGGCAGTCGACGAATGTGCCGGTGACCACGCGTTTGAGCAGCCCGTCCTGCGCCAGATGTCCCATCCCACGGGCCTTGCCGTCACCGAGCCCGACCGGGTGCAGGACGGTCAGATCGCGTGGCTGGCCGGTCTCACGGTAGCGCGTGCCGAGGGCTGCCATCAGGGCATCCGGCACAGCGTGGCCGATGCCCGATCCGCCGACCAGCAGCGTGTCGTCAGTGCGCACCAGGGCGGCGGCCTGGGCAGCGGTCATGCGTATCATAGTGCGCTCTCTCGAACAGTGGACGATCCAACAACCGCAGGGCTACGGGCCATGAACAGATTGAACAGGTCAATCCGTTCACGCGAAGATATCCCGATCACTGCTGAAAGTAGCCTGACGGTCATTGCTCAATTGCAGCATACCCAGCCCCGGCGTCCGGCGCAAGGGCGGTGTCGCCAGCGTGCCGTTCGTGTATCGCGCCAGAGCCGCATGCCGCATTGCCGGAGCGACGATAACACCGCCCTTGCAGCGGACACGGCGCCTGCGTAGCGTACGACCGGGTGATGGCCGTCCGCGCTTTCGACCGCGAACGGGGCATCCCCGGGCAAGCCAGATGCGATGCAGGGAGGACGACATGACGGCCGTGGACGGTGACATCCGGTTGGAGATCGGCGAGGGAATGGCGGAGCTGGTGATCGACCGGCCAGCCAAGCACAACGCGATAACCCCGGCCATGGCGCGCAAACTCCAGGAGCTGGCGCGCGCGTTGGACGGCAACGATGACGTGCACGCGGTGCTGCTGCGCGGCGAAGGCGAGCGCGCCTTCTGCTCCGGCAGCGATCTCAATTCCCTGGCGGCCTATCCGTCGGCCTGGCACTTTCGCAACCGGGTGGAATACGCCAACGTCATCCGCATGATACGCAAGCCGGTGGTGGCGGCGCTCCAGGGATGGACGCTGGGCGGCGGCGCGGAAATGGCGCTGGCGACCGATATCCGCATCGCCGCCGAGACGACGCGCTTCGGCTTTCCCGAGGTGCAGCGGGGTTGGGTCGGCGGCGGCGGCGCGTCGCAGACCTTGCCGAGGCTGGTCGGACAGGGTCAGGCCATGCGCCTGCTGATGCTCGGCCAGCAGATCGACGCGGCCGAGGCGCTACGCCTGGGCCTCTGCGAGGAGGTCGTGCCGCAGGCAGAGTTGCTCGGCCGCGCGCGTGAAGTCGTCCGGCGGTTGGCCTCGTTCAGCCCGGTGGCGGTGCAGTCGGTGAAGGCGGCGGTGCGGATGTCGATGGAGGCGCCGCTTTCCGCTGGGCTGGTCTACGAAAACGAGATGAACGTGCTCTGCTTCAGCGCCGGCGACCACCTGGAGGGCATCCGCGCCTTCAACGAGAAGCGCCCCGCGCAATTCGCGCGCTGAGGACCTGACCTGATCCGCGCCGGCAACGGCGCGGTCATCTCCCCAGGAGGAAATCGCGCATCACATCGAGCTGCGCGGCATACATGCCGCTGCCCGTCTGCGTCGGGCAGCCCAGGCGTCGTGCGGCTTCGATCAAGGGGGGGACAGCCGGTGCGGTGATCACGTCGCCGACGAACATGTCGGACGTCAGCCGGTCCACCTGCACCGGATAAGGATCGCCGGCGCGCATGCCGATCGGCGTGGCGTTCACCACCAAAGCGTAGCCGCTGGGATCGGCCGAACCGGCATGCACCGCGGTGCCCCACTTGTCTTTCAGCCGCGCCACCAGGGCGTCGCGTCGCGCGATGTCGGTGTCGTGGATAGCCAGTTCGGTCACGCCGGCCTCCACCAGGGCCAGCGCAATCGCCGAACCGGCGCCGCCCGCGCCGATCAGCAACGCGCGCCGGCCTTCGGGATTGCAGCCTGCGATCCGGATGCCACTGACGAATCCCTGACCGTCGGACATGTCGCCATGCCAGCCGCTGTCGGGGTTGCGTCGCAGGATGTTCGCGGAGCCAAGGAAATGGGCACGGTCCGAGGCGGTGGCGCAATGCGCATAGGCCGCGAACTTGTGCGGCACGGTGGCGATGATGCCGTCCAGGTTTCTGGCCAGGCTGGCGCCCGTCATGAACCGGTCGAAGTCGGCCGGCGTCACATGCATCGGCACCAGGACGCAATTATGCCCCAGGGCGTTCATGGCCTGGGTAACCGCGGCCGGCGACTTGACCTGCGCGATCGGGTCACCGACGATGTAAAAGACGCGTGTCTCGCCGTTCAGGGCGTACGTGTTGGCCATGATCTTCCCAGCCCTTGCGCGTCGCCGTGGCCTACCCCGGTCGGGACGCAGGGGCAGTTCGGCCGCCCCCGCGTCTTCAGCAACGAAGTCCGTCAACGCCCAGGCTTACACCGGGGTTGCGCGGATCGCCTCGATGATCGGCTTGGCGTCGGGGTGCGCCTTGATGAAGTTCTCGCTCTGCACGGCAACGCGTTTCTTGAACGCCTCACGGTCGCAGTCGACGATGGTCACGCCACGCTGGACAAGCACATCCGTCGCCTCCTTCTCCGCGGCCAGGGCGTCCGTGCGCGTGTCGGCGGCGGCGGCCTTGGCCGAGGCGAGGAAGCCTTCCTGCAGTTTCGGGTCCATGCGGCTGAACGTGGCCTCGCTCAGGTAGGCGGCGAGAGCGGAAAAAATATGCTTGGTGAGCGAGAAGTATTTTGCCGTCTCGTAGTACTTGCCGGCGACGATGGTCGGCGGGTTGTGCTCCATCCCGTCCAGCACACCCGCCTGCAAGGCGGTGTAGATCTCGCCCATGGCAAGCGGCGTGGCAGCGGCGCCCATCAGGCGCAGGCATTCGGTGATCACCGGATTCGGCAGCGTGCGGATCTTCAGACCCGTGAGGTCCGCCGGTTCGTGCACCGGCTTGCGCGCCAGCACGCTGCGCGCGCCGAAATCGTATGCCCAGCCGACAACGCGGATGCCGGCGCCCTTGATCAGGGCGTTCTCGATCACCTTTCCGGTGCCGGCGTCGAACGCGCGGGTCTGCTGCTCATAGCTGTCAAACAGGTAGCCGAGGTCCAAAACACCGACGAGCGAAACGAGATTGGCCGAGATCGACGGGGCCGACACCATCATATCGATGACGCCGAGCTTGACGGAGTTGACGACGTCGATTTCCTGGCCGAGCTGGTTGTTGGGGAAGAACGAAACCTGGACCTGCTCGTCGAGGCCATTCTTCTTCAGGTGCTTGACCAGGTTGTTGTAATACACGCAGCCGTTGCCGAATTTCGGGTCCTCGGGCTGCGAACTGGACAGCTTGAGCTTCATGGCCGCGGCCTGGGCGCGCCCGATGATCGCGGGGGCGGCGACAAGGCCCAGACCGGCCGCGGCGGCGGCCTGAAGGAACGGGCGGCGGAAGACGAGACGCGCCATTGGCTGGTTTCCTCATAAAAACCGGCCGCATTCTGCTTTCGGCGGCCTGGCAAACTGTACACGCATCCCTGCCTGCCAACAAGCCACAAACAGGGCGCCGCGCCGCCATGAACTTCGGCAACCCGTTAGAGCGGAACAGCGATCGGCAACTGGCGAGAGATTTCATCAAGCCGGTAACCGAAGCCTGGACCGCGGAGCGTCGAGAGATCGACCTGGCCATCGCGCCGCCGGTAAAGTCCCGGATGGACGGCCGCTTCGGGCGCCGAGGCCTCGGGATAAAACTGCATTGCGTTCGTCTCGACCCCGGCGATGGTCGGCGCATAAGCGGCGAGCAGGCAGTGTGGTATCTGGGCCAGCATCGGGTTTGTCAGATCCTGCACCATGAGAGTCATCCCATGCGCCGCCGCCCAGCAAAGGCTGAGCAGAGCACCGGTCTGGGTCTTGCAAGTCTTCAGCGCCACGCCCGTCCACCCCAGCTCGCGGCCGCGCCGGATCTGGCGCCAGTCATGCGCGCTTTCATCCAGGAAAAGCGGACGGCGCGCGCTCACGGCATGAACGGCAATGGGATGCTCGGCCAACTCGTATGGAAAGGGCTGCTCGACATACAAGAGGAGAGCAAAGATCCTCGGCTCACCGTCACGCAGCCGATCGAGGATTTCGACGACGTAGGCTGGATCGGAAACCGTGCAATTGAAATCCGCCGTAAGCCACAGCACATTCGACCCGAGCGCCAGCTTGCCGACCCGAACGAGCCGAGCATAGTCCCAGTCCGTGTCGTTGCCGCGGAGCTTCACCTTCAGCGCGCGCAACCCGTCACGACGGATCCAGTCGCCGAGCAGCACGGGATGGCCGTCATCGGGTTCATCGCCGTAGAGATCGATGCCGTCGATAGCGTCGAGCCCGCCAACAAGATGCCAGGCCATCAGCCTGTCGCGCCGTACCGGCCGGAAAAAGTCAGCGGGCCAGCGGTTTACGAAAGAGATCTCGTCCGCGCGGTCGGCGGCCGGCTGCAGGAAATGGGACAGGTCGCGCCGCAGCCACGGCTCGCGATAGGTGCTGTAGGTCGCGACATCATTGACGCATCCATAGGCATCGTGCAGGGCGAGGTCGAATGCCGAACAGCAGACCAGCGCCGCGAGCCAGGGCAGAGCCTGTTCAACCGGCCCGGCCGCATTGAACGCCTTGAGCCGTTCCGGCAATTCGTGCTCCAGAAACGCGTGGCCCACTTCCAGCGCGTGACCGGTTTCCGGCCATCCGCCCCAGGCCTTGGCGAGCACGGCACAGAATCGGCGCAAGGCATCGTGCCGCACGGCGTACGGCAGGGAACCCGGCCAGACCCATTGCACGGAAAGCGGCGTCTCGCCCCACCCTTCCGCCTCGCGTCCGTCGGCCCGGCGCACCACCAGCCGGACCCGGGCGCAGGTTACGGAGGTCAGCGTCTCGCTGCCGAATTTCAGCGGCACGCGTGTCTGCACGGGGAGAAAATACAACTCAGCGGCGCAAACCCGAACGTCTGTAATCCGGCTTGACGGACGTTTCATTCAGACAATCCCCGACTGCGGATTTCCGGCGCAAATCAGCGAGCCGCAATATTCGCGGTGTAAATCAACACAATAGTTCCACATTGGTCGCATGACCCGCGTTTGTATACCATCAGGCCATGGATGGCAAGGCTGCCTTGCCCGGCGGACGGGCGCAGAGGTAGCGCGGCTACCCCTGCGTCGTCAGGTCCGCGGATCGGTCAGCGATGACCCTCACGCCGGAGTGGCGCGGACCACGTCGATGACCTCTTTGGAGGCGGGCAACGTCTTCATGAAGTTCTCGGTCTGCACGGCGACACGCTTCTTGAACGCCTCACGGTCGCAGTCGACGACGGTCACGCCGTTCTGCTTGAGGATACCCAACGCCTCCTGCTCCCTGGCCAGGCCGTCCGAGCGCGTGGCGACTGTGGCGGCGGTGGCGGCCTCGAGGAAGCTGTCGCGCAGCTTCGGCTCCATGCGGGTGTAAGTGGCGTTGCTCATATAGACGCAGAGCGCATTGAAAATGTGCTCCGTCAGCGAGTAGAACTTCGCCGTCTCGTAGAACTTGCTGGCCAGGATGGTCGGTGGGTCGTGTTCCATCCCGTCCAGCACGCCGGCCTGCAGCGCGGTGTAGATCTCGCCGAACGCCAGCGGGGTGGCGGCGGCGCCCATCAGGCGCAGGCATTCGGTGATGACCGGGCTCGGCAGCGTGCGGATCTTCAGACCCGCGAGATCGGCGGGCTCGTGCACCGGCTTCCGCGCCAGCACGCTGCGCGCGCCGAAATTGTACGCCCAGCCGATGACGCGGATGTTCGAGCCTTTGAGCAGGGCGTCCTCGATCGGCTTGGCGGCGCCGGCGTCGAGCGCGCGGGTCTGCTGCGGGAAACTGCTGAACAGATAGCCGAGATCCAGCGTGCCCATCAGCGGAACGAGGTTGGAGGCGATCGACGAGCCCCCCACCATCAGATCGATGACGCCGAGCTTGACGGAATTGATGACGTCGATTTCCTGGCCGAGCTGGTTGTTCGGGAAGAACGAAATCTCGATCTGCTCGCTGAGTCCCTTCTGCTTCAGTTGGTTGACCAGGTTGTCGCAATAGACGCGCCCATTGCCGAATTTCGGGTCGTCCGGCAGCGAGCTGGACAGCTTCATCTTTATGGCAGCGGCCTGGGCGCGCCCGATGATGGCGGGCGCCACTCCAATGCCCATGCCAGCCGCGGCGGCGGCCCTCAGGAACGGACGGCGGGAAATCAGACGCGCCATTGGCTTGTTTCCTCATGATAACCGGCCACGCTCTTGTTTCTGGCGGAACCGGGCGGTCTTCACATTCCTGACATCTGTATACCTTCCGAACCATGGGTGACAAGGCCGCCCGTCCCGGGGGCGATGAACGCGCCGCCCTGACAAGTGAGCGGTGGCATCCGGCGCAAGAGCCGTGTTGACACGAAGGAATTGCGTTTGGAATGTCCCCGATGGCGCGATCGCAGTACCCGGGCCGTTGCCCGCGCGATCGACGGCGCCAGCCCCAACCGGCCGGGGCAACGGAGAGAGATGATGCGTCCGACGTTCATCGCCATGGCAGGGCTTCTCGTGCTGGCTGGCGCCGCCCGCGCCGCGCCGTAGCTCAGACCATGATCTTTCACGCCGACCTGCATGTGCATTCGAAATATTCCCGCGCCACCAGCC
>CAYWOW010000012.1:0-54261 GCA_964459005.1 uncultured Acetobacteraceae bacterium
CACCTCTCGTCAAAGCTTCAGGGTGTCCACAAAGGCGGGTCAACCCCAACCCCAATCCCAACCCCAGCGGGCTCGTGTTTTTCATTCCGCTGATGGTGAAGGGACTCGGCGTCTTCACCGATTGGATCGGCCGACTGCCGCACTGCCCAACCTGTGCGCGTTCGTGACAATGATCGTCGTGGGCTACCATTCCGACCTCACCGGTGAGCGCACGTGGCATGTCGCTGGTTCGCGCCTGTTATGCTCATTTGGACTAGCTGTTTGCATCGTCATGGGCCTCGACCACCCGTACGTAACGATGGTGGCGCTATGTTTCGCGGTCATAGGTCAGCAGTGCATCTCGCCGCTCTTCTGGTCGATCCCCTGCGCCATGCTGACCGGTGTCGCCGCGGCAGGTGGCTTGGCCATGATCAACGCAATAGGCAATCTGGCGGCTGGCTTGGACCGTCGGTCTACAAGATTGTCAAGGATGCGACCGGCAGCACCAACCTTGGGCTGCTCTGCTTGGCGGTGGCGCCTGTCATTTCCGCAATCGCACTGATCCTGGCTGGCCACGACCGCCGGCAGGAACGCATGATGCCGCGCTAGCAGACTCAATCCAGGGACTCCTTGCCCCTCGACTGCTGTCAAGTGACGGATTTAGGGGGCTCTGCCCCTAACGGGGGCCAAGTGCAAAACTCCCAGCGCTCGTTTTTTGGGGTTCTGTTGCCTGAGCATGGATGATCTGTCATATCCCGCGCTCAAAGCGGCCCCGGGGCCGTTTCGTGCGGCCGTAGGCGTCTTCGTTCCGGGCGGCCAATATTAAGGAGATGCGCCTGATGATTTTCGCCTACCCTCTGGTCATCGTCTGCGGGCTGTTGGCACTGTACTATGGGTACATTACCAGCAAGCAGGTCTTGGCCGCCGACGCGGGCTCCTCGCGCATGCAGGAGATCTCCGCCGCTGTGCAGGAAGGCGCCCGCGCCTACCTGAACCGCCAGTACACCACGATCGGGATTGTTGGGACCATCATCTTGATCTTGCTATCCGCGACGTTGGGCTTCAAGGTCGGCATCGGCTTCCTGATCGGCGCGGTGCTGTCAGGCGTAGCCGGCTATGTGGGCATGAACGTGTCGGTGCGCGCCAACGTTCGCACGGCGCAGGCGTCGCGCACCGGGCTGGCGGCCGGTCTGGAACTCGCCTTCAAGTCGGGCGCCATCACCGGCCTGCTGGTGGTTGGGCTGGGGCTGCTCGGCGTGGTGCTGTACTATGGTATTCTGCGCTTCATCGGCACCGACACGAACGCGGTGATGGAGGCGATGATCGCGCTGTCCTTCGGTGGCTCTCTGATTTCTATCTTCGCTCGACTCGGCGGCGGCATCTTCACCAAGGGCGCCGATGTGGGCGCCGATCTGGTGGGCAAGGTCGAGGCCGGTATCCCTGAGGACGATCCCCGCAACCCCGCCGTGATCGCCGACAACGTGGGCGACAACGTGGGCGACTGCGCCGGCATGGCTGCCGACCTGTTCGAGACCTATGTCGTCACCATTGTCGCCACCATGCTGCTCGGCAACATCTACTTCGCCGCCGGCGCGCTGAAGGACGCTATGCTGCTGTTGCCGCTGCTGATTGGCGGCGTGTGCATCGTCACTTCGGTGGCTGGCACCCGCTTCGTCAAGCTCGGCCCCAACAACAATATCATGGGCGCGCTGTATAAGGGCCTGATCGCCACCGGGCTGTTCAGCATCGTGGCCATCGCGGTGGTCATTGCACTGGTCGTCGGTGTGACAACCCCGATCGCCGTGGGCACCACCGGGGTCACCACCACGGGCTCGGCGCTGTTCCTATGCTCCCTGGTCGGCCTGGGTCTGACCGGGCTCCTGGTGTGGATCACCGAATACTACACCTCCACCGCCTATCGCCCGGTGCGCAGCATCGCGCAGGCTTCCACCACCGGGCACGGCACCAACGTCATCCAGGGCCTCGCGGTTTCCATGGAGGCAACAGCGCTGCCAGTGCTGGTGATCTGCCTGGCCATCATCCTGTCCTATCTGGCGGCCGGGCTCTACGGCATCTCGATCGCGGCGACGACCATGCTGTCGCTGGCCGGCATGATCGTGGCGCTGGACGCATACGGGCCGGTGACCGACAACGCCGGTGGCATCGCCGAGATGGCCGACCTGCCTCCCGAAGTACGCAAGGTAACCGACGCGCTCGACGCGGTGGGTAACACCACCAAGGCGGTCACGAAGGGCTACGCGATCGCTTCGGCGGGGCTCGCCTCGCTAGTGCTGTTCGCCGCCTACACGCAGGATCTGACGCGCTACTTTCCGAACGTGAAGGTCAACTTCGAACTGCAGAACCCATACGTGGTGATCGGCCTGTTCATCGGCGGCTTGCTGCCCTACCTGTTCGGGGCGATGGGTATGACCGCGGTCGGCCGCGCCGCCGGCTCGGTGGTGGTAGAAGTGCGCCGCCAGTTCAAGGAAATCCCGGGCATCATGGAGGGTACCGCCAAACCGGACTACGGCCGCGCGGTGGACATGCTGACCAAGGCGGCGATCCGTGAGATGATTGCACCGTCGTTGCTGCCGGTCCTGGCGCCGATCGTGCTGTATTTCGTGGTCACCTGGATCGGTGGCCAGGCGGCCGGCTTCGCTGCGCTGGGCGCCATGTTGCTCGGCACCATTGTGACCGGCCTGTTCGTTGCTATCTCGATGACCTCAGGCGGTGGCGCCTGGGACAACGCCAAGAAGTACATTGAGGAAGGAAACCATGGCGGCAAGGGCTCGGACGCGCACAAGGCGGCCGTGACCGGCGACACGGTGGGCGATCCATACAAGGACACCGCCGGCCCTGCGGTGAACCCGATGATCAAGATCACCAACATCGTGGCGTTGTTGCTGCTGGCGGTGCTGTTTTCCCTGTCGCACTGAGCGGTGGGAGCGAGACTGACGGAACGGCCCCGGCGGCGACCCCGGGGCCGTTCCGTTTTGTGGTATGCGCTCTGCCGAGCGTTGCACCGGTCTGCTAAACTGGCATCATGCACAACGACACTGGCCAGACCGGCCCGTGCAGCGCCGCCGTGGTGTTCGAGCGGAGTGACGATGTTGACGCCGCTATGGCGCTGGCAGTGGCCGCATTGCGGAAGGCCGGGCTGAGTGTCGGCGGCCTGCTGCAGGCTTTCGGGCCGACGATCGGACCTGGTCGGCGGAGGATCACTCTTGTCGTCCTGTCCAGCGGCGAGCGGATCCGCCTGGATCAGTCGCTCGGCACCGAAGCGCAGAGTTGCACCCTGGACGGTGATGCACTGGCCCGGGCGGCGCAGGCGTTGCGTGAGGCGGTGCAAGCGCGCCCAGACCTGCTGGTGGTGAGCCGGTTCGGCAAGCGGGAGGCGCTGGGCGGCGGCATGCGCGCCGAGATCGCTGAGGCGTTACTATCCGATACGCCGGTGTTGGTGGCAGTGAGCAACTCGCTGGGCGCGGATTGGGAACACTTCCTGGGCGCCCCGGCGCTGAAGTTGCCGGTCTGCGCTAAGGCCATCACCACCTGGGCGCTTGCCCAGGTGGCGCTGTCGCGGCATCGCACTATCGCCTGACACACTGAGCCCCCCGCGCTGGTGGGATGTGGGCTGGCCCGTTTCGTGCAGACACGGGCAGGTATGACAAGCAAACTGCGCCTTATCCTGTCTCTCCCGATGCTTGCGGCCCTGCTGGTCTTCGCGCCGAGTGGCCTGTGTCGGGCCGATACGACGACCCAATCGGCACCTTCCGCCATATGGACGCCATCGGTACGGCCCGCATCCGCGTTCTTTCAGATGCCGCCGAGTAAGCTCTCCCCTGCCATCCACCCGCAGATGCTACCCGCCCCGACCCTGGCGGCGCCGGACCTCCCTGTTCACTCGGCAACGGTTGCCGGCTCGCTTCCGCCTTCACCCGGCGAAGCCTGCCGGGTGGCCATTCTTGGGGCCGCTGCCCGCTACGGCGTGCCCGCCGATCTGATGCTGGCCATCAGCCTGGTCGAAAGCGGCCGGACGGATCCCACGACAGGGGCCAGGATGCCCTGGCCTTGGACAGCCAACGTCGAGGGGCAGGATTATCGGTTCGAAACCGCCGCGCAGGCCGCCGCATGGGTGCGCCAACAACAGGCCCGCAATGTCGTTTCCATCGACATCGGCTGCATGCAGGTGAACCTCAAGCACCATCCGGACGCCTTTGCGACCACCGAGGAAGCATTTGACCCGGAGCGTAACGCCGACTATGCCGCGCGCTTCTTGCGTTTCCTCTACGACGGCCCGGCCAACCGCGTGTGGCTGCGCGCGGCTGGCTTCTATCATTCGCAGACGCCGGAGCGCGCTGACTGGTACCGGGGTCTTGTTGAATCCACGATGAAAGGCCCGCTACCCGCCCAGAGCGAGCCGCCCGGGATGTCCGGATCGGTCGGGGGCGGTGGACAATCCCTGTCGAACCACGCCGAGCGGGCCTGGATTTTACCGGCGTCCAGCGGGCAGCGTGGCCGTTCGCTCGATGCCTACAGGGGGGCGCCGACTCCCGTCACAAACCATGGCCCGCGGCTGTCGATCGTGGCCTCGCTGCGGCGATAGGAGAACACCGGTGACCGGCCAGCCGTGGTAACGATGGCACACCGGCGCGATTCTGGGCTCAGCGGATCGACGAAGCCACCAGCCTGTAGAGGCAACGCCGTAACGCGCAACGGAAAGTTAAGGAATGGACGTGTTTTTGAGACGATGGATAGGGCCGAACTCGATCACAAGAGACGGTGGGGCGGCGTCGGAACAAGCCGACGCCGGACGGATTGCGAACGTTTGACGAATCAAGTGAGCGCCGAAGCGGCGCTCCCCCATCAACTGATGCGCCCCGCGCGGAACGCCTCGATGGTCCGCAACACGCCGCGAATCTCGGCTAGGCCTTTCAGCCGGCCGATATTCGAGTAGCCCGGATTCATCTTTTTGCCGACGTCGTCACCCAGCAGGTGGCCGTGGTCCGGTCGCACCGGAATTTGGGCGTCGGCGCGGCCTTCGTCGGCCCGCCGCTCTTCCTCGCGCACCAGCGCGGCGGCGACCCCGATGAGGTCGGTGTCGCCGTCCAGGTGGTCGGCCTCGTAGAACGAGCCGTCGGGTTCGTGGCGTGTGTTGCGCAGATGGGCGAAGTGAATGCGCGGCGCGAACTCCTCGGTCATGGCGACAAGGTCGTTGCTGCGGTTGGAGCCGAACGAGCCGGTACACAGGGTCAGGCCGCACGCTTGGCTAGGCACCGCGGCGTACATCGCCCGCACGTCCGCCGCCGAACACATCACCCGCGGCAGGCCGAAGATCGGGAAGGAGGGGTCGTCGGCGTGGATGCACATCCGGGCGCCTTCCTCTTCAGCGACCGGCACGATCTCGCGCAGGAAGGCGAACAGGTGCTCGCGTAGGCCCGCCGTCGAGATGTCCCGGTAGAGGTCCAGCATGCGCAGGAACCCGGCCCGGTCGTAAACGAAGTCGCGGGCCGGTAACCAGTCGATCAGGACCTTTTCCAGCGCATCGATCTGCGTCGGGGTCTTGGTCATGAGGCGGGCTTCCGCCGCCGCGATACGCTCGGCTGGATAGTCGGCCTCGGCGCCCTTGCGCTTCAGGACGAACACGTCATAGAGCGCGAAATCGACGGCATCGAAGCGCAACGCATAGCCGCCGGTCGGCAGCTTCCAGGCGATGTCGGTGCGCGTCCAGTCCGTTATCGCCATAAAATTGTAGCAGATCACCTTCACCCCGGCGCGTGCGACCGCTCGGATGGACTGCTTATAGTTGTCGATCTTGGCCTTGAAGTCGCCCGTGCGAGTCTTGATCTCCTCGCCTACGCCGATGCTCTCGACCACCGACCAGACGAGCCCGGCGTCCTCGATCTGCTGACGGCGTTTCAGCACCTCGGTCTCCGGCCAGGCGCCGCCGGTGTTGAGATGGTGCAGCGCGCTGACGACGCCCGTCGCCCCCGCCTGCTTGACGTTTTCCAGGGTCACGACGTCGTCCGGACCGAACCATCGCCAGGTTTGCAGCATGTTGACCTCGAAGATGAGATGAAGAAAGACGAGTCGCTTCAGCGGCGCAGAAAGTCAGCGAGCACCCGACGCATCCCGTCGGCCCGGATGGCGCGCAAATTCGCCGTCACGGCAGTCTTGAAAGCGGCGCACGCCCCGATTTCGGGCACGAAGATATCGGATATGGCGAACAACGCGCCCACCAGCGTGCCAGCGTCGTTCCCGCAGAACTCTTCGGTTCGCAGCAGCCGGCCACTCATCGGGTCGGAAACCGTGTGAGGATCGCCCGCGTCATTCCGGCCGGACAGGAAGCGCATCCACGCCGCCACCACCAGGGCAATACAGCGCGCATCGCCGCCCGCCCGCAACCGCTCGAGGGCAGGCTCGATGAGCCGCGGCGGCAGCTTTTGCGAGCCGTCCATGGCGATCTGGATGGTCAAGTGGCGGATGGTCGGATTGAAGAAGCGCTCTTCCAACTCGGCGGTGTAGTGGCCGATATCCGTCCCTGGAACAGGAGGCACCGTCGGTACCAAGTCTTCGGTCCACAAGTGGTGGATGAAGGCCGACAGGTTGGGATCGGCCATGGCGGCGGCCACCGTATCGAACCCGGCCACAACGCCGATATAAGCCAGCGCCGAATGTGCGCCGTTCAGGCAACGCAGCTTCATGACCTCAAACGGATGCACGTCAGCGACGACCAAGGCGCCAACGTCCTCCCAGCGCGGCCGTCCGCTAGGGAAATTGTCCTCGATCACCCACTGGCGAAACGGCTCGGTCACCACCGGCCAGGCATCTGCGTAGCCATAGGAAGCAGTTAATTGCTGGCGGTCCTGGTCGCGGGTCGCCGGCGTGATGCGATCCACCATGGTGCACGGGAAAGCAATCTGGTCGGCGACGAACCTGCCGAGATCAGGGTCGCGCAGGGCCGCGAAGCGGGCAACGATCTGGTGCACCTTGGCACCGTTCTGGGCGAGATTGTCGCAGACCAGAACGGTGAAGGGTGCAATCTGTGCCGCCCGGCGGCGGTGGATGGCTTCGGTCAGCAACCCTGGAACGCTGCGCGGCAGCGTCGCTGGTGCAAGGTCGGCCTGGATGGCCGGATGGGCCTCGTCGAGCTCGCCCGTTGCGGCATCCTGGCAATAGCCCTTCTCGGTCACCGTCAGCGTGACGATGCGCGTGCGCGGGTCCGTCATGCGCCGAAGCGTCGCTTCGCACTCGTCCGGCACCGAAAGCAGCTCCGTTATGGAGCCGACGACGCGTCCCCGGTCGCCGTCCGGGCCGCGGACCAGTAACGTGTACAGCCAGTCCTGTGGGGCCAGCGCGTCTCTGACGGCAGGCGAGAGCGGATCGGCTCCGACGATACCCCAATCCATAGCCCCGGCGGCGAGCACGTCATCGGTATAGACCGCCAGATGCGCGCGGCAAAACGCCCCCGGACCCACATGTACGATACCGGGCGAAACGCTGGAACGATCGTAGCGGGGCTTCTGGATGGATGTCGAAACCGCGGCCAGGTTGGCTTGCGAAAGCCGCAGCGCCGACACCGTGCCGTTTGTCTCGGCGACTGTCATGACATGGTTCTCCAGAAGCCCTTGTACCCCAGTATGGTAGCATACCCGGCGCTAACGCCAGCATGAACGTGCCATCGGACAGGGGTTAGGTGCTCGCCACCGGCGTAGCGGCACGGTTTCAATCCGACGCTATGATCCGCTACTGTGGCTCGGCCCGCTGTCCAGACCATACAGGACCCGACGTGTCCGCATCCGTGCTCGCCCCACCGCGCTCCGATGTTTCTCAGCCCCGTTCCGGCGCGCTCGGCGTGCCTGTGCCGATTGCTGAGGTGTACGCCATCGCGCAGGAATACATCGATGCCAGTCGGCTGGATGCCGCCGAGCGGATGCTCGGCCACATTCTCGGGCCGCTGCCGAACCATCCGGATTCGTTGCATGCCAAGGGGCTGATTGCTTATCGCCGCGGCCGGTTGGACCAAGCGGTGACACTGATGGAGCGGGGTATCGCCGCCGGTGGCACGCGGCCCGTGCACTGGCGCAACATCTCCGAGGCGTACCGACTGGTCGGGCGGCTGGACGACGCGCTGGCGGCGGCGCGCCGGGCGGTGACGCTGGATCCCGCCGATCCATTGGGACCGTTCAACCTGGCGATGGTGCTGTACGACCGCCTGGAATTGCCGGCTTGTCTTGCCGCCGCGCGGCATTGTCTGGATTTGCGGCCCGATCTGCCACAGGGCCACATGAAGATGGCGCAGACTCTGCTGCTAACGGGCGAACTGGTGGCTGGCTGGGAGCACTACGAGCGACGCTATCAGATCCCGGGCGCCGCGCCGTTGATGCCGCCTACCGATCGTAAGCAGTGGGATGGGTGCCCGCTGCGCGGTGAACGGCTGCTGCTGATCGGCGACCAGGGCTATGGCGATGTGCTGATGTTTGCCCGCTATATTCCCTGGACGCGCAGCCGCGCCGATATCGTCGTTCTGGCTTGCAGCCGGGAGATGGAGCCGACCCTGCGGCGTATGTTCCCGGGGGTAGAAATTTACACCCAGTGGGACCTTATCCCGCCCTACGCCTGTTTCTGCCCGTTATCTGGGCTGCCACGGTTGCATGGCACAACACTGGAGAACATCCCACCCGTCGGGCTGCCCTACCAAGCCGACCCGGCGCTGGCGGCGCAATGGAAGGCACGGCTGGACCGCGACATCTCTCCCGGGATACGGCGGGTGGGCATCGCCTGGGCGGGCCGGCCGACACATAACAACGATCACAACCGCTCGCTGCCGCTGGTGGCCCTTGCGCCGATCGGAGCGGTGGAAGGCATTGCGCTGGTGTCGTTGCAGAAGGGCCCGCCGGCGGCCCAGGCGAAGGCCTGGGAGGGGAGAGCGAAGCTGCTGGATCTCGATGCCGAGATTGGTGGTTTCGAGGACACTGCGGCGATCATCGATGGTCTCGATCTGGTGGTCTGTGTCGACACCGCGGTGGGACATCTGGCTGGGGTGATGGGCAAGCCAGCTTGGATCATGCTGCCCTATGCGCCGGACTGGCGCTGGTTGACCGGGCGTTCGGACACGCCTTGGTACCCAACACTGCGATTGTTCCGCGCGCCGGCGCCGAAACGGCTGGATGCGGCGGTTGCTGCGGTGGCCGCTGCAATTGCGTAAATCAAGGCCTGTTTCGGCAGGTATCTTGGGAATTTGATACAAGCGTTTCAATACTTCACGCGTGAGCGGCGGCGCGGTTCGATGACCTCGATCAGAACGAGTTCTGACCGGTAGCTCCGGTCGACGATAACCGACGGGTGCGGCACCGACACTTTCTCGGCGAGCAGCCCGGTGCCGTCGCCGAAACTCGTGCAGCGATAACGTTGCCGTTAGCGAGCCCGGGCGGCCCGAACACCTCCGGCTCGAATCAGAGGCTGAAGCACAGGTCCCACGTGTGGCAGCTGGTGGTGATCTTGCCCAATCCATCCAGAAAAAGCCGCCGCCTGGAGTACCAATCGCCGGTGCGCTCCGTCCTGAAGCATTCAGCGCGTCCCGGTCGCCGACGCCTCGTGCGGCCATGACAAGGCCGAGGCTCAGCATCTGTCGCTGCTTCCTCCGCTTCCCCCGCTTTCGAACCTGCGTTTTGGCGGCCAGACCAGTAGGATGTGCGTCGCCGGTCGCTACCCCACCACCACCTCGATGCAGCACGCGGCGTCGCGGATCAGTATTGGGGTGGTACCAGCGACGTCGCCGTCGGCCTGCGCGGGCACACGGCGGTCGGCGCGGATTTCTATCAGTCGACCGCGCACCAATGATAAACCGGGCACGTGCGGCAACAGATTCAACGGCAGAGCGGCGCCGTAGCCAAGTGCGGCAAGCGCGCCGCCGGTGCCGAACAAGGCCACGGAGAAACCCGGCGCGTGCGGGCAGGCGTCCGGCGCCAGCAGGTAAGGACCGCCGTACAGGCGCCCTTTGCACACCACAACACTGGTGGCCGGCATCTCCCGTCCGTCGATACAAACGCGCAGCGGCATGTAGTCGTAGCGCATCGCCTCGCCGAGGGTCTGCAAGACATAGGCGGCGCGTCCGAGCAGGCGCTTCATCGGTAGCCGCAATCCGTGCACGACCTGAGCGTCGAGGCCGGCTCCAAGCATCTGCACGAACAGCCGCGTACCGGATTCGGTGATGGCGACTCCCGGCCAGAGCGGGCGGGTGCGGCCGAAGGCCAGCGCGGCGGCGACAGCACGCGGTTGCATGGGCAGGCCGAGTTCGTGTGCCAGCACGTTGGCAGTGCCGAGTGGAATGATGCCGAGTCGTGCCGAGCTGCCGAGCAGGCCGGCGACCACCTCGGCAACCGTGCCGTCTCCACCGGCAGCAACCACCAGTCCAGCTCCCGCGCGCACCGCCTCGCAGGTCAGTTCGGTGGCGTGGCCCCGCCGGCGGGTGCGCGCCAAATCGACACGTACACCATTCTCGACCAGCACGTCGAGGACCCGCCAGAGCAAATGGGTACGCCGGCGTCCGGCGGTTGGGTTGAATACGACGATCATGGTGATAAATAATCACCATCGGCTACATCTGTTACGATTTTGTGATGTTCAGACGACACGACGATGATATTTGCTCCCGCGCCGACGATCTGGGTGGGTCACCGAAGTTTCACGTGCCTCGAATCGCCGTAGTCCTATTTGGTACCTCACCAATGCTGAACTCCGATCAGGATTCACGACGCGCATGAACGCACTCTCGCCGGGGCTCTCGGCGCGGCAGTACCGGGCCGTGTTCATCTCCGATACCCATCTCGGAACGCGGGACTGCCGCAGCGACTTTCTGATCGACTTTCTACGGCGGATGACTTGCAGGCAACTTTATCTTGTCGGTGACATCGTTGACGGCTGGCGACTGCGGCGGTCGTGGTACTGGGACGACGCGCACAATGAGGTGGCGCGTCTGATCGTCCGACATGCCCGCAACGGTGCCGAGGTGACCTATATACCCGGCAACCACGACGAGATGCTCCGCGCTTGGCTGGCGCTTGGGCTGGAGGTGGCCGGGGTCCGATTGGCTTCCGAGGCCGTGCATGTGACCTCGGACGGGCGCCGATTGCTGGTGATCCATGGCGACGAGTTCGACAGCGTGGTGCGCTATGCCCGTCCGCTCGCTTTCCTGGGCGATCGTGCCTATGCCGCCGCGCTGGCCGTCAATCGCTGGTTCAATGACGGGCGGCGCCGGCTCGGCTATCCGTACTGGTCGTTGTCTGCCTGGGCCAAGCGCCAGGTAAAGGAGGCGGTCAAGGCGATCGACCGCTTCGAGATCGCACTAACCGATGAGGCACGTCGCCGCGGCTTCGACGGGGTCGTGTGTGGTCATATCCACCATGCCGAGATGCGCGACGTGAACGGCGTGCTGTACCTGAACGACGGAGACTGGGTGGAAAGCTGCACCGCAGTGGTCGAGCACCACGACGGCCGTCTCGAGCTGATCGACTGGGCGGCGCTGAACCGTCTTTCGTTCTTTACGCGCCCGATCGGACGGCAGGGTGCACGACTTCCTGAGACCGTTTGAGAGCGGCCAGCCGGCCATGCTGCCGGTCCTACAGCGCATTCTGATCGTGACCGATGCCTGGGAACCGCAGGTGAACGGGGTGGTGCGCACGATGCGCGCCGTGACGGTGGAGTTGCACCGCATGGGGTATGTGGTGGAGGTGATCGGCCCCGATCGGTTCTACACCATTCCGTGCCCGACCTATGCCTCGATCCGCCTCGCGGTGCTACCACGCCGTCGGCTGGTGCGCATGATTGAGGCGTTCCGCCCGGAGGCGCTGCATATCTCCACCGAGGGGCCGCTCGGCATGTCGGCCCGACGCTGGGCACTGCGGCATGGGGTGCGCTTCACGACCGCTTACCACACTAGGTTTCCCGAATATCTGGCGGCTCGTACCGGGCTTTCGCCCGCTCTGCCGTATGCGTTACTGCGCCGCTTCCACGGCGCCGGCAGCGGCATGATGGTGGCGACCGAGAGCCTCCGCCGAGACCTCGCAGCGAGAGGATTTCACAACATCCGACCGTGGTCGCGCGGCGTTAACCTCGATCTGTTTCGCCCGGAGCCGCGGCACAACTGGGGGCTACCTGGGCCGGTGTTCCTCACCGTAGGCCGGGTCGCGGTGGAGAAAAACATCGGTGCCTTCCTCGACCTCGATTTGCCTGGATCGAAGGTGGTGGTGGGCGATGGGCCGCAGCTTGCCGCGTTGCGGCGGCGCCATCCGGACGTGCATTTCGCCGGCGCGCTGCACGGCGCGGCACTGGCACGCGCCTATGCGGGAGGGGACGTGTTCGTGTTTCCTTCGCTGACCGACACGTTCGGGTTGGTGCTGCTGGAGGCGCTGGCCTGCGGCACGCCGGTGGCCGCCTTCCCGGTGACGGGTCCGGTGGACGTGGTGAATGGCGTCGGCAACATCGGTGTGCTGGACCGCGACCTTCGGACCGCCTGCCTGCGCGCACTGCAAGCCGACCGTGGGGCTTGCCGGGCCCATGCCGGGCGCTTCTCCTGGCAAGCCTGTGCCGAGCGGTTCGTGGCCAACCTCGTACCGATGAGGGCCTGATGCGTCTGGCACACCCGTAGCAGGTGATGCAGCGACAGACGTATGTATCCCGACCGAGACGGTGCGGGCCAACAAGGTATGGGCGCGGCAGCAGCTCACGCCACGGCCGCTACCGGGCGGACTGGTAGCGCCAGATGCTTGCCGGCGGCAGGTTCAGTGGCGTCCAGGCCTCGCGGCGGGCGGTCAGCCCGTGCCGGTGGGCCGACAGCGGCGAGGTGATGCAGTAGCTATAATGGACGAAGCCGCGGCCAGGAGCGACCGCGGTCATGGCGTCAATGAAGCGACGCTGCTCGGCGATGGGCAGCAGTACCAGCGGGATGCCGCAGACCACGCTGCCGATGCGACCTAGCCAGCGTTCGGGCAGCAGAGACGCCAGTTCCCGGGCATCGCCCTCAATGACCGTGGCGGCCGGGAATTCCCGGCGCAGATGGGCCGCGAGTCGCGGGTCGATCTCGACCAGTATCAGTCTCTCCTGGTTCAGCCCAGCGGCGAGGAAAGCGCGCGCCAGAACGCCGGTGCCAGTGCCGAGTTCGAGTACTGCACGGCCAGGTGCCGGCCAGGCGTGGCGTACGACTCGCCGGCACAATGCGTCGGAGGACGGGATAACCGAGCCCATGCGTAGTGGATGGGCGAGCCAGCTACGCAGAAACAGCAGCGGGCGGGCAACGTGCCGAGCGGCCTGCGGCGGCGAGTCGGCGACGGCATAATCGACTTGCCCAAAAACGCCCTGCCCGCCATCGTTCATGATCATCTCCGCTGCCGTGCTCTGCCGTCCGCCGACGCGGCGACCGTGACGGTTCGTTGTCTAGCTGGCGGCGAAGGCGGGACGGTGACGATACAGTGCAGCTTGTGTGACACCTGTGCCCGTGTCTGTTCACCTTATCTGATTAACGGTGTTGTTCCCTTGCGTGGCTGCGGCGGATCCGATGCGACCCCGCCGGGTGCACGGAGGAACACAGGACATGATGGCCCGCGGCATGACGGCGACGAACAGGGCGCCGTGGTTCAAGGGCGAGGCGCGGCTGCCCTGGACTCTGGCGGTACCGCTGATCGGTGGGTTATCGGTCGGGCTGTGGCTGGTCATCTGGGAGATCGCTCAGCCGGCACTCGCGGGCTGACGTGGCGCTATTGCGCATGTGCAGTGGCAGCCAACCGTTTCGGCGCCGTCATACGCCAGCTGCGGCCGATCAGATCTGCCAGTTCGTGCCAGTCCGTGGTGCGGTCCAGACGGATGCCAATCCAGCCGTTGCGCCCGACATAGGGCGGCACGAAGAAGCGCTCTGGGGCCACCTCCACCAGCATGGGTTGCACGCCCGGCGGCGCCTTGCACCATACCGCCTCGGTCGGGTCAGCGACATGCATGGCGAAGATGCGACCGCGCACGCGGAAGGTGGCACAATCCCAGGTCCGGCGCTCCTCGGCTTCCGGCAGAGTCAGGCACAGGTGGCGCAAACGTGCCAGCGCAGCCACGGCTCAGTTTTCCAGTTCGCTGTCCCAGTACAGGAAGTCCCGCCAACTCTGGTGCAGGTAGTTCGGCGGGAAGGCGCGGCCATTGTCCTGCAATTCCCAGGTGGAGGGCTGGCGTGGCGCGCGGCGCGGATACATCCGGCATTCGCGCGGCAGCCGGCTGCCCTTGCGCAGGTTGCACGGGCCGCAGGCCGTGACGACATTCTCCCAGGCGGTGCGACCACCCCGGCAGCGCGGGATGACATGGTCGAAGGTCAAGTCCGGAGTAGGCTGGCGACCGCCGCAATACTGGCAGGCGAAGGCGTCGCGCAGGAAGACATTGAACCGGGTGAAGGCCGGTCGGCGGGCAGCCGGGATGTAGTCCTTCAGCGCGATCACGCTGGGCAGGCGCATCGACAGGCTGGGCGAGTGGACCTCGACCTCGTACTCGCTCAAGACGCTCACGCGGTCAAGAAACACCGCTTTGACGGCATCCTGCCAGGACCAGACGGATAACGGGAAATACGACAACGGGCGGAAGTCCGCGTTCAGGACAAGCGCAGGAAAGTGTTGTCCGCCGTCGGGCAAAATCAACTCCCCAAGGCGCGGCATCATAGACCTGGGGGAGGTCCACCGAAACAACCCGCCAGATATTGTGCACGCGATGTACCGGGTGGATTTATCGCATCGCCTCGGCGTCGCTGCAAGCCGTGTGGCGCGGGTTTCGCTGCTGTGTCATGCGCCGCAGGAGCACTGCAGAAATAGCGCACCTGCGGCTAGGCCGGCCTCGTCAATACCGTGGCCGAGACGTGGGCAGAACAGGCTATCGACAGCGAATCCGGCGGCCCGCAGCGCGCATTCCGCCGCGCGCGAGTGAGACGCCGGCACCACCTCATCGGCGTCGCCGTGCACCAGCAGGATCGGTGGCCGCGACGGCGTCTGTCCCAGGACATCGGGGGCGAGCAGGGCACCGGAGTAGGCGAGGATGGCGCGCGGCGCCACTACCCGGCGCGGCCCGGCATGCAACACCATCATCGCGCCCTGGCTGAAGCCGACCAGCGCGCAAGCGTCAGCGGGCAGGCCGAGTCGCGCCAGCTCCGTATCGAGGAAGTCCCCGAGCAGCAGCGAGGCGGCATCTGCCCCGGCTTGCATCTCCGCCGGCGTGCGGTCCCAGAGCGGGAACCATTGTCGGCCCACCGGCGCGGCATCGTATGGTTCGGGCGCATCGGGGGCGACGAAGGCGGCCTGCGGCAGGGTCGCCGCCCACCACGGGGCGAGGTCGATCAAGTCATGCCCGTCGGCGCCGACGCCGTGGCAGAGCACGACCAGTTGCTCCGCCCGTCCCTGTTTGGGTCCCCAGCGTGGCCCGTCCAGCATCACTTACGCTCCCGGTTGGTGGCGGAGGCCTGTATATCCGATCGTGCATGGAGATCGTTACCCGCTTCGCCCCCAGTCCGACCGGCTATTTGCACCTTGGTCACGCCTTCTCGGCGCTCACTGCCTGGCGGCGGGCGCGGCAGGCTGGGGGGCGCTTCCTGCTACGCCTGGAGGACATCGACCCCGGGCGCTGCCGGCCGGAATTTTTCACTTCGATCCTGGAGGATCTGGCTTGGCTGGGGCTCGACTGGGACGGCGAGGTGCGCGTTCAGTCCGCGCACCTGCCCGACTATCGGGCCGTGCTTGACGGGCTGACGGCACGGGGCCTGGTCTATCCCTGCTTCTGCACGCGGGCGAAAATCGCCCGCGAGGTGGCCGAATCGGCCGCCGCCCCGCACGGACCGGATGGCGCGCCGCTTTATCCGGGCACCTGCCGTCGTCTGCCGAAGGCGGTGCAGGCGGGACGACTGGCCGCCGGCGAGGCGCATGCATTGCGGCTGGACATGGCACGGGCCCTGGCGGTTGCGCCGGGACCACTGGAATATGAGGAAGAGGGGAAGGGATCGGTGGCCTGCGACCCAGCGCGCTTCGGCGACGTGGTGCTTGCGCGCAAGGACGCACCGGCCAGCTACCATCTCTGCGTGACGCATGACGATGCCCTGCAAGGAGTGACGCTGGTGACCCGCGGCGAGGACCTGAAGCCAGCGACCGATCTGCATCGGTTGCTGCAGGCTCTGGTGGGTTGGCCGACGCCGCGCTACGCGCACCACGCCCTGCTGACCGACGCCGCCGGGCGGCGGCTGGCCAAACGCGATCGCGCCGGGACTCTGCGGCAGATGCGCGCGGCCGGGATGGTGCCGGCCGAACTGAGGGCGCGCCTCGACGCGGCGGGTGCGTGACAGGCTTGCGGCTGCGCGGCGCCGGCGCATTGGCTAACAGAAGGTCCGCTGCGCGATTTTCGTATCGGATGCTTCGGTTACGTAAGGTGCACGGGATAGGGGCATTGCAACGGGTTACGACACATGCCCGCTTCACAAGGATGGCGTGCAAGCCCGCTTCGTGTTCACGAAGCGGGCTCTTGTGTGAGCAAGCACGAAGAGCGCCGCGCAGCCGCGAACCAGCGACGGGGAGCCGAGGTGCTTATGTGTGACGATGCCGGCGCGTCGGCATGCGCGGTGGATAAGGGGTCCTTAACCGCATGAACGCAAGATAGTCGTCGGTTTCAACGGTGATCGGCGATGAGCGGCAAGCGACGATTGGGCGATAAGTCGGCGCTGATAGTGATCAAGCGCGACGATGGAGAAGATGCGGCGCCCCATGGCGGTGCCTGGAAAGTGGCCTATGCCGATTTCATGACCGCCATGATGGCGTTTTTCCTCCTGATGTGGCTGCTGAACGCCACCACGGAGGCGCAGAAGCATGGCCTCGCCGACTATTTCTCGCCGACCGCCTCGCTGATCCACACCGTATCGGGCACCAGTCTGCCGTTCGGCGGCCGTACGCCGTTCGACAACGGTGCCATGGTCTCCGACCAGGGCGCGATGAGCGTCATGCCGGCGAACTCGGTCGCCCCCCCTGACCCCGACGAAGACGACTCGGAAGCCTCGACAGAGCCGGTTCACCCGAACAGCCTGCAAAATTCCGGACTGGAACGAGGTACCGCGAGCGGCAACGCGGCGGTCGCTGGGCCACAATCCGGCACCCAGGCACCTGGCGGCGGCCCAGCGCTGACCGAGGCGGCGGCGCCACCGCCGCAGGCGCAGGCCGCCGGGCTGCTGCGGGCCGAGTACGAGCATCGGCAGGCGGAGGTATTCCAGGAAGCTGCCGAGCAGATCCGCCAGGCCGTGCTTGCCGATCCGCAATTGGTTGCGCTCGCCAACCAGCTTGCCATCGACGTGACGCTGGAGGGGCTACGCATCCAGATTCTGGACGAGGACCGCCGGCCGATGTTCGACTCCGGGTCTTCCGTGCTGTTGGACCGTGCTCACGCGCTGCTGCTGAAAGTCACCCCTGTGCTGGCAAAGCTGTCGGAAGGCATTGCCATTTCAGGCCATACCGATGCCGCGCCCTACCGTGGCGGTGACAAGTCGAACTGGGAGCTCTCCACCGAGCGTGCCAACGCGACCCGTCGGCTGCTGGTTGAGGCAGGGCTTCAGGATTCCCGTTTCCGCAGCGTGTCGGGGAATGCCGACCGTGATCCATTGCTGCCGGCCAATCCGCTCGCCGCGGCGAATCGCCGGATCACCATCGTGGTGTTGCGGTCCGCGCCGAAAGACTGAGCGGAGCCCATGCTCGTTATCGGTGGTTTGGTTTTCCTGCTTGTTTGTGTGTTCGGCAGCTACGTGGCTTCCGGCGGCAGCCTCGGGGTTCTGCTCGAGGCGCTGCCATTCGAGATGGTGACCATCGGCGGCGCGGCAGTAGGCTCTTTGTTCATGGCCAACAGTATCTACGATGTGAAGCACACGTTGGCCGCTTTGCGGAAGATTTTGAAGGGAACGGACTACAATAAATCCGACTATATCGATCTACTCAGCTTGTTGTTCTTCTTCGTCAGACTGGCCAGTACTAAGGGCTCGATGGCTCTGGAACCGCACATTGAGAAACCGCTGAAAAGCGCTGCTTTTAAGAAATTTCCAAAAATTCTAACAAACCACCACGCTTGTCCGATGATATGCGATTACCTGCGCATGGTGGGCATGAACGCCGACGATCCGCACCAGATCGAGGACGTAATGGGGCGGGAGTTGAAGAAGATGCTGTACGAGGAGCTGCATCCGGCGCATGCGATGCAAACCATCGCCGATGCATTGCCGGCGCTCGGTATCGTCGCGGCTGTGCTGGGTGTGGTCAAGACGATGTCCCACATCGACCAGCCGCCGGCAGTGTTGGGGGCAATGATCGGCAGCGCGTTGGTCGGAACGTTCCTGGGTGTGTTACTGGCCTATGGGCTGGCCGGCCCCTGTGCCAGCCGGATGAAGAGCATGGCCGAAGAAGAGAGCAAGTATTTCGAGGTGATCCGCGCCGTGCTGGTTGCCCACCTGCATGGCAACGCGCCACAGGTGAGCGTGGAGACCGGTCGCAAAATGGCGCCCAACCAGCACATGCCGACCTTCTTCGAGTTGGAGAACGCGGTGCAGGACCTGCAGATCGGTTGAGCCCGGTATGCGGCTTGCCGCACATCAAGGCGCTATGCCGCTGGTCGTGACCGACATCACCGACAGCGGTATCGCCTGGGACGACCCCAGCCTCGCCTCGCCGCAGGCCGGCCGGTGCCTTGCCAAGCACATCGTGTTCACCGCTGCCGAATTCATCCCGGCATGCCGTGAGGCGGAGAGGCTTCCACCGTCGCGACCGCTGCCGCGAGACGGCTGACATTCGTCTGGTATGGCTGAGAGGGTGGCACCGGCGCTGCGCCTGCCGGCCCACCGACGCGACGTCGGTGAAGTGCTCGATCCCCCCACCCTCGAGTGGCCGCCCGGGGGCAGTACGTCCCGCTCGGAACACCTCAAGGATGCAGCCGTCGGCTGGTGCATGAGGTGGAACACGGGGGCGGTGCCGCGCCTGGATGGGTGGATCCGATCGATGCCCCGTGCGGCATTGCCCCAGAACACCTCCGGACCACGGCGCCTGGTGGCGATGGTGCCGGTCTAGCGGGAGGCATGTGCGGCGTGGGGCATCACCGGCTCCCTGAGCACCGAACAGTCCTGCACGAAACCATCGTGGCCGAGGTGCTTCTGTCGTTGGTGTCCGACAGACTGAGTCGGGAACCGGTGGAGGATCCATCGCCGGGTTGCCTGGGCAGGGCACTCCAACGAGAGGGTTCCGGTGGTGCCGGTAACAGGTACGGCGCGGAACGGGCTGCATGGCCTTCCGGGGCGACAACTCAATCCTTGCAATCCTGTCATGCATCAGGATAGAGCGAACAGTCTGTTGCGCGCGACACGAAGCGGCACGGCAGAGTGGCGAAACAAAAGCACCTCGGTCCCGGAAGCGGACCGTCAGTGGTATGGGGAGAGAGAAATGAGTGCGGACGTCGTAAGTCGTGTCAGGGAGAATCCGGAATTCTCCAAATTAATCGAGAAGAGGAATAGATATAGTTGGACGCTAGCTATATTGATGCTTGTGATATACTATGGATTCATCTTGTTGGTCGCTTTTGATAAGCAGTTCTTGGCAATCAAGATTGGCGCAACGGTCACGCTCGCTTTCCCGATCGGCCTGGGCGTGATCCTGGCCGCGATCATCATCACCGGCCTCTATGTGCTGCGGGCCAACAACGTCTACGACCCCATGACCCGCGCCATTGTGGAGGATGCACGATGATGTTCGTCCGCATCCGCCGCGCGCTGGCATTGGCGGTGCTGTCCGCCCTCGCAACTGTACCCGCGTTGGCTGCCGGCCCAGATGTCGGCCAGGCGCAGCAGCAAGGGACCAATTTCACCGCCATCACGATGTTTGTCGGTTTCGTCATCATCACGCTGTTCATCACCTACTGGGCGGCCAAGCGCACCCGTTCGAGGGCAGATTTCTATGCCGCCGGCGGTGGCATAACCGGCCTGCAGAACGGCCTGGCGATTGCTGGCGACTACATGTCGGCGGCCTCCTTCCTCGGCATCTCGGCGCTGGTCTATGCCAGCGGCTATGACGGCCTGATCTACTCAATCGGCTTCCTGGTGGGCTGGCCCATCATCGTGACCCTGATGGCCGAGCGGCTGCGCAACCTCGGCAAGTTCACCTTCGCCGATGTGGTCAGCTACCGGCTGGCGCAGACTCCGCTGCGCTGCCTCGCAGCCGCCGGCACGCTGGTGGTGGTGGCATTCTACCTGATCGCGCAGATGGTCGGCGCCGGCCAGCTCATCAAGCTGCTGTTCGGCCTGGATTACAATGTCGCGGTCGTGCTCGTCGGCGTGCTGATGGTGCTGTACGTCACCTTCGGCGGCATGCTGGCCACCACCTGGGTGCAGATCGTCAAGGCCTGCCTGTTGCTCGGCGGCGCCACGTTGGTCGCGGTGCTGGTGCTGGTGCAGTTCGGCTTCGATCCCACCGCGCTGTTCGCCCGCGCGGTCGAGGTGCACCCCAGGCATGCCGCCATCATGCTGCCTGGCGCCATCGTGGCGAATCCGGTGGAGGCGATCTCGCTCGGGCTGGCGCTGATGTTCGGCACCGCGGGGTTGCCGCACATCCTGATGCGGTTCTTCACCGTGGCGGATGCAAAGGCAGCCCGCAAATCGGTGTTCTGGGCGACCACCTTCATCGGCTATTTCTATATTCTGACCTTCATCATCGGCTTCGGTGCGATCACGCTGGTCGCCACCAACAGCTTCTACCTTGCCGGCGGCGGGCTGCGCGGCGGCGCCAACATGGCGGCGGTGTGGCTGGCCCATGCGGTGGGTGGCAACCTGCTGCTCGGCTTCATCTCGGCGGTGGCCTTCGCCACCATTCTCGCCGTGGTGTCGGGGCTGACGCTGGCCGGCGCTTCTGCGGTGTCGCACGACCTCTACGCCAGCGTGTTCCGTCTTGGCCGCGCCAACGAGCGCGACGAGTTGCGCGTCTCCAAGATCACCACATTGGTGCTCGGTGTGGTGGCCATCGTGCTGGGTATCGCCTTCGAGACGCAGAACATCGCCTTCATGGTTGGCCTCGCCTTCGCCATCGCTGCCAGCGCCAACTTCCCGGTGCTGTTCCTGTCGATGTACTGGCGCGGGCTGACCACGCTGGGCGCGGTGGTCGGCGGTTGGGCGGGGCTGCTGACCGCTCTCGTGCTGACCATCCTCAGCCCGGCGGTCTGGGTGGCGGTGCTGCATAATCCGGCGCCGATCTTCTCGCATAACGCGCCGGCCCTGTTCTCCATGCCGGTCGCTTTCATCGGCTGCTGGCTGTTCTCCATCCTCGACGGTTCCGCACGGGCCCGGAGCGAGAAGGAACTGTTCGAGGCGCAGTACATCCGTAGCCAGACCGGCATTGGCGCGGAGGGGGCGTCGCACTGATACCGGATCGTGGAGAAGGTCAGGGGCAGCACCCTTGGCCTTCCGCCATGCGCCTACCGCATCACGGAAGCGACACGCGCCCGGCTGGACGCGGCCGAATGGTGTACCCTCCTTTGCTCCTGCGTCGGTTGGCCTAACCGGGGCGCCCGCACTCGAGGACCGCACTCACTTATGGACACCGCTTTACGCTTCGGCGCCGATTTGGCCGCGCTCGCCACCCGAAAAGGGCTGATTGCGCTGGACAAAAACTTCCTCGACCACCTCGCTGGCCAGGATGCCGCCCTGCACAAACGCCTGCTGACCGCCCGCGCCGCTCCCGACGCGCTGGAGTCCCTGGCGGAAAGCCAGCTCATCATGGCGCTCGGCCCCGTGCTGGAAGGCTTCCTCTCCGAACTGTTCGGCCTGGGCGATGCGCTTGATGCGCTGCTGGCGCGCACCCGCGAACTCGATCCCGTGCATGCCTGCAAGCGTCTGTTCGTGCAGCGCCAGGCGGCAAAAAAATACCCCGACCCGTCCGGTTTTGACGCTCCCGCTCTGCGCGCCGAACTGGAAGCCGGGATGGGGGAGGCGCTCACCGAATTGGCCTTCGCGGCCCATGTGCAGGCATGGCAACGCGGCGACTGCGCCGCGCTGCTCGACGCCGCGCTCCGCTACGCCGCCTGGGCCGCGCTGACCTCAGAGGGCCGCGCCGCGTATCCCGGCGGCACGCTGTTCCGGGTGCCAAAAAGGATCGACCCGCAACGCCTGGTGCCGGTGCACACCATTGAGCGCAACGGCGTCACCATGCTGTGCCTGCCCGAGCCCGACTGGCGCCGCCGCGACGGTTTCGCGCTGACCGACACCGGCATGAGCGACCAGCAGGCGCTCGACCAGATGAACTACTGCATCTGGTGCCATGCGCAAGGCAAGGATTCCTGCAGCCGCGGGCTGAAGGACCGCAAGAGTGGCCGGTTTCAGAAATCGCCTTTCGGTGTCACCCTGGCGGGCTGTCCGCTAGAGGAAAAAATAAGCGAGATGCACGCTCTGCGCGCCCAGGGTTGTGTGCTCGGCGCCTTTGCCACCATCGCCATCGACAACCCGATGATGGCGGCTACCGGACACCGTATTTGCAACGACTGTATGAAGGCCTGCATCTACCAGAAGCAGGAGCCAGTCGACATTCCGCAGGCCGAGACCGCCATTCTCAAGGACGTGCTCGGTCTGCCCTGGGGCTTTGAACTCTATTCGCTGCTCACGCGGTGGAACCCGCTCGACATCCGCCGGCCACTGCCGCTGCCTGACTCGGGCAAGAAAGTCCTGATCGTCGGCCTTGGTCCGGCCGGCTTTACCCTCGCGCACCACCTCCTGAACGACGGCCATACCGTGGTGGCGATCGACGGGCTGAAGATCGAGCCGCTCGGCTTCGATCCGCACGCGCCGGTGCGCGACGTCGGGACTCTGTACGAGAATCTCGATGACCGTGTCATGGCGGGGTTTGGCGGTGTCGCCGAGTACGGCATCACGGTACGGTGGAACAAGAACTTCCTGAAAGTCATCCGCATCCTGCTGGAGCGGCGGGGCGCATTCGCCGCGTTCGGTGGCGTGCGCTTCGGCGGTGGTGCCACTCTTTCGGTCGATGATGCCTGGGCGATGGGCTTCGATCATGTGGCGCTGTGCATGGGTGCCGGCCGCCCCACTATCATCGACATGCCAAACGGGTTGGCCCGCGGCGTGCGCCAAGCCAGCGATTTCCTGATGGCGCTGCAACTCACCGGGGCGGCAAAAAAATCGTCCATTGCCAACCTCCAGCTTCGCCTGCCCGTGGTGGTGATCGGCGGCGGTCTGACCGCCATCGACACAGCCACCGAAAGCTTGGCCTATTACGTTCGCCAGGTGGAGAAATTTGCGGTTCGTCACGGCACTCTCGTCGCTGAACGCGGCGAGGCGGATGTGCGCGCCGCCTGGACCGAGGAGGAAGTGCAGATTGCCGGCACGTTCCTCGCCCACGCCGAGGCCATCCGTGCCGAGCGCGCCGCCGCCGCCGCCGAGGGCCGCCTTCCCCGATTCGCCGAGCTGCTGAACACCTGGGGTGGTGCCACCATTGCCTATCGCCGCAGGCTGACCGACAGCCCTTCCTACACTCTGAACCACGAAGAGATACAAAAGGCGATGGAGGAGGGGGTGCGCTTCGCCGAGGGCCTCGCCCCGCTTGCCGTCGAGGTCGATCGCTTCGGTCACGCCGCCGGGCTGCGCTGCGTCCGCGCCGATGGCAGCGAGGTGGTGCTGCCTGCCGGTGCCGTGCTGGTGGCCGCCGGCACGCACCCCAACACGGTGCTGGCGCGCGAGCCGGACGCCATGAAGGAAGGCCGCATCCAGCGCGACGGCACGTATTTTCAGGCGGTCGACGAGGCGGGAGAGAAGGTGACGCCGGCGCGCTCGCTGGCCAAACCGGACGACAACCACGTGCTGATGCACCGCACCGCGGAGGGCCGTTTCATCAGCTTCTTCGGCGACCTGCACCCCAGCTTCTTCGGCAACGTTGTCAAGGCCATGGGCAGCGCCAGGCGTGGTTTTCCTCTTGTCACCCGCGTGCTGTCCCAGCTTGCGCCGTCTTCGGTCTCTGGCCAGGAGCTGATCGCGCGCTGCCGTGACGCGCTCACCGCTACCGTGCATTCGGTGACCCGGCTGACCCCCACCATCGTCGAAGTGGTGCTGCGCGCCCCCGCCGCCGCCCGTGCCTTCCGTCCCGGCCAGTTCTACCGGCTGCAGAACTACGAGATGAATGCCCTGCATCTCGTGGAACCCGGTCTCGGCACGACCCGACTCTCGATGGAGGGATTGGCAATGACCGGCGCCTGGACCGACAAGGCCCGGGGCCTGCTCTCCATCATCGCCCTCGAGATGGGTGGCAGTTCCGATCTATGCGCTCACCTAAGGATTGGCGAGCGCGTCGTGCTGATGGGGCCGACCGGCACGCCGACCGAAATTCACGCCAACACCACCGTCGCTCTGGTCGGCGGTGGGCTCGGCAACGCCGTGCTGTTCTCGATCGGTGCCGCCCTTCGCGCAGCCGGATCGAAAGTCATCTACTTCGCTGGCTATAAGGCTGTGCGCGACCGCTACAAGGTGAAAGACATAGAGCGTGCGGCCGATGTCATCGTCTGGTGCTGCGACGAGGCGCCTGGCTTCGCGCCGACCCGCCCACAGGATCGCGGCTTCGTCGGCAACATCGTGCAGGCCATGGTAGCCTACGGTGCTGGCCGGCTGGGCGCCCAGCCGATCGGGTTGGATGAGGCCGAGCACCTGATCGTCATCGGCTCCGACCGCATGATGCAGGCGGTCGGTGTGGCCCGCCACGGCGTGCTGGCGCCCTATCTCAAGCCTGGTCATACCGCCATCGGCAGCATCAACTCGCCGATGCAGTGCATGATGAAGGAAGTCTGTGCCCAGTGCCTGCAACCGCAGATCGATCCGCTGACTGGCGAACACACGGTCGTTTTTTCCTGCTTCAACCAGGACCAGCAACTCGACCGCGTGGATTTCCCGGCGTTGACCGAACGCCTGCGCCAGAACAGCCTGCAGGAAAAGCTTACCGCCCAGTGGATCGACCGCGCCTTGCGCAAACTCAACGCCCGACCCTCGGAGACAGTTGCATGAACTCGCTTCCACTCGGTCCCGAGGTGGATACCACGCCGCGTCCACTACCGGTACGCACAGGGATTACGGGGCGTTATGTGGTGCTGGAGCCGCTGCATCCGCGCCACGTTGCCGACCTTTGGCGGGCGGCGCGGGGGGCGGATCAGTCCTGGACGTACGTACCCTATGGCCCGTTCGCCTCGCAGGACGCGATGGGCCGGCTCGTCGCCGACCTCGCCACCATGCACGACCCGATGGTCTGGGCGGCGCGCCCGATCGCCACTGGTGTCGTGTCGGG
The DNA here is from genome assembly GCA_964459005.1 of uncultured Acetobacteraceae bacterium. Classification (GTDB taxonomy): domain Bacteria; phylum Pseudomonadota; class Alphaproteobacteria; order Acetobacterales; family Acetobacteraceae; genus Rhodovastum. Next base: position 25,329 of record CAYWOW010000012.1, read on the forward strand.
TTGGCTGGCGCTGCGGGACATCCAGCCGAAAAACGCCGCCATCGAGCTGGGCAATGTCTGGTTTGCCCCGATCATGCAGCGTACCCGCGCCGCCACCGAGGCAATGTTCCTGCTGCTGCGCCTGGCCGCGGACGACCTCGGCTACCGCCGCCTGGCGTGGAAATGCAGTGCATTGAACGAACAGTCGCGCCACGCTGCCGAGCGCCTTGGCTTCATCTACGAAGGCCGCCTGCGGGCCCACATGGTGGTGAAGGGGCGACTACGCGACACCGAGTGGTTCAGCATCGTGGGCGACGAATGGCCACACTGCCGCGATGCCATCCTGGCATGGCTCGATCCGACGAACTTCGCTCTCGACGGCACCGCGCTGCACTCGCTGGCGGATATACGCACGGAGAGACAATAGAGCCTGATTGCTTGCGATAGGCGCAGCAATCAGGCTCTAAGTCCTTGTTTGACGGTGCGATTCACGCTTTCCGGCGGTTTCGCCTCAAGCGATCACGCTCTAGAAAACCCGGATCGGTGTTTCGGCATCCGCGGCGAGCAGCGCTTCTATCTCGTCGTCAAGGCGGACCAGAGTAAGGGACGCACCGGCCATTTCCAGCGAGGTGCAGTACTCGCCAACATAAGACCGTCCAATCCGGATGCCCCGCTTCTCCAATTGGGCGTGAGCAAGCCCGTACAGCAAATAGAGCTCGCTGATCGGGGTACCGCCCAGGCCGTTGGCCATCAGGGCAACGCGGTCGCCCTCCTTGTAGGGCAGGTCGGTTACGATGGCGTCCAGCAGAAGCGTGACGATCTCATCCGCACTGCCGAGCTTGGCCCGGCGACGGCCGGGTTCGCCATGGATGCCGATCCCGACTTCCATCTCGTCCTCGGCGATAGCGAACAGCGGGACGCCCTTGGCCGGCGGCGTGCACGAGCTGAGCGCGATCCCCATCGAGCGGGTCACGCCGTTAACCTTCTTGCCAATGTTCAAGAGCTGATCGATATCGGCGCCCTTTTCACTGGCCGCGCCGACCGCCTTGATGACGAAGAAGTTGCCGGCCACGCCACGGCGGCCGACCGTATAGGTGGAGTTCGACACCGACACGTCGTCGTCGATGATGAGGGTTTCGACGTGAATGCCTTCGGCATCCGACAGCTCGGCCGCCATCTCGAAGGCCAGACGATCGCCCGTGTAGTTGTTGACGAGGTAGAGCACACCCTTCGCCGAGCGCAGCAGCTTCGTCGTCTCCGTGATGTAATCGACTGGAGGTGCGGAGAAAACGTCGCCGGGACAAGCTGCGTCCAACATGCCGCGGCCGACCGCCATCACATGGGCAGGTTCGTGGCCGGAGCCGGAACCCTGAATGATCGACACTTTGTTATCGTTCGGCGCATCGGCGCGCATGATCAGGTTGTATTCGGGCACATACTTGATCGTACCCGGATTGGCCCGTTCCAGGCCCTTCAACATATCGGGCACGAATTGCTTGGGATCGTTGACGAATTTCTTCATGACGCTTCCTCCCTGGGTTCAGCTTGCCCGTTCGGGCAGGCAAGCCGCGCTGACGTTCTTGGCCATCAGCGCGACCGCCATGGCTCCCGCATCGGGCGAACCCCGACTACGTTCGCCGGTATAGGCGGCTCGTCCACGACGAGCGACGAGTTCGGTCGTCTGGCGGGCGGCGGTCTCGGCAGCCTCGACCGCGGCTGCGAAGGCCGAATGGGGCTCGGCGGCGGTCGCCAACTCCTCTTCGAAGCGGGCGATCAATGGCGCGAGAGCGTCGAGGAGGGTCTTGTCACCCAGATCGGCACCACCCCGTTTCTGGATCCCCTCGAAGGCCGCCTGCAGCATCGCCACCGCATCCGTGGCAGTCAGGTCAGTCCGGCTGCCAGCCGCGATGCCGGCACGCAGAAAGCCGGTGCCCCAGAGCGGCCCGGAGGTCCCGCCGCAGCGGCTCGTGATGATCAGGCCGACTTTCTTGAGGAAGGTGCCGGGGTCTTTCCGGTCGATGGAATCGAACTCCTCCATCACCTTTTCAAACCCGCGCGCCAGAGAGAAGCCGAAATCCCCGTCGCCGACCACCGAGTCGAGTTGGCAGAAATACTCCTCGTTGTCTGCCGCCGTGCGTGCCATCGAACGGACGACGGTTTCAACCATGGACATGGATGTCGGCATTCGCTTCCTCGGGAAATGTTGTTGAATGGCCTCACGGATCTCCGGCTGGCCGGTTCTCCAGGCACGCCGCCAGATCCTCCAGGCGAATCCAGCCCGCCGGCCGCGCGCGGCTCCGGTTGGCCAGTACCTCGATCGCGCCGCCGGGCTCACCGAAATCGCTGACGACCAGCACGGCTTCGTCGAAATTTTCCTGGCTTGTGTAGCTGCTGATGGTGACCAAACAGCGCAGACCCGCCGCCGTGGCGGCCTCCAGGCCATTGCGCGAGTCCTCGATCACCAGCGCATCGGCGCGACCCACTCCCAGCCGGTCGATCGCGAGATTGTAGATATCCGGTGCCGGTTTCTTTTTCGGAACGATGTCGCCGGCCAGCACGGTGGCGAAGCGTGCGGCATTGCGCGGCCCGGCGGCGCAATTCAGGATCGCCGCCACGGACGCCTGCGCCGAGGTCGAGGCCACCGCAAGGGTCCAGCCGGCGTCAAGCGCCTCGCCGATCAGTCGGGTGATGCCGGGACGCGGTGGCAGGCGGCCAGCGGCCACCATGCCCGTGTAGATTTCCGTCTTACGCTTGTGCCAGCGCGCGACTTCAACCAATTGCGCGTCCCGCTCGCGCGGCAGCCCCGCGGCGGCCACGAATTCCTCCGTCAGCAGGCTCGCCATCCGTTCCTTGCCGCCGCCGATGCGGAGCCGTTCGCCGTACTCCGCCTCAGACCATTGCACGGGCAGACCGAACTCGCGGAAGGTCTGGTTGAAGGCAGGAAGATGGCCCTCTCGCTCGGTATCGCAAAGAACCCCGTCGCAGTCGAAAATCAGCGCGCTCACGCTGCCTTCCCGTCGCTGTGGAACATATGGATATGGTCCACGGCCATCTGCTTGACCTGCCCACGAACGAACTTCAGCAGCGTCGGCGGATCGGTGTTGTTGGGCTTCTCCGCGAAGAAGTTCTTATTCGCCTGCATGAAGGCGATCTTCAGGGCGGTGGAAATATTGACCTTGGCGCAGCCACGGGCGATCAGGTCGTCGAACTGGGCAGCAGTCAGCCCGGTACCACCGTGCAGGCAGATCGGCAGCGGAATCTGGGCGACGATGTCGGAAACCCGCTGCACATCCAGCACCGGCTCGCTCTTGTAAACGCCATGGGCGTTGCCGATCGCCGGCGCAAAGATATTCACGCCGGTGGAGCGGACAAAATCAACCGCGGTCTCCAACGAGTAGATATCTGCAGCGTCGTCGGAGCCGACGCCGTCCTCGACACCTTTGATACCTTCGATCTCGCCCTCGACGTCAGCGCCGTATGGGCGCGCCTCGGCGACGACCTCGATGGTCTGGCGCTTGCATTCCTCGACGCTTGGCAGTTGCGAACCATCGAACAAAACGGAGTTCCATCCGCGCTTCAGGCAATCGGAAAGCACGGCGCGGTCGGGGCAGTGATCGAGATGAAGGGCCATCGGCACGTCGGCATGTTCAGCAGCCACCCGGAACAATGCGTAGAGCGTGTCCGCACCGGCGGCTTTGACCGTCTTCACCGAGGTCTGCACGATCAGCGGCGCGCGCAATTCGACGGCGGCGGCGACGACGGCCTCAAGAGTTACGTCGTTGACGACATTGAAAGCGGCCACCCCGTAACGCCTGGAAAACGCGTCCTGGAGGATCTCCCTGGTGGGGACTATCGGCACGATCTGGCCCTCCCATTGGCGGCCGGCCCTTCGCATGGGTCTTCAAGATTATATCGGGGACCTCGTTATCTAGCAAGGCGACACCCGGCGTCGGGTCGGCGGCAGGCCGCCGCGCCGGGGTCGCGGCGCGGCGATATCGTGAATGCATGTGATGCCGGTACGGACCGCACCGGTCCCGGCCGCTGAGTCTCGCGGCCTAGGGACGACCGGTTAGACCTTGTTGTAACCCTGCCGCACCAGCATCCGCCACTGCCCGCCCTGCTTGTGCCAGACCAGCACCACGTCGAACCGCAGCGCATTGGTCTTGCCCGCGCTCTCGTTCTCGCCGATGAAAATGAAATGAGAGATGGCGTTGTCGCCGACGAGACGGGTGGTCGGATGTTCGAAGGCAAGCGACTTCCAAACGGTCTTGCCATCAGTCACGGAGGTGATGAATTCCGCCTTCGTCTGCACCAGGCCGGACGTGTGGCCGAAGAAGACCTCGTCCATGCACAGCGCCTCAAGCTGCGCCTTGTCGGCGGAGAGCATGGCTTGCCGGTAATGCTCGATCGCCTGAGCGATCGCAGCCACGTCGGCGACGTCTTTCATTGCTTTGTTCCTCACTTGCGCCCGCAGCACCCCCGCAGCGATGCCACAGGCCGCCAGTTTTGATTCAGATCAATCGTTGTTGGCCGGGAGCTTCATGCCTGGTGCCCGTCCACGACCGTAACGGCACCCTGAAAGCATCTCACCATACGCTGTATGGCCGCCCAGGCCAAGTTTGGCGCCCATCCCACCGGAATGGCCTGTCGGCTCCCTCACAGATGCAGATGCGCCGCCCGCAGCGCCGCATCCTCGCGCAGTGCCGCCATCGCCCCAAACCAGATCGTCCGACCCGTCTCGATCACCGCCGCGCGATCGGCCACCTGAGCCGCAAAATGAAGATTCTGCTCGGCCAGCACCACCGTCACGCCCTCAGCCTTGAGGGCGAGGATTGCCTGCGCCATCTGTTCGGCGATCACCGGCGCCAGGCCCTCGCTCGGCTCGTCGAGCAGGATGCAGCGCGGATTGCCCATCAGCGTCCGCGCGATGGTCAGCATCTGCTGCTCGCCGCCGCTCATCCGTCCGGCCGGGCGGTAGCGCAGGTCGGCAAGGTTGGGGAACAGCGCGAACAGCCGCGCCTCCGTCCATGGCACCAGCCCGAACCGCGCCTTCTGGCGGCCGACAAGGAGATTCTCGGCGACGGTGAGGTCGGAAAAGATGCGCCGGTCTTCGGGCACATAGCCCAGTCCGGCGCGGGCGATCCGATGCGGCTCCCATCCCGCCACATCCACCCCGTCGAACACGACCTTCCCGGCAGCGGGCCGCACCAGGCCAATGATGGACTTCAGCGTGGTGCTTTTGCCCGCGCCGTTACGGCCCAGCAGCACCAGCACCTCGCCGGCGGCGGCAGTGAAAAAAACACCCTGCAGAATGTGGGCGCGGCCATAGCGGCTGTGCAGGTCGGCGACCTCCAGCATCACCGGTCCCCGCCGGCGGTGCCGGAACCCAGATAGACCTCGCGCACCCTGGCATCGGCGCGGATGGCGGCCGCGCCGCCGGCGGCGATCAGCTCGCCCCGGTTAAGCACAAGAATGCGGTCGGCGAGCCCGAACACCACGTCCATGTCATGCTCGGTGAACAGCACGGCGAGGCCGCTGCCATGGGCCAGCCGGCGCACCAGCGCCATCAGCGCCGTGCGTTCCTCGGCGGCCATGCCCGCGGTGGGCTCGTCCATCAGCAGCAGCCGTGGGTTGCTGGCCAGCGCCACCGCGAGTTCCAGGCGCTTGAGATCGCCATAGGCCAGCACGCCGGCCGCGCGTCCGGCCTGCCCGTCCATGTCCACCTTTGCCAGCAACGACAAGGACGATTGGCGGAACCCGGAATCGGCGGCGCGCCAGAACCGCCAACTGCGGCGGTGATGCGCAGTCAGCGCCACCTGGACGTTCTCGCACACCGTCATCGAGGCGAAGACGGCCGCGATCTGGAAGGTGCGCGTCACGCCCAGGCGCGCCAGCAGCCCAGGCGGCTGGCCGGTGATGTCCTGCCCGGCCAACCGCACGTGGCCGGCGTCCGGCCGCAACTGCCCGCCAACGAGATTGAAACAGGTCGATTTTCCCGCCCCGTTCGGCCCAATCATCGCCAACATCTCGCCGCGGTCCACCGAGAACGACACGTCGGAGACCGCGTGCACACCCCCGAAACTCTTATGCAGACCGATCGCTTCCAGCACCGTCACGTTGCGTCGTCCCCCGTGACATGCTGCGCGGCGCCCGCGATGCCCTGCGGGAAGGCCAGAACCAGGACGACGATGGCCGCGCCCAGCGCCAGCCGCCACAGATCGGTGGCGCGGATCAGCACGTCGTACAACCCTGTATAGGCCAGCGCCCCCACTACTGGCCCGGCCATTGTCTGGACCCCACCGAGCAGCACCATCAGCAACGCGTCCACCGAACGACCGATGGAGATGGTGCTCGGGAACACGCTGCCTTTCGAGTAGGCGCCGACCGCCCCGGCCAGCCCCGCCGCGGTGCCGGCGAGGCAAAACGCCGCCATGCGCAACCGTGCCGGAAAAAGGCCGATCGCCTCAGCGCGTTCCGGGGCATCGCGGGCCGCCCGCAGCGCATAGCCGAACGGGGAAAACAGCACCCGGCGCAATGCCAGCGTGCCGCCCACGCAGAGCAACAGGGCCAACAGGTAGAAAACGCGGGGATCGTGTGCCCAGGCGTCGGGCCAGACGCCCAGCACGCCATTGTCGCCGCCGGTGGTTTCGGATTGGAACACCACCGCCCAGACGATCTGCGCGAAGGCCAGCGTCAGCATGGCGAGATAGATTCCGGACAGGCGCACCACGAACCAGCCGAAGGCCAGCGCCACCAACCCGGCCAGCAACGGCCCCAGGAACAGCCCGACCGGCATCGGCATGGACAGACCCCTGGCGGCCAGCGCGGCGGCATAGGCGCCGATGCCGAACCAGGCGGCATGACCGAAGTTTATCATGCCACCCGGCCCCATCATCGCGTGCAGCGAGGCTGCAAACAGCATGGCCACCAGGGCCTCGGTGAGCACGGACAGCCAGAATGGACCAACGAGAAGGGGGGCCGCCAGCGCCAGCGCCAGTACGACCGCCCCCAGTGCGCACAGCGCCGGCGTTGCCGGACGAATCAGAGCATAGGCATGCGCCTCGCCGCGCGTCGGGACTTGCACGCGGCCGAGCAACCCATGCGGTCGCACCGCCAGCACCAAAGCCATAACCACGAACATGAGCACCAGCGTTGCCTTCGGCAGCAGCACGATCCCGAAAGTCTGGAGCAGTGCGATCAGCAGCGCGGCGAGGTAGGCCCCGGGCAGGCTGCCCATGCCACCCACCACCACGACGACGAAAGCGTCGGTGATGACGGCCATATCCATCTGCAGGTTGGCCGATCCGTCCGGCAGTGCCAGGGCTCCGCCCAACCCGGCCAGGCCCGCCCCGAGGGCAAACACCGACGTGAACAGCAGGCGCTGATCGACACCGAGGGCGGCCAGCATGTCACGATCCTGGGTGGCGGCGCGCACCAGCGTGCCCCAACGCGTGCGGGTGAACCCCAACCACAGCGCGCCCAGTACAAGCGGCGCGATCGCGATCAGAACCAGGTCGTAGAGCGGGAACTGCTGCTCCGCGATGCGAACGAAACCGCGCAGCCAAGGCGGGCGCGGTAGGGGCAGATCGTCCGGCCCCCAGATCAGCAGGGCGAGGTCCTGCACCATCAACACCACCCCGAAGGTGGCCAGCAGTTGCAGCAGTTCCGGCGCGCGGTAGATGCGCCGCAGGAGCGTCATTTCCAGCAACACGCCGATGCCCGCCGTGGCCAGCGCCGCCGTCAGCACGCCGGCGACGTGCCAGCCCGGCTCACGCGGCAACCGCGTCAGCACGCTCCAGGCGATATAGGCCCCCAGCATGAACAGGCTGCCGTGGGAGAAATTGACCACGCGGGTAACGCCGAAGATGACGGTCAACCCTGCCGCCACCAGGAACAGCGACGACGCCCCGGCAAGTCCGGTCAGCAACTGGATGAGGAAGGCGTCCAAGCCGATGGTCCGGTACTATCCCCTCCCGCGCGGGGAGGGGAGGGGGCGCGGCCCGCTCACGCCGGGCGCAGCTTGCGCACGACGTCGTTGCTGGGCAGCGCGTCGGCACCGTCGACGTAGCGCCAGTCCACCATGGTGCCGTGGCCGCCCTTCAACGCGGTGCGTCCGACATAGGTGCCGAGCGTGCTCTGGTGGTCAATCGCCCGCCACATCGCCCGTCCGAACGGCGTATCGAACGACGCACCCGGCAGCGCATCGCACAGCGCCTCGGTCGCGGTGCCGCCCGCCCTGAGCAACCCGGCGACAATGGATGAGATCAACGCGTGCCCGACCACCGAGCCCATTTTCGGCGTTTCGTTGAACTTGGCCTGGTAGGCGGCGATGAACGCGGAGTTGGCGGGATCGGTGACGCTATCCACCGGATAACCGGTCACCAGCCAGCCCGCTGGCGTCTCGTCGCCTAGCGGGTCGAGGTATTCCGGCTCGCCGGTCAGGACGGAGACCACGCTGCGCCCTTCGAACAGGCCGCGCGTGTTGCCTTGGCGCACGAAATTGGTCAGGTCCGGTCCGAAAGTGACGTTGAGGATCGCCTCCGGCTTGGCCGCTTCCAGGGCCGCCACGGTGGCCCCGGCGTCGATCCGCCCCAATGCGGGCAACTGCTCGGTGACGAACGTCGCATCCGGCTGTTGCTGCGCCAGCAATTGCTTGAACCATTTCACCGTCGAGGTGCCGTATTCGTAGTTCGGCGCCACGCTCACCCAGCGTTTCGCCTTCAGTTTCGCCGCGTCGCCCACCAGCATGGCGGCCTGCATGTAGGTGGACGGTCGCAGGCGGAAGCAGTAGCGGTGCCCCTTCTCCCACACCAGCGCATCGGTCAGCGGCTCGCTGGCCACATAGAGCCGCTTGTTCTGCAAGGCAAAATCAGAGATGGCGAGGCCGACGTTGGAGAGAAAACCACCGGCCAGAAGATCGACCTTTTGTTCGCCCACCAGTTCGCCGGCGATGCGCACCGCATCCTGTGGGCGGCCGGCATCGTCGCGGCTGATCACCTCCAGCTTGCGTCCGAGCACCCCGCCGGCGGCGTTCACCTGCTCGACCGCAAGCTGCCAGCCCTGGCGATAGGGCAGGGTGAAGGCGGGCACGGCGGTGTAGGAATTGATCTCGCCGATGCGGATCGGTTCTGACTGACTCGTTCCAGACTGGGCACGGACGACCGCCGGCGCCGCCAGGGTGGCGCTGCCGGCGATCAACGTGCGGCGTGTCAGCCTCATGGTCTGTACCTCTCCTGCGACCGGTTGCTCACTCCAGCCCGCCCATCACGTTCCGCTCACCCGTCGCAGCCAGGCGCCGGCCTCCGCCACTGCGGCACGGGCGCCGCTCACCGCCTCCGTCAGCAGCATGAAGCCGTGCAGCATGCCTGGATAGACGCGCAGGTCGCACGCCACCCCCGCGGCGCGCAAGCGGGCCGCGAAGGTCTCGCCTTCCGAGCGCAGCACGTCCAGTTCCGCCAGTTGAATGAACGTCGGCGGCAAGCCGGCCAATTCGGCGCGTGCCGGCACGGCCAGCGGGTTGGCGCGATCGGCGGAATCGCGCAAATAGAGATTCCAGAACGCCCGCATCCGCGCCGCGGTGAGCCCGTAGCCGGTGGCGAATTCGCGGTAACTCGGCGACTCGAAATCCGGGGCGATCACCGGATAGAGGGCGAGCAGCCCGGCCAGCCCAGGTGCGCCGGCGCCATCCTCGCGCAGCGCCAGCGCGGTGGCGAAAGCGAGGTTGCCGCCGGCCGAATCGCCCCCCAGCACGATGCGCGAGGCATCGAGCCCCCATTCCGCCGCCGCCGCGGCGAGTCCGCGCACCACGCCCGCGCATTCCAGCAACGCCTGTGGGAACTTCGCTTCCGGCGACAGCGTGTAGTCGACCGATACCGTCGCCACCCCGCCGGCCGTCGCCAGTTCGCGCACCAGACGGTCATGCGTGTCCACCGTCAGCCACACCCAGCCGCCGCCGTGGAACCAGACCAGCACCGGCAGAGCGCCGCCTAGTCGCGGACGATGCAGCCGGCAAAAAACGCGCCGGCCGTTGGCATAGATCCAGAACTCGCTGGTGGCTGCCATCGCCGGGCCGCCGTGCGTCCAGGCCATGGCCAATGTGTCGTTCACCGCCCGCTGCGGGTCCATCGGCTCGACGACTTCCACCGGCGGAAACTTCGCCGCCGCCGCGTCCATGGCCTGCCGGGCCGCGCGCATTTCCGGGTCCCAGCGCGGGTCGTCGCTCATGGCTTGCTCTGCTCCTCCTCGCTCCGGCCTCATATTGGCGCTTCGTGGGGGCGGGGAACAGGCTTCCGATCGTCTTGTCGCCGGTATACGTTGCAACGCAGCATGCCCTTGCTTCGTCCCATCGGCTCGGGCCGTTTCCGGCCCGACGCGTTGTTCCACCCCGCCTCGGTCGCCGTCATCGGCGCCGGTACCCCCGCCGGTGGCCAGGTCATGGCGAACATGCTGGCCGCCGGCTTCAAGGGGGCCGTCCTGCCGGTTGGTGCTGACCTCGGCGCGGTGGCTGGCGTATTCGCCTGGCCGGACATTGCCGCGCTGCCGGTCGCGCCGGATCTCGCCGTGCTGTGCGAGGATGGTCCGGTGAAATCCGTTTTCGCCGCGCTGGCGCAGCGTGGCACGTTTGCCGCCGTGGCGGTCGGCATGGCCGAGGGGTTGGCGGAAGCGGCGCAGGCCACTGGCGTGCGGGTCCTGGGTCCCGGTTCGTTCGGCGTGGCGGTGCCCGCGATCGGGCTGAACGCCTCGCGCGCCCACCTGACGCCACGGCCGGGCAAGATCGCGCTGGTGTCGCAATCGGCGGCGCTGTGCCGTGCCGTGCTCGATTGGGCCGAGCCGAACGGGGTGGGGTTCAGCCACGTCGTCGGCATCGGCGGCAACGCCGATATCGGCTTCGGCATGGTGCTGGACTGGCTGGCGCGCGACCCCGGCACCGGCGCCATCCTGCTCGACATCCGCCGTATCAAGGACCGCCGCGCCTTCCTCTCCGCCGCCCGCGCCGCGGCACGGCTGCGCCCGATGGTGGCGATCCGCGCCGGCGGCCTGTTGTTCGACCCCACCGGTGCCGCCGATGCCACCCTGGCCGCGGCATTGCGACGCTGCGGTATCCTCGCGGTGTCGCGCCTTGAGGACCTGCTGGCGGCGGCGGAAACTCTCACCCGCGCCCGCCCCGCGCGCGGCGAGGCTCTCTCCGTCGTCACCAACGCGATCGGCCCGGCCCAGCTTGGAGCCGATGCGGCGCTGCGCAAAGGGCTGCGCCTGGCAGCGCTGACCGAGGAGACGCGCCGGGCCATTACCCTTCGCTTGCCCGATGCCTTCGCCCCCGGCACGCCGACCGAGGATATCGTCTATGCCGGCGCCGACGATCCCATGAAGCTGGCCGAGGCGGCTGCGCTGCTCGCCGGCGCCCGTGAGGTCGGCGGCGTGCTGGTGGTGCACGCGCCGACCGGGGCGGCGGACGGCGCCGCTATCGCCGCTATCGCCGCGGCGGCTGGCACGGCGAAGGTGCCGCTGCTGGTGGCCGCGATGGGCGAGATCACCGGGGCGGCGCATCGCCGCACGCTGGCCGCCGCCGGGGTGCCGGCGTTCGCCTCGCCCGAGCAGGCCGTGCGCGGTTTTCTTCACCTCGTGCAGGACCGCCGCAACCGCGCCGCCGCGCGCGAACTGCCGCCGCGCGACGTGCTGCAAATCGCCCCCGATCAGGCCGAGGTGCGTCGTGCCTTCGCCCACGCCCGCGCCGCCGGCCGGTTCTTGCTCACCGAGGACGATGCCATGGGGGTGCTGGCGGCCTATGGCGTGCCGGTGGTGCCCAGCCGCCCCGCCATGGGTGCCGAGGGCGCCGCCGATGCCGCCACCCAGCTCGGCTTTCCGGTCGTGCTGAAGTGCCGCCGCACCGATCGGCCCGCCGCCGAGACGCGCAACGGCCTGGTTCTCGACCTGCGCGACGCCGGCCAGGTGCGCGCGGCCGCCGCCATGCTGGAGCAGCGGCGCAGCATCCGGCCAGGGGAAAGCAATCCCGGCTTCGTGGTGCAGCGCCAGGTCGGCCGCGCCCGCGAACTGCTGGTTCGCGTCGACGAAGACCCGGTGTTCGGTCCCATCATCGCCTTCGGCCAGGGCGGCACCGCGGCGCAATTCCTGCGCGACGTCGCGGTGGATCTGCCGCCGCTCAACCTGCCGCTGGCGCATGCGCTGATCGCGCGGACTCGCGTGGCCGCCACGCTCGGCCCCCTGCCCGACCAGCAGGCCGCCAACGAGGAGGCGGTCGCCGACACGCTGGTGCGGATCAGCCAGCTCGTGGTGGATTTTCCCGAAATCGCCGAGCTCGGTATCAATCCATTGTTCGCCGATGCCGATGGGGTGCTGGCGGCCGATGCCTGGATCCGCCTGCGCGCCGAGGGCGAGGCGCCGGGCCGGTTGGCCCTGCCGCCCTACCCGGCGGAGCTCACCGGCAGCTACGAGGCAAAGGGACGGAAATTCACCATCCGGCCGATCCGGCCCGAGGACGCCGCCGCGCATGGCGAGTTCTTTGGCCGGCTCACCCCCGAGGATGTGCGCTACCGCTTCTTCTCGGCACTGCGCGAACTGTCGCCCGAGCAGATGGCCCGGCTGACCCAGATCGATTACGAGCGCGAGATGGCCTTCATCGCGGTGCACGAGCCGGTCGGCGCGACGGTGGGCGTGGCGCGCCTGGTGCGCGACCCGAACGGGGGCGGCGGCGAGTTCGCCGTGGTGGTGCAGCGCGACATGACGGGCTGCGGTCTCGCCCGCCACCTGATGGAAAGGCTGATCGCCTGGGGCCGCAGCCAGGGCATGACCGAAATCTCCGGCCAGGTGCTGGTCGATAACCATCCGATGCTGGGCTTCGTTCGCCGGCTGGGTTTCTCCCTCCACCGCACCCCAGGCGAGGAGGATCTGGTTGAGGCGCGCATGTCGCTGCTGGCGCAGGCCGCCGGCTAAGGATCGACCTGGGCCAGTGCCGCGGCACGGGCCCGCCGGGCCGCTAGTGCGAAGGCTGCGACGCCGGCCAGTCCCAGCAGGTTGAACAGGTTCGCCATGGTCAGCGGTGCCGCCGCATCGCCGGTAATGTCGCGTGCCCAGCCCGCCAGTGGTTGGCTCAGCGACACCACGACGTAGAACACCGTATAGAACACCCCCATGCCCAGCGCCCGGCTTTCCGGTACCAGCACGCGGGCGGGCATGCCGACGATCAGGGCGCAGGGCACCCCGAAGGCCAGACCGAGCAGTCCCAGCAACAGCATCGAATGATGGGCCTGCGGCAGCGCCATCAGCAGCACCGAGATTGCCGCCAGGCTGGCCGCCACGGTCAGCATGGGCCGGCCGGACCGTTCGCCCAGCCAGCCGCCGCAGGGCAGCGTCACCATGCTGGCGAAACCGAGGAGGCTCAACGCCACGCCCGCCGCGGCGGGGTTCTCGCCGCGCGCCACCAGCCAGGCGGTCGCGAAGCCGAGCAGCACGTTCAAGCCCGCATTCACCAGCCCCCACACCGCGCCGGCCAGCATCACGGGCAGCCATTCATGCCGGTACAGCCACACACCCTTGGCCTGCCCGGCTGGTCCGCCGGTGGTGGAAGTGGCCACCGCGCTGACCGGCAGCGCGAGCGCACACAAGCCGGCCGCCGTCAGCAGGGCGTCGCGCCAGCCCGTTGCTTCGGCCAGCGCCGGCAGCACCGCCAGTCCGACGCCGAGCCCGAGCGGCCAGGCCGACAGCAGCAACCCCAGTGCCAGGCCCAGCGCGGACCCGGTGAACCGATCCATCACCATGCGCGACAGCGCGATGTTGAGCAGCACACCGCCGACACCGGCGGCCAGCCGCCCGGACAACGCGACGGCGAACCCGGGCGCGAGCGCGGTCGCCATCCCGCCGGCGGCCATCAGCGCCAGTCCGCCCAGCACCGTCGGCCGGTCGCCGAGCCGCGCGGTCAGCCAACCCGCCGGCAGCGCCATCGCCGCCCCCGGCAGCAGATAGGCGCCGGCGAGCGTGCCGAGCGCGGCGTAATCGAGCCCGAGCCCGCTCACCAGAGCGGGACCGACCGCGCCGATCGACTGAAACTGGATGCCCATGGCGATGCGCACCAGGGCGAGTAATGCGAGCACCAGCCAGCGGCGGTCCGCCATGCTCAGGTCTCGTCCACCGCGCCGGCAGCCGACATATCCGGTGTCCCCCCTCTCATTCGCCGCGCGTCATCCCGGCGCACCGCGTCCGGGCGCATGCGCGGGCTGCTTCCCTTACGGCGTGCCTGGGACCATATGACATGAAAACCAGGAGAGCCCGCATGTCATCGCGCGGAGAGTCGCCCCCGCCCCAGCACGCCTGCCAAGATCCGGCCAACCAGGATGAGGACGACCAGGAGGGCAGCGGCCCGCCGGCCGATCTCAGCCATGCCGGAGCGGTGGTGGACAAGGCGATCGAATACATGACGGGGCAGAACATCAGCGCGCTCGCCATCGCCTCGGCCCTGCTGGGCGGCGCGTTGGGCATGCTGTCGCACAGCATGGGCGACGAGGCGATCATCCGGGTGCTCGACAACGCCATCGCCAGCGTCCGCGCCGGTGAATTGCACCGCATCGACGGTGGCAGCCGGGCGTGACGCGCGGCGTGGCGCGTCTCTGGCCTTGACCTCATCCGTTGCGCGGGCCAACCCTCGCCGCCTGCGACGGACGGAGTTTTTCCATGGCTGAGACTTTCTGGCTGGACGGGCGGTGGACCGACGAGGCGCCGCGGCTGATCGGGCCACAGGACCACGCGTTCTGGCTGGCGTCGGTCACTTTCGATGGCGCCCGTGCCTTCCATCACTGTGCCCCCGATCTGGACCTGCACTGCCGGCGCGCCATTGCCTCGGCCCGCTCACTCGGCCTCGTACCCGCCATCACGGCCGACGAAATTCAGCACCTGGCCGAGCAAGGCGTGCGGCGCTTCGGACCCCAGGCGGAGCTGTATATCAAACCGGTGTTCTATGGCGCCGGCGGCGGCCACCATGTCCAAACCACGCGGACCCAGTTCGTGCTGCATCTGTTCGAGGCGCCGCTACCGGGTCCGCGGGGTTTCTCCGCCACGCTGTCGCCGCTGCGCCGCCCGGCGCCCGAGACCGCGCCGACCGACGCCAAGGCCGCCTGCCTCTATCCCAACTCCGACCGCGCCACCCGCGAGGCCAGGTCGCGCGGCTTCGATGAGGCGCTGATGCTCGATCCCTGGGGCAACGTGGCGGAATTCGCCTTCGCCAACGTCATGATCGCCAGGGCTGGCCGGGTGCGCACCCCGGCGGCCAACGGCACCTATCTCGCCGGCATCACCCGCCGCCGCGTGCTGGCGCTGCTGAATGAGGCCGGCATCGAGGCGACCGAGGCAACGCTGACGCCCGCCGATTTGCTTGAGGCCGACGAGATCTTCTCCACCGGAAATTACGGCAAGGTGGTGCCGTGCAGCCGCTACGAGACGCGCGACCTGAACGCCGGCCCGATCGCCGCCAAGGCGCGGCAGCTCTATTTCGACTGGGCGGAAAGCACGCGCATCGACTAGCGAGCCGCGCGCCGACCCCTTGAATTCGTATGTTGCACCGGAACATAGCCAACGGGAGGAGCGTCCGTTCAAACAGGAGGCTCTGACCATGGATGTGGCAAGCGCATCGCCGGAAGACCATTCGGCACCCTCCGCCATCGCGCCGCGGGGGGAACTGGCGGCACGCCATCTGGCAATGCCGGCCAACACCAACCCGTCCGGCGACATATTCGGTGGCTGGATCATGGCTTCGATGGACGCCGCCGCCGGCATGACGGCGTCGCATCTGGCCGGCGGCCGCACGGTGACGGTGGCGGTCTCCAACATGGTGTTCATGCAGCCCGTCAAGGTCGGCGACGCCGTCTGCTTCTATACTGACGTGATAAGGAGCGGCCGCACCTCCATGACGCTGGGTGTGGAAGTCTGGGTGCTCCGCCATGGCCGAGAGGACCGCATCAAGGTGACCCAGGCCGAGTTCACTTTCGTGGCCATCGGCGAGGACGGGCGACCCAGGCCGATCAAGGCCGAAACCCGGCAATAGGAAACGCCAGCCGCCACGCCACCATCCGGGCGCGCAGTGTGGCCAAATCGCGCCGGCCCAGGCGCGTCCGCGCGATCGGCGGAATCACGCCGTCCGCGATCGCCATGCCGTTCACGCTGATGCCCGGCATGGCGTTCACTCCGCCGGCGTCGGGCGCCGCGTGCGCACGATCTGATAGCCCGGCCGTCCCAGATACCAGACCGGCGCGCTCCACACATGCACCAGCCGGGTGAAGGGAAATACCAGGAACAGGGTCATGCCAAGGAACAGATGCACCTTGAAAATCCAGTACACATCGGCGATCGCCGACGCTGACTGCGGTTGCAACGTGACGATTCCCTGTGCCCAGGTCATGAACTTCACCATCTCGAGCCCGTCCAGGTGACCTGCGGAAATCGGGATGGTCGCCAACCCGAGGCTCACCTGTACCGTCAGCAGCAGGATGATGGCGATGTCGCCGAACGCGCTGTTGGCGCGGATGCGCGGATCGGTGAGCCGCCGGTGCGCCAGCATCACCGCGCCGGCCAAGCACATCAGCCCGGCGACGCCGCCGACGCTCATCGCCAGTATCTGCTTGAAGGCGTGGCTGATGCCGAGCGCGTCGAACACCGCGATCGGGGTCAGCAAACCGACAACGTGGCCAGCGAAGATCACCAGGATGCCGATATGGAACAGGTTGGAGCCGATCATCATCTGGCGTCGCCGCAGCAACTGACTCGATCCGCTCCGCCAGGTATATTGCGACGTGTCGAAACGGATCAGGCTGCCCAGCAGGAACACGGTGGCGCACACATAGGGGTACCAACCATAGACGGCGGTGTTCAGCCAGACGCTCATGGCACGCTCTCCTGGAGGCGGGCATCGCGCTGGCTGGCGCGCACGCGCAGGCTCAGCCGGGCGGTGCTGCAACCGCCGCCGGACTCGCCGGGAGCGAAGCGCACGGCGGCTTCTTCCCATGCTGCATCCAGTGCGGACAGGTCGTTCGGGTCTTCCGCCGCGGCAGGTTCGGTCGCCACCGGCGCCTCGTCCGTCAGTGCCAGCAGCGCCTGGAAGGCCGCGGCATAGGGAGCATCGCGCGCCTCCAGCCGGGCGGCGATGGTGGCCAGGATGCCGGCCGGTTCGCGCAGCAGTGCACGCGCCTCCGCTGCCGGACGCAGCGACAGAAACTCGAGGAACAGCGGCAGAAAGTCGGGCAACTCATCCGGCCTTGGTGTCAGGTCGTTCTCTTCGTAGAGATGCAGCAGATCGACCATGGCCTGGCCGCGGTCGCGGCTCTCGCCGTGGATGTGCTCGAACAGGTGCAACGACAGCGTTCGGCTGCGGTCGAACAGCAGGTGGTAGCGTTCCTGCGCCTGGTAGATGTCTTCCCCCGCCAGCCGGTCCAGCAGCGGGCGCAGCGCGGCGAGGGCAGGGGGCGTCAACATCGCTTCCGCTTGCAGCGTCGCTGCGATCTCGGGAACCGCCAGTTGCAGCTCGGTTGTCGGGTAATTCAGCAGCGCCGCCAGGGCGCGATAGGTGAGCGCCATCACCCCACCTCCATCGGCTTCTTGTTGGCGCCGAACACGCTGAAGCCGGTGCGCCCCGAGCAGCCCTCGCCGAACGAAAAGCCGCACGATCCCTTCAACCGGTAGACATCCTCTCCGGTTTCCCGATGCGCGGTCGGGATGACGAAGCGGTCCTCGTAGTTGGCGATCGCCATCAGTTTGTACATGGCCTCGATTTCGGCTGCGGCGAGGCCGACGCGCTCGGCCAGGTCGTCGCGCACCACGCCGTCCACGGTCTTGCCGCGCATGTAGGCGCGCATCGCCAGCATGCGTTCCAATGCCGTCACGATGGGCTGCGTACGGCCGGCGGTCAGCAGATTGGCGAGGTATTCCACCGGAATGCGCAGGCTGCGCACATCGGGCATGTCGCCCACCAGGCCCAGGTCGCCCTTGGCCGCGGCGGCGTTGATGGGCGAAAGCGGCGGCACATACCACACCATCGGCAGGGTGCGGTATTCCGGATGCAGCGGGAAGGCGATCTTCCAGTCCATCGCCATCTTCCACACCGGCGAGTGCCGTGCCGCCTCCAGCCAGGCCTCATCGATGCCATCCGCGCGTGCCTGCACCTGCACCTGCGGATCGAACGGATCGAGGAACACCTTCAGTTGTGCCTCGTACAGGTCGTCCTCGTCCGGCACCCCTGCCGCTTCGGCGATGCGGTCGGCGTCGTAGAGCACCACGCCGAGGTAGCGGATGCGGCCGACGCAGGTCTCGCTGCACACGGTCGGCTGACCCGCTTCGATGCGTGGGTAGCAGAAGGTGCACTTCTCCGACTTGCCGCTCGACCAGTTGTAATAGACCTTCTTGTAAGGGCAACCCGACACGCACATCCGCCAGCCCCGGCACTTGTCCTGGTCGATCAGCACGATGCCGTCCTCTTCACGCTTGTAAATCGCCCCCGACGGGCAGGCGGCGGCGCAGGCCGGATTGAGGCAGTGCTCGCACAGCCGCGGCAGGTACATCATGAAGCTGTTCTCGAAAGCGCCGTAGATTTCCTTTTGCACGCCTTCGAAATTGGCGTCCCGCGAGCGCTTGCTGAAGGCGCCGCCGAGAATCTCTTCCCAGTTCGGTCCCCAGGCGATTTTCTCTATCCGTTCTCCCGACACCAACGAGCGTGGCCGTGCCGTGGGCACGGCGGCACCCTCGCCGGCGGTCTGGAGGTGGGCGTAGTCGAAGGTGAAAGGCTCATAGTAGTCGTCGATCTCCGGCAGGTCAGGGTTGGCGAAGATCTTGCTCAGCACCCGCCACTTGGCACCGATGCGTGGCTCCAGCGACCCGTCGGGCCGGTGCAGCCAGCCGCCCTTCCACTTCGCCTGGTTTTCCCACTCCTTCGGGTAGCCGATCCCGGGTTTGGTCTCGACGTTGTTGAACCAGGCGTATTCGACACCCTCGCGGCTGGTCCACACGTTCTTGCAGGTTACCGAGCAGGTGTGGCAGCCGATGCACTTGTCGAGGTTCAGCACCATGGCAATCTGCGCGCGAATTTTCATCGCACCGTCTCCTCTTCGGCTGGCGCCTGCGTGCTCGCCGCGCTGCCGTCGAGCCAGTCCACCGTCACCATGCGGCGAATGATGATGAACTCGTCGCGGTTGGAGCCGACGGTGCCGTAGTAGTTGAAGCCGTATGACTGTTGCGCGTAGCCGCCGATCATGTGGGTCGGTTTCAATGCAGTTCGCGTCACCGAGTTATGGATGCCGCCGCGCTGGCGTGTGATCTCGCTGCCCGGCACGTTCACGGTCTTCTCCTGCGCATGATACATCAGTGCCATGCCGGGATTGACGCGCTGCGACACCACCGCGCGCGCCACCAGCGCGCCATTGGCGTTGTAGGCTTCGACCCAGTCATTGTCGGCGATGCCGGCGCGCCGGGCGTCGTCCTCGCTGAGCCAGACCACGGGCCCGCCGCGGTTCAGCGTCAGCATCAGAAGGTTGTCGGAATAGGTGCTGTGGATGCCCCATTTCTGGTGCGGCGTGATGAAGTTGAGCGCGATCTCAACCTGTCCGTTGCCGTGCTTTCCCGCCACCGGCGCCAGCGTCCTGGTGTCGATCGGCGGCCGCCAGGTGGCGAAGGCCTCGCCGAAGGCACGCATCCACAGGTGATCCTGATAGAGTTGTTGCCGCCCGGTCAGCGTGCGCCAGGGAATCAGTTCGTGGACGTTGGTGTAGCCGGCGTTGTAGCAAACGTGTTCGGACTCGATGCCCGACCAGGTCGGCGAGGAGATGATTTTCCGGGGCTGCGCCTGGATGTCGCGGAAGCGGATTTTCTCGTCTGCTTTCGGTAGCGCCAGATGCGCGTGTTCACGACCGGTGACGCGCGACAGCGCGTGCCACGCCTTCACCGCGACCTCGCCATTGGTCTCCGGCGCCAAACTCAGAATCGCCTCGATGGCGTCGATGTCGGACTCCAGCTTCGGCTGGCCGGAGGGGGCGGTGCCGTTCAGGGCGCGGAGGATTTCGACTTCATGCTGCGTATTCCAACCAATTCCCTTGCCGCCGTTGCCTAGCCTTTCCAACAGCGGGCCGAGGGAGGTGAATCGCGAAAAGAGATTCGGGTAGTCACGCTCCACCACGGTCACGCTGGGCATGGTACGGCCCGGCATGGGGTCGGTCTCGCCGCGTTTCCAGTCGCGCACGTCATAGGGTTGCGCCATCTCGCCGGCGGTGTCGTGCAGGATCGGGGAAAGCACGAGATCCTGCTCGACGCCCAGCACTTCCGGTGCCACCTCGGAGAAGGCGCGGGCGATGCCGCGGAAAATCGCCCAGTCCGATCGCGCTTCCCAGGCCGGGTCCACCGCCGCGCTGAGCGGGTGGATGAACGGGTGCATGTCGGAGGTGTTGAGGTCGTTCTTCTCGTACCAGGTCGCGGTCGGCAGCACGATGTCCGAATAGACGCAGGTGGTGGACATGCGGAAGTCCAGCGTCACCAGCAGGTCGAGCTTGCCCTCCGGCGCTGTGTCGTGCCAGCGCACGTCCTGTGGCTTGGCGCGGCCCTCCTCGCCGAGGTCCTTGCCCAGCACGCCGTGTTTGGTGCCGAGCAGATGGCGCAGGAAATACTCGTGTCCTTTGCCCGACGAGCCCAGGAGGTTGGAGCGCCAGACGAACAGGTTGCGCGGCCAGTTGGCCGGATCGTCAGGGTCATGACAGGAAAGCTCGAGCGTGCCGTCGCGCAGGCCGGCGGCCACATACGCGCCGGGCGGCAGGCCGCTGGCGACGGCGTCCTTCGCCGCTGCCAGTGGGTTTTTCCGCAGTTGCGGTGCGCTCGGCAGCCACCCCATGCGTTCGGCGCGAACATTGTAGTCGATCGGGCTGCCCGACCAGTCGCCGGCCGGTGCGGTGGGGGAAAGAATGTCGTTGACCGTCAGCGTCTCGTAGCGCCACTGGTCGGTGTGCGCGTACCAGAAGCTGGTGGCGTTCTGCTGGCGTGGCGGACGGTTCCAGTCGAGCGCGAAAGCGACCGGCAGCCAACCGGTCTGTGGCCGCAGCTTCTCCTGCCCCACATAATGCGACCAGCCGCCGCCGCTCTGGCCAACGCAGCCGCAGAGCACCAGAAGATTGATGATCCCCCGGTAGGCCATGTCCATGTGGTACCAGTGGTTCAGCCCGGCGCCGAGAATCACCATCGAGCGCCCGCCGGTCTTCTCCGCGTTCGACGCGAACTCGCGCGCCACGTGGATGATTTGCGCGCGTGGCACGCCGGTGACGTGCTCGGCCCAGGCCGGGGTGAACGGCAGATCGTCGTCGTAGGAGGACGCGGCGTTGGCGCCGCCAAGGCCGCGATCCAGCCCGTAATTGGCGCAAAGCAGATCGAACACTGTGGCGACCGGCACTTGGCCGTCCTTCAATTCCAGGTGTCGAACCGGCACGTTGCGCACCAGCACGTCCTGGTGCGCGGTACTGGCAAAATCGTGCGGCGCCGTGCCGCCGAAATACGGGAAAGCCACCGCGGCGGCCGCATCGCCGAGTTGGGTCAGCCGTAGCTTCACGTCAGCCCCGCGACTCTCCTTCGCCTCCAGGTTCCATTTTCCTTCGCCCCCCCAACGGAAGCCGATGGACCCCAGCGGCACCACGGGCTTTCCGTCCGCGTCCAGCGCCACGGTCTTCCACGCCGCGTTGTCGGCCTCTCCGAGCGAATCGGCAAAGTCCTCGGCGCGCAGCAGCCTTTCGGGCACCAGATGGTCGCCCTGCGGCACCAGTCTCACCAGCATCGGAAGATCGGAAGTGCGGCGAACGTAGTCGGAGAAATAGGGCACGGTTCGGTCGAGGTGAAACTCGCGCAGGATCACATGGCCGATCGCCATGGCCAGGGCCGCGTCGGTGCCCTGCTTGGGATGGAGCCAGAGGTCGGAGAATTTTGCCGCCTCGCTGTAATCCGGGCAGATCACCACCGATTTCGTCCCCTTGTAGCGGGCCTCGGTGTAGAAATGCGCGTCCGGCGTGCGGGTCTGCGGTACGTTGCTGCCCCACAGCAACAGGAAGCCGGCGTTGTACCAGTCCGCGCTTTCCGGCACGTCGGTCTGTTCGCCCCAGGTCATCGGGCTGGCCGGCGGCAGGTCGCAGTACCAGTCGTAGAAACTCAGGCAGACCGCGCCCAGCAGCGACAAATAGCGCGAACCCGCCGCGTAGGAGACCATCGACATCGCCGGGATCGGCGAGAATCCAATCACCCGGTCCGGTCCATAGGTCTTCACCGTATAAGCGTTGGCGGCGGCGATGATTTCTTCCACTTCCTCCCAACCGGCGCGGACGAAGCCGCCGAGGCCGCGGCGCGTCGTGTAGCTGGCGCGCTTTTCCGCATCCTCGACGATGCTCGCCCAGGCCGCCACCGGTGTTGCGATCGCCCGCGCCTCGCGCCACAGCTTCAGCAGCCGCCCGCGCACCAGCGGGTGCTTCACCCGGTTGGCGGAATACATGTACCAGGAATAGCTGGCGCCCCGCGAGCAACCGCGCGGCTCGTGGTTGGGCATGTCGGGGCGGGTGCGCGGATAGTCGGTCTGCTGCGTCTCCCAGGTCACCAGCCCGCCTTTGACGTAGATCTTCCACGAGCACGCGCCGGTGCAGTTCACGCCATGGGTGGAGCGCACGATCTTATCGTGCTGCCAGCGCTTGCGATAGCTGTCCTCCCAGTCGCGCGGCTCGTTCGTCACGATGCCGTGCGCGTTGGCGAAACTGCCGACGTTCTTGCGAAAGAAGGTGAGGCGGTCGAGGAAATGACTCATCGTGGTGCCCTGTCGGTCTTGCGGGTTGCGGCCCTGTCGTTCGGCATCAGTCCGCGACGGCGGTGTCGCGGGTACGGATGAATCCGATGGCGACCATGATGGCCGCCACGGCCAGCACGACGTAGATGAAGAACCCGCCCGAATAGCCGGAATCGCCGAGCGCGCCTGCGAACAATCCAAGCAGCGGCGGGAACACGAAGCCACCGAGGGCACCCAGGCCGCCCACCAGGCCGGAAGCGCCGCCGACCGCGTGCGGCACGTAGTTCGGTACCATCTTGAACACGGCGGCATTGGCCAGGCCCATGCCGAGGCCGATCAGCAATTCGCCCGCCACGTTGATGGGGAAGGAAATCACCGCGGTCAGCAACCCCGCGCCGGCCAGCACGATGACGAAAGAAGTCGCCGCCATCCATTCACCACCGAACCGCTCGGCCAGCCGGCCACCGAACACCCGTGCCACCGCCGCCAGCAGCGAGAAGCCCACGCCGCCGAGAATGCCCGCCGCGGTGAGGGTGAGGTGGTGCAGATTGATCCAGTAGGTCGGGAACCAGGCGGTCAGCGCCAGAAAGCCGCCGAACGAGACGAAATACAGGAACGTCAGTCCCCAGGTGCGGGTTTCCTCGGCCGCCATCATCAGCGCGCCCCAGACGGAGTCGCGCGGGAACAGTTCCTCGCCGCAGCTTTGCGCCACGCTGCGGGCTTCCTCAGCACCGGTGCCGCGCGCGCGGAGCTGGAAGTAATACGCGTCACGCGCGAGCCAGCCGTAGACGCCAGCGCCGATCAGCAGGAAAGCGAGCCAGGCCAGATACGACCCGGCGAGACCCAGGGCGCCGATGGCGAAAGGCAACGCCAGCGTGAACAGGCCTGGCGCCAGGTTGCCGACGCCGCCATAGATGCCGAGCGCGGTGCCCTGCCGGTTGCGCGGAAACCAATACGACACCTGCGGAATGCCGACGGAAAACGAGGCCACGCCGCAGCCGCTCATGAAGCCGAACAGCAGAATCACGGGATAGAGCGCGGCGGTTACGTGCGGCACCGTGACCAGGATGAACACCAGTCCCCACATGCCGACGATCGAGATGCCGAACAGGGTCAGCATCGGCAGCCTTCCGCCGACCTTGTCGACCCAGGCGCCGAACGGAATGCGCAGCAGCGACCCGGTGAGTTGCGGCGCCGCGACCAGCAGGCCGACGAGCAGCGGCGAAAGCTGCATCGACTGTTGGAAGGTGTGCGCGGCCGGCCCATACAACGCGACCGCGGCAAAGCCGATGAAAAATCCCCAGGTGCCCATGATAAGGCCCTGTCCCGGGGTACCCTGCACGCGGGCGCGCGCGATCGCGTCGGCGACCCCGGGGGCCGCATTCGGCGGCGTCATTCCTTGCAGCGTCGGATCAGGCATGCAACGCGTCCCCATGTATCCTGTTGGGCGGGCAGCATGGCAAAGGGGCGAGGGGATTTTGTTTGATCTGGATCAAACGATACTGCATTCTGGTGAAAATAAATGACACCACAACATACGATACCTTGAAATTAGCGTGGAGCGGTGTCGGGTGTTGCCAAATTCATTGCCGGCAATTGACAATTATCAAGAATCCTGGCCTTCTCGCACCGACGTGCCGGGACGGGTGATGTGAGAGACACGGACAGGTCCGCCGTACGGACGCTCCATCTTTTTGCCGACATGGCGGAGACGAGCTTCGAAGCCGTCGTCCGCGGCAGCTTCCTGCAATCCTTCCCACCCGGCGTGGAGCTGCTGCGTCAGAGCGACACCGCCGACTTTCTGCACGTGCTGCTCGACGGCAGCGTCGAGCTGCTGGCCGCCACTGCCGGCCGCGAGACCACCATCGCCGTGGTTTACCCGGTCGCCAGCTTCATCCTCGCCGCGGTGTTGCGCGACCGGCCCTATCTGATGTCCGCCCGCACCTTGGCGCGCGCTCGCGTGCTCATGATCCCGGGCCAGAACGTGCGCGCCGCCTTCGCCGCGGACCCCGCCTTCGCCGCCGCCGTGGTGGACGAGCTTGCCGTCGCCTTCCGCTTCATGGTGCGCGAGCTGAAGAACCACAAACTGCGCACCGGCGCCGAGCGGCTGGCCAACTGGCTGCTGCTGGCCATGGACCCCGGTGGCGCCGTGCAACTGGAGTTCGAGAAACGCGTGCTCGCCGCCCGTCTGGGCATGACGCCGGAGAACCTGTCGCGCGCCCTGGCCACGCTCGGGCCCTACGGTGTCATCGTGTCCGGCCGCGTCGTCACGGTGACGCGCCCCGACGAACTGCGCCGCTTCGCCCACCCTGACCCGCTGATCGATCAAATCTGAGCCATGGCCCGCGTTGGCTCGACGGAAATTTTCTGGCACGTCGCCTGCCCATACGGTCCAGGAGGAAAGCATGCGGTTGGATTGGCGTAGTCTTGGCTCGGGTCAGGCCGATGCCGCCGACGGCACCGTCGTCGAACTGCAAGGCTTTCCCGCGACCCCGGCGACCGCCACCCATGCCGCCTATTTCATGCTGCTGGCCGAGGCGCCATGCTGCGGGGGCTGCCTTCCCGCCGATCCGCTCGGGGCGGTCGAGGTGTTCGCCTCCGCGTCCCTGCCGCTGCACCAGGGCGCGCTTCGCCTGCAAGGACGCTGGGAGGTTCGGCGCCGCGCCGGCGGCTGGCGCTATGGGCTGCGCGACGCGCGCGCGCTCGACCCGCCGGGCTGGGGCGGGCTCTCCCGGCGCGGGCTGCTTGCCGCGGGTCCGCTGATGTGCCTGGCTGCCTGTGCTCCGGGTGCCAGCGCCGCCGACCCGGACGCGGCACGGGCGGTCCTGGCCGCCACGCCCGCGGTCGATACCCACTCGCACGCGGGCGGCATCGCCAACGTGGTACGCATGCGCAGCGGCACGGGCTTCTCGCCGATCGCCGCGCCGATGCGCTCCGGGGGTCTGGCGGTGGCATGCCTCGCCGTGGTGTCGGACGGCCCGACCCATCACATCGCCGCCGATGGGCGAATCCACCCCTACCGCACGCCGGCGCCGGGCGAGCTTTCGAGCTATGGCGCGGTTGCCTTCGCCGGACTGCTCGACCTGGCGCGCCGCGAACGGCTGACGCTGATCGCGGATGCCGCCGGCATGCGGGCCGCGCGGGCCGGCGTGCCCTCGGCGATCATCGCCGCCGAGGGCGCCGATTTCCTCGAGGGCCGGCTCGACGGGCTGGACACCGCCTATGCGCGCTGGACGCTGCGCCACCTGCAACTCACGCATTACCGGGTGAACGAACTGGGCGACATCCAGACCGAGGCGCCCGAACATGGCGGTTTGACCGATTTCGGCGCCGAGGTGGTGCGCGCGTGCAACCGGCTCGGACTGGTCGTCGACGTGGCGCACGGCACGTTGCCCCTGGTCCAGCGGGCCGCCGCGGTGACCACGAAGCCGCTGGTGTTGTCGCACACCTCGCTGGCCCGCGTCCCGGGGCCGCGCAGCCGGCAGATCACGGCCGAGCACGCCAAGGTAATCGCCGACACCGGCGGGGTGGTCGGGGTGTGGCCGCCCGCATCGATTTTCCCCACCCTGCCGGCGATGGCGACCGGCATCGCGCGCATGGTGGACGCCGCCGGCATCGATCACGTCGGGTTGGGCAGCGACCTGCGCGGTCTGGTCGGCCCGTCCGTGCTGCCGGACTACGATGCCCTGCCGGCCCTGGCCGACGCGCTGCTGGGGGCCGGCTTCAACGCCGAGGAAACCGGCAAGTTGCTGGGCGGCAATTACGCGCGGGTATTCCTGGCGAGCGTGCGCTGACCGGGGGATGCGTCGGAGCCGATCGCGCGTTTCCATCTGGCGTTGGCCGAGGCCCAGGCCGGTCACGCCGATGCCGTGCAGGCCTACTGGCGCCGCGTGCTCGACCTGCTGCCAACCGACAGTCCAGACCGGAAATTGGTCTCCGACGCCATCGAGGCGGTGAAGCCGCAATAACCCCTTCACCCCTGCCCTTGCGGGCGGAGGCCGGGGGCCATCAAACAAGTATAACCGTGGCAGGAGCCGTCGATGCCGGCCCTGCCACGGTCAGAGCCCTTGCGGGTGCTAGGCGAGCTTGAGGTTGGTGGCCGCGGCCTTGCCGCGCTCCATCATGACCTCGTAGCTAACCTTTTGCCCTTCGTCCAAGCCCCGGAGTCCAGCCGCCTGGACCGCCGTGATGTGGACGAACACGTCCTTGCCGCCATCCTCCGGCATGATGAAGCCGAAGCCCTTGGAGGTGTTGAACCACTTAACCGTTCCGATAGCCATGACTACGTCGTTCTCCGCTGCAGGCGCCGCACAACAGCATGCGGCGCGGACAACCGGGCCTTGGAGGTCTTGAAGGCACCCGAGGGATCGGAGGCGCAGCAAGTCTGGCCAAAATACGATTGCGCGCGCAGGGTCAGCAGAAAGCGGGCGCGGTGTCAATCGCTACCGATCCGAAGCGGCCAAACCTGGGGCGCCCGCCGGCCTCAGTCCACCACCGCCGCATAGCTCAGTACCCGCAATTCCCGCCGCAGTGGCCAGGTCGAGGACGGCGACAACTGGGTAAGCAGAATAACGATCATTTGTTCTCCCGGATCGATCCAGAACGCCGTGCTTGCCGCTCCGCCCCAGGCATATTCCCCCGGCGTGCCGACGATTTGCGCCTTCGCCGGGTCGAGCATCACCGAGAAACCCAGCCCGAACCCGATGCCGGCATAGGTCGACTCGGAGAAGCGCGGGGTGCCAAGGGCGGCCATGTCGCCGCCCAGGTGGTTGCTGGTCATCAGTTCCACCGTCTTGCGCCCGAGCAGCCGCACGCCGTCCAACGCGCCCCCGCCCAGCATCATCCGGCAGAACCGCAGGTAATCGGCGAGCGTCGAGCACAGCCCGCCGCCGCCCGAGGCGATCTTCCGCGGCGCCCCGAACACGCTGTTTTGTGGATCGTCGACCAGCACCAGCCCGCCGTCCGCCCCGCGCATGTAGTTGGCGGCGAACCGCGGCAGCTTCTCCGCCGGCACATGAAACCCGGTATCGACCATGCCGAGCGGCCCCAGCACCCGATTCTGCAGGAATGACGCGAAATCCTGCCCCGAGAACACCGCCACCAGGTGGCCGAGCACGTCGGTGGCGATGGAGTAGTTCCAGGCGCGGCCGGGCTGGGCGATCAGCGGTAGGGCGGCGGCGCGCGCCACCACCTCGCCCAGGGTGGCGTCCGAGGTCTGGAAATCGACCCCGTGTGCCCGGTACAGCGCATCGACGGGATGCGCCTCCATGAAGCCGTAGGTCAGCCCCGCGGTATGCGTCATCAAATCCCGGAACGTGATGTCGCGCTCGGCGGGCACGCTGTCGATCTTGCCGCGGCTGCCGCCGGCGTACACGCGCATGTCGGCGAAGCAGGGCAGGAAGCGGTGGATCGGGTCGTCGAGCTGGAACCGCCCTTCCTCGTACAGCATCATCATCGCCGTGGTGGTCAGCGGCTTGGTCATCGAATAGATGCGGAAGATGGTGTCGGCGGCCAGCGGCACCCCGCGCGCGACGTCGGCCTGGCCGCAGACGTGGAGGTGCGCCACCCGGTCGCGCCGCGCCACCAGCGTGATCGCTCCGGGCAGCTTGCCGTCGTCCACCAGGCGCCGCGCCCAGTTTTCGATGCGGGCCAGCGCCGGCGTGGACAGCCCGACGTCCTCCGGCCGGGTGATGACGAGATCGCTCATGCTCATGGGCCTCCGCGGTTTCGGCCGGGTTCTAGCAGATCGGCGGCCAGCATGCCGTGCAAGCGCAACGGCCATCCCCGGATGGGCGTTGTCCGACACGGCCGGCGTACCTAGTCGTAAGGGCATGAGCGAAGGAACGAGTCTGGTTTGCACCCAGACGTGCGTCTGAAAAGACGGGACGGCCGGCCCCGCCGGTAAGCGCCCTTATTGGGCACCTGTTCCGTCTGCACGAAGGTCATCATGTTACCCGATTGGGGCCCCGAGCCCCTGAACTACCGTCGGCTCGGCCATGCCGATCTCGGCGTCATCACCTCCCTTGAGCTCGATCCAGATCAGTTGGAGCGCTTCTTCGACCCGCTCGACGACGTTCTCGCCGCCGTCCGGGCCGGTCCGGCGCATGCGCTGTTCGCCATCGAGGCGGCGCGCGCCATGATCGGGTTCTATGTTCTTCACCCCGA
>CAYWOW010000013.1:0-47807 GCA_964459005.1 uncultured Acetobacteraceae bacterium
CCTCAACCGCGCCGCCCGTCGCCTCAACCGCGCCTTCGCCCGCCTCGCCGCCGGCCTCCCGTCGCGCCCGCGCGCGGCAAAACCCCGCGCCTCCGGCCCGCATTCCAAGCCCGCGTTCCCCACCCGCCGTGGCTGGCTGGCCGCCGCCCTCGGCCCCGAGGCCGCCGCCTACGCCAGCCAGATCGAATCCCTGCTCGCCGAGCCGGCCGCCGCCGACGCGCTCGCCCGTTCCCTCGCCGCGCGCCGCACCCTCGCCCCGATCCGTCGCATGCTCGGCCTCGTCGCCCCCCGGCCCCGCCGGCCCAGCCGGCCCCGCGTCCGTCCGCAGCCGCCCCCGGCTCCCGTCGCTGCGCCACGCCCCATCCCGCCGCCGTGGCTCCGCGACCCCGCGCCCCGCGCCGCCGCCCGACCCTGGTGGCTCCCGCCGCCCCGGCTGCGCTCCGGCTGATCCGGCCCGCCTCTCCGCCAGGTCACGTCCGTCAAGGTGGTGGAAATTGGAGCGTCGTTTGAGATGGCCACGCATCATGCGGCCATGGTGGCGATCTGTGTGGGCACGGCGCCGATCAGGCGGATGGGGGCCGCGTCGGTCTTCAGCGTCGTCCTGCCCGCCGCCATTTTTGTTCCCATGGGGCTTGCCCGCGGCGTTTTTCGCATCGATCCTTTCCGGCCAACCCGGACAAAGGACCTCCACCATGAGCCCAGGACACCGTTTGAGGGCCGTCATCGCCGATACCGGTCTCGCCCAGGTCATGGCGGCCCACAGTCCGCTATCGGCCGGTCTGGCCGAGGAGGCCGGTTTCGACGGCATCTGGGCCTCGGGTTTCGAGCTGTCGGCGCTTTACGGGCTGGCCGATGCCAGCCTGATCACCATGACCCAGCACCTCGACATGACCCGGGCAATCGCCGCGCGGATCTCCTTGCCGATCGTCGCCGACCTCGACACCGGCTTCGGCAATGCCGTCAACCTCGCCTATGCGGTTGAATGTTACGAGCAGGCCGGCGTTGCCGCGGTGGTGATCGAGGACAAGACCTTCCCCAAGATGACCAGCCTGGTTGCCGAAGGCCGCCAGGAGCTTGCCCGGGTGGCGGAGTTCGAAGGCAAGGTGGCGGCGGCCTGCGCGGCACGACACGATCCCGCGCTGTTGGTGATCGCCCGCACCGAAGCCCTGATCGCCGGACATGGCGAGGCCGAGGCGCTGCAACGGGCGACGGCGTACGCGGCGGCCGGGGCCGACATGATCCTGGTCCATTCGAAGCAGAAGACGCCCGCCGAAATCGAGAGCTTTGTTCGCGCCTGGAACCAGCCGACGCCGCTGGTCATCGTGCCGACGGCCTATCCGGAGATGGACGAGGCGCGGATCAGGGCGCTCGGCAAGATCGGCATGGTGATCTACGGCAATCATGCCATTCGCGCCGCGGTCACGGCCATGCAGGACATCTTTGCGCGCATCCGCCGGGACGGCGGCATCCGCCAGGTGCACGACGCCATCGTGCCGGTTGAGGAAATCTTCCGGCTGCAGCGCATGGATCTGATCAAGGCACGGGAAAAGGCCTTCCTGCGCTAAGCAGCGCCGGCCGCGTCCGGAATGATAGTGATCATGCCGCGAGGTGCTGCACCGTCGCGATGAAGCCGCGCGCAGCGTCCTCCTCGTGGCGATGATGGCAGTCGCTGACGACGATCCGGCCGCCCACGACGACATGGCGCACCAGCGCAACGTTGCCGGCGAACACCCAGGAATCCAGCACCGCATCACCGCCGCGGCCCGCCAACAGCGCATGATCGCCGTCCAGCACCACGATGTCCGCGGGTTGGCCGACGGCCAGCCTGCCGCCGCCGCCGCAGGCCTGGGCGCCGCCGGCAAGCGCGGCATCGAGCAGATGGCGTCCGACCGAACGTTGCCCGCCGCCGCACAACACGGCGCGGCGGCGGGCGAACAGCCGTTGGCCGTATTCGAGCCAGCGCAGCTCCTCGACCGGGCTGACCGAGACGTGGCTGTCCGAACCGATACCGAAGCGGCCGCCTGCCGCCAGGTAGGCCTCCGCCGGGAACAGCCCGTCGCCGAGATTGGCCTCGGTGGTGGGACACAGGCCGACCACGGCGCCGGCGCGGGCGATGGCGTCGATCTCGGCGGGCTCGCCATGCGTCGCGTGGATCAGGCACCAGCGGGCATCGACCGCGACACTGTCAAGCAGCAGTTGCAGCGGGCGGCGGCGGTGATGGGCAAGGCAGTCCTCGACCTCGCGCTGCTGTTCGGCGACGTGGATGTGGATCGGACCGGACGGCGTCGCGTCCGTCAGTTCGGCCAGCAGCGCCAGCGGCACCGCGCGCAGCGAGTGCGGCGCCACGCCGACGGTGACATCGGCCGCCCCTGCGGTCTCGTCGCGAAGTTGCTGTGCCAACCGCAGGAAAGCCGGCAGGTCGTGCAGGAACCGGCGCTGCCCGGGCGTGACCGGCGCGTTGGCGAAGCCACCGGCGGAGTACAGCACCGGCAGCAGGGTCAGCCGGATGCCGGCGGCACGCGCGGCGGCGATCAGGCGATGGCTCATCTCGGCCGGATCGACGTAAGGCCGCCCGTCGCGGTCGTGGTGCAGGTAGTGGAACTCGCCGACGGTGGTGTAGCCGGCCTTCAGCATCTCGATGTAGAGCTGGGTCGCCACCGCTTCGAGCTGGTCCGGGCCGATCCGTCCGACCGCGCGGTACATGGCCTCGCGCCAGCTCCAGAAACTGTCGCCGCCGCTGCCCGATCGCTCGCCAAGGCCGGCGATGGCGCGCTGCGGCGCGTGGCTGTGCAGGTTGGGCATGCCGGCCAGGGCGACGCCACGCAGGCGCTCCGCGTCCGGCGGCGGTACCGCATCGGTGGCGACGCTGGCGATGCGGCCGGCTGCGTCACAGCCGATCAGCACATCCCGCGCCCAGCCCGAGGGCAACAGGGCGGTGTCAAGGAACAGCTGCATGCGCCCCCGGCAACATCATATATCAGCCGCTCTCGAGCGGGTGGTGACAGGCGAAGCCGTGGCTGCCCGGCTCGGCCCACGCCGGATAGGTCACGCGGCAAATTTCCGTCGCCTGCGGGCAGCGCGGATGGAAATGGCAGCCGGAAGGCGGGTTGGCGGCGGAGGGAATCTCGCCGATGACGCGCGGCAGCACGCCGCGGGTCGCCGGATCGGGGATCGGGGAGGCGTCGCGCAGCGTTTTCGTGTAGGGATGACGCGGCGCGGTGAAAACGTCCGCGACCGGCCCCTGCTCGACGATGCGGCCGAGATACATCACCGCGACGCGGGCGCAGAACCAGCGGATCACGCCGAGATCGTGGCTGACGAAGACGAAGGCGAGGTGACGCCGCTGCTGCAGGTCCTTGAGCAGCAACAGCACCTGCGCCTGCACGGAGACATCCAGCGCCGAGACCGGTTCGTCCGCCACGATCAGCTCCGGCTTGAGCGCCAGCGCGCGGGCGATGCCGATGCGCTGGCGCTGGCCACCGGAGAACTCGTGCGGATAGCGGTGCACCGCGGCCGCCGACAGGCCCACTTCCTCGAGCAGCGCCACCGCCTGGTCGCGGGCCGCGGCCCCGCGTGCGAGGCGGTGCACGATGAGCGGCTCGGCCAGCGTCTGGCCGATCGTGCGGCGTGGGTTAAGCGAGGAATACGGGTCCTGGAAGACGATCTGCAGCCGGCGGCGCAGCACGGTCAGGGCCGCACCGCGCGCGGCGAGCACATCCTCGCCATGGAAGTGCACGGTGCCCGCGTCGGGCTCGATCAGGCGCAGCATGGCGCGCGCGGCTGTGGACTTGCCGCAGCCGGATTCACCGACGAGGCCGAACGCCTCGCCCGGCAGCACCGCGAGGCTGACGCCGTCAACGGCGCGCACCGTCGTGGTCACCACGCGGGGAAAGCCCTTTCGCGAGACGAAATGCTTCCGCAGCCCGGCAATTTTCAGGACCGGCTCGATCATTCGCTGCGCAGCTTCGGATCGGTGGCGTCGCGCAATCCGTCGCCCACCATGTTCAGCGCGAGTACCAGCATCAGGATCGCGAGACCCGGCCAGATGGAGAGCCAGGGCGCATCGAGGATGTTCTCGAATCCCTCGCGCATCATGCTGCCCCAGGTGGCGGCCGGCGGTGGCACACCCAGGCCGATGAAGGACAGCGAGGCCTCGGTGCGCACCGCGGTTGCCATCCACAGGCTGCCCATGACCAGCACTTCGCTCAGGATGTTCGGCAACACATGCACCGCCAGGATGCGCGCATGCGAAAAACCGAGTGCCCGGCCCGCTTCGATGAAGGCCCGCTCCTTCAGCGTCAGCACCGGCCCGCGGGCGATCCGGGCGAACGGCGCGATCGCGGTGAGCGCGATGGCGAAGACGAGGTTGGACAGATCCGGCCCGAGCAGGGCGACGACGATGAGGCCGAGGATGAGGCTGGGAAAGGACAGCAACACGTCCATCGCCCGCATCACCAGTGCGTCGACACGCCCGCCGATATAGCCGCTCACCATCCCGATCGTGCCGCCGATCAGCATGGCCACGGCAATCGAGGTGACGGCGACCACGAGGGAGACGCGCGCGCCCCAGAGAATGCGCGAGAGCACGTCGCGACCGTAGGCGTCGGTGCCGAACAGGTAGTCGCCGCTGGGCGGCTGCAACCGATCGATGATGTTCTGCTCGTTCGGGTCGAACGGCGCGATCCAGGGCGCGAGCAGTGCCGCGGCGACGATGAGGACGCAGATCAGCGCGCCGATCGAGGTGGCCGGGTAGATGGTGACGAAACGGAGAGCTCTTTTCATCCCCCCTTCACCCGGGGATCGATGAACCCATAGGCAAGATCGGTCAGCAGGTTCACCACCACGATCAGGAAGCAATAGATCACCATGAGCCCCTGCAGCATCGTGTAGTCCCGCTGGTTGAGCGCGCCGACGATGATCTTGCCGAGTCCGGGCCGGTTGAACACGATCTCGGTCAGGACCGAATTGCCGATCAGGATGCCGATGTAGAGGCCGACCACGGTTACCACCGGCATCGCCGCGTTGCGCAACCCGTGCCGCCAGACGACGCGCCGCCAGGGCACGCCCTTGGCGCGGGCGGTGCGGATATAATCCTCGCTCATCACGTGCAGCATGGCGCTGCGCGTCACCCGGGTGATGTAGGCCGCCATGGTGATGCCGAGCGTGATCGCGGGCAGCACGACCTTGGTCAACCTGTCCACCGGGTCATCGAGCCGCGCCGCGCCGATCACCGGGAAGATGCGCCAATGCAGGGCGAACAACAGCAGCATGAAGATGCCGGAAACGAAGACCGGAAACGAAAGGCCAACCAGCGACAGCAGCCGCGTCACATAGTCGCCGAAGCGGTTGCGGCGCAGGGCGGCGTAAACCCCCGCCGGCACGCCGAGCACCACGCCGACGACGAGAGCGGCCAGCGTCAGATCGATCGTGTGCGGCAGCACGGCGAGCACGTCCGTCACGATCGGCCGGCCCGTCACCATGCTGTGCCCGAAATCGCCGGATAGCGACTGGCCCATGAAATCGATGAACTGCTGCCACATCGGCTTGTCGAGGCCGAGCTTGGCATCCAACGCCGCGACCGCAGCGGGCGTTGCCTGGTCGCCGAGAATCGCCGCCGCCGGATCGCCCGGAATGACCCTGACGATGACGAAGACGAGCATCAGCACGGCGAACAGCGTCGGTACCGCGCCCACCATGCGCCAGAGCACGAAACCGATCACCGGCTCCGCTCCTTACCCGGCCACAGCCCGGGCAGGAGTGGGAATGCGAAGACCATGGCTCACTGGAAGTGCGTCTTCTCGGTGATCAGCGGGCCAAGCGACAGCGAGCCGGTCAGGTCGTAGCCGTATTGGAGGGTGTCGTGACGGCCGAAGACGAGCAGCGTCTCGAACATCGGCACGGCGCAGACCGCGGCGACGATCTTCTTCTGCGCTTCGGCCCAGAGGGCGAGCTGTTTGGCGTGGTCCGGTTCGATGCGGGCGGCGTCGATTTCCTGATCGGCGACATTGCAATGGCTGAAGTTGGTCACCGCGGTCGGCGTCTTGACGATGCTGCGCGAATGGAAGAACTGGGTCAGCGTCACGTCGGCGATCGGGAAGCGCGCCGCCGAGTAGTAGACGATCGGGCTGAGGTCCTGCCGGATCTGCTGGTGGAAGGTCGCGTGCTCCACCACCTGCAGCTCGAGATTGATGCCGGCGCGCTTCATCTCCGCCTGGATCACCTGTGCCGCGGTCAGCATCTCGGGCAGCTGCGACTGGATCATCTTCACGGTGATGCCGTTCGGATAGCCGGCCTCGGCCAGCAACTCCTTGGCTTTCGCGACATTGTTGGCCACCAGGCCGTTATCGGCGGTGAAACCGAGATAGCCGCGCGGCACCACGCTCTGCGCCTCGCGGCTCACCGCTGCCCCGCGCCAACGCACCAGCTCCGGCCGGTTGATCGCATAGGCGAAGGCCTGGCGGACACGGATGTCGTCGAAAGGCTTCTGGGTGATGTTGAGGTGGAGCTGCGCCTCTTCCGCCGGCTCGAAAATGTCGACGGCGGTGTGCGGCAGACCGGCGGTGCGATCCACCCATTTCTGATCGGCGCGACCGTAGTTCAGGTCGAGCTCGCCGTTCTCGAAGGCGAGATCGCGCGACGCATCGGACGGGATGAACCGGTAGGAGATCTTCTTGATCTGCGGCGCGCCGCGGAAATACGCATCATTGGCCACCAGCTCGAGCGACTGGTTGGGCATCGTGGAGCTGAAGGCGAAGGGACCGGTGCCGACCGGATGGCGCTCGAACTCGTCGCCCAGCTTTTCCACCGCCTTCCTCGAGACGATGAAACCCTGCGAGTAGTTGGTCAGAATGCCGAGCACGCTTGGCACGTTCTGGCTGAGCGTGATCTTCACCGTGTAGGGATCGACCGCCTCGACCGACTGGAAGCTGCGCAGTTCGGAGGAGAAGGCGGAGGTCGCCGGATCGGCCGCCCGTTTCAGGCTGAAGACCACGTCATCGGCGGTGAACTCACCATAGCCACCCTGCCATTGCACGCCGTGGCGAAGATGGAACGTCCAACTCTTGCCGTCCGGGCTCGCTGCCCAGCTCTCGGCGAGATCGGGCTCGATCTTCGCGGGATCGATGCTGCCCGGCGGAAAGCGCACGAGCGCATTGTAGATCCAGGGCATCAGCACGCGGTCGATCGTGCTGACCGCGAAATAGGGGTCGAGCCGGCCGACATCCTGCGCGGCGATGCCGACGGTGAGCGCGGTCTTGGTCTCGGCCGATGCCGAGGTTGCGATTGCCATGGCCGAGGCCAGCAGGGCAGCCCGGAAGATCATCTGTTTCACCCTCAGGAATGTTGTTGTTGTGGTTCGGCACGGACAACGCTGCTGTCGCCACCGGCGAAGCGGTCGATACGAAAAGGCTCGAGCGGCACGTCGGTCTTTCCGTCCAGCACCAGCTCGGCGAGAATGGCGCCGATCGCGGGTCCGAGCATGAAGCCGTGGCCGGAAAAAGCGAAGGCGTGAATCAGGCCCTGGGTGGTCCGGCTCGGGCCGATGACCGGAAGGCCGTCGGGCATTTGGCCGTCGATGCCGCTCCAGCTGCGGATCACCTGGACGCCGGCCAGCGCGGGGATGAGCTCGAGGGCGCGCCGCATCGCTGCCGCGCCGACATCGGGCAGCGGTCGCGAGCACGGCACCGACGGATCGTTCTCGCCGTGGCCGCCGCCGAAGATCACGTTGCCGCGGCGGATCTGGCGCAGATAGACGTTGCCGCCGACCACCCCGAGATTGGGCTCGATGAACCAGCGGACCGGCTCCGTCACCAGCATGTTCGGGCTGAGCGGGGAGACCGGCACGGTCTCGCCGAAGGCCGCGGCGACCCCGCCGCCCCAGAAGCCGGCGGTGTTGAGCAGCACCGGAGCGGTGAAGCGCAACCCGTCCGCTGCCACCGCGAAGCCCGCACCGTCGTGCGCGAATCCCGTCACCTCGCAGCGCTCGTGGATCTCCGCCCCGGCGCGGCGCGCGGCGCGGGCAAGGGCCGGCGCGAGCAGCCGCGGATTGGCGGCGCCGTCCTCGGCGCAATAGGAGCCGGCGACTACGGTCGGGCCGAGCCAGGGATAATCCTCGTGCAGCGCATTGCGGCCGATCAGGCGCAGCGCGATGCCGTGGTTCCTGGCGACATCGAGATAGGCGATGAGCTCGGTCTCCTCGCTCTCGTTTCGCGCCAGCTTGAGATGGCCGGTGACCTCGAATTCGCAGTCGGTGCCGAGGATCGCCGGCAGCCGCGCCCAGATCTCGCGCGAGCGGCGGGCGATGGGCAACTCGGCGGGATCGCGTCCCTGCTGGCGCACGCCGCCGAAATTCACCCCGGTGGCCTGGCCGCCGATCAGGCCGCGCTCCAGCAGGATCACCCGTGCGCCGCGCTGGGCAAGGTGGAGCGCCGCCGAGCTGCCCGCCCCGCCGGCGCCGATGATCAGGACATCCGTGGCGTTGCTCATGCGACGGCCCGCTCGGCCAGGATGGGCACCGGCTTGACCGGCGGCTGGCCGCGCAGGCGACCCACGTCGGCGACCGTGCAACCGAGAGCGGCGGCGAGGATCTCCGCTCCGGCCGGACCGCAGACGCGTCCCTGGCAGCGGCCCATGCCGATGCGGGTGAACGCCTTGGCGCGGTTCACCTCGGGCGCCGGCGGCATCGCCGTCTCGCGCGCCGCGCGGCGCAGTTCGCCCGCGGTGATCGCCTCGCAGCGGCACAGGATGGTTTCATCCGGCACGGCGGCGGCGAGCGCGGCCGGATAGGGGAAGGCATTGTCCAGCGCGCGGCGGAAGGCGGCATGGCGGGCGATCGCGGCGTCGAGCCTGGCGAGGACGCTCGCCTCGGTCGGGATGCCGAGCGTCTCCAGCACCGCGAGGGCGGCCCGGGTGCCGGCGAGTTCGGCGACATCGGCCCCGGCGATGCGGGCTCCGTCGCCGGCCAGGAACACATGGGCCACCGGGCTGCGGCCGGCGGCGTCGCGCCGGGGCAGCCAGAGTTGCTGGCCCGCGTCGTAGTCGAACGGCACACCGGCGAGGTCGGCGAGCTGGGTTTCCGGCTTCAGCCCCCAGCCCATGCCGACCGCGTCGCACAGCAACCGGCGTGCGCGGCCGCTGGCGTCGCGGAAGCTGATGCCGGCGACCTCCTCGCCGCCTTCGATCGCGACCGGGGTCGCGCCCTCGAAGATGCGCACGCCGTGCAGGCGCAGCCAGGCGATGTAGTGCAGGCCCTTCATGAAAGTGCCGCCGCCGCGCAGCAGGCCGGCGAGTTGGCGCGCCTTTGCGGTGAAGCCGGAGGTGTCCAGCACCGTCACCGCGACGCCGGCGCGCGCGTATTGCCAGGCCACGAGATAGATCAGCGGACCGGACCCGACGAACACCACGCGCTTGCCGATGGCGCAGCCCTGCCCCTTGAGCGCGATCTGCGCGCCGCCCAGCGTGGTGACGCCAGGCAGCGTCCAGCCAGGCAGCGGCACGACGCGATCCATCGCGCCGGTGCAGAGGATCACCTGATCGAACGCGACCTCGCCGTAGCGCCCGTCGCCATAGGTGTTCAGCCCATCCGGGCGGATGTTCCACACCAGGGTGCGCGGGCGGTAGTCGATGCGCTCGCGCAGATCGTCGAAACAGGCATGCAGCGCCGCCGCCTTGCCCGCCTCGAAGCCATAGAGCTGTTTCCCGGCACGCTGAAAGCCGGGCGGCTGGCGCTGGTAGATGCGCCCGCCATTGTCCGGCGCCTCATCGATCACCACCGGGCGCAGCCCGGCGCGCACCAGGACTTCCGCGGCCCGCGTTCCGGCGGGACCGGAGCCGACGATGGCGACGGTCATGGCCGGACGATCCGCATGCCGGGCTCGAGATAGGTGGTGCAGGCGGGTAGCCGGCCGCGGCCCTCGACGCTGACCACGCAATCCTGGCAGGCGCCCATCAGGCAAAAACCGGCGCGCTTGCCGCCGTCGAACTCGTTGCGGCGGAGGTAGCCGTCCTGGGTCAGGATCGCCGTCATCAGCGTGTCGCCCGCCAGACCTTGCGAGGGCTTGCCGTCGAGAAAGAACCCGACGACCGGACGCGAGGTTTCGCTACGCCGATCGAACTTCACGACATGTCCTCCGGGCCGGTCGGATTAGGCATCGAGGCGCGCTCCGGTGGCGACATGGCAGCGCGCCTGGTGGCCGGACTCGACGTCGACGAGGATTTGCGGCTGCTCGCAGCCGGCGCGGGCGAGGCCGCAGCGCGGGGCGAAACGGCAGCCGCGCGGCATGGCGTCGAGCGCCGGCACCCGGCCGGGGATGGCGGCGAGGGACTGGGGCGGCCGGTCCATCCGCGGGATCGCTTCGAACAGCGCGCGCGTGTAGGGGTGCGAGGGATGGGCGAAGATCTTGCCGACCGGCGCCTGCTCGACGATCTGCCCGGCATACATCACCGCCACCCGGTCGGCGATCTGCGCCACCACGCCGAGGTTGTGGGTGATGAACAGCATCGCCATGCCGTGCCGCTCCTTCAGGTCGGCGAGCAGGCCGAGCGCCTGGGCCTGGATGGTGACATCGAGCGCCGTGGTCGGCTCGTCGGCGAGCAGAAGGACGGGCTCGCAGGCGAGCGCCACCGCGATCATCACCCGCTGGCGCATGCCGCCGGAGAACTGGTGCGGGTAGTCGTGAAAGCGCCGCGCGGCCGAGGGGATCTTCACCTCCTCCAGCACGCCGAGCGCCTGCCGGTTCGCTTCCGTCCGGGTCAACGACTTGTGGATGCGCAAGCCCTCGGCGACCTGGGCGCCGATCGTCATGACCGGGTTGAGGCTGGTCATCGGCTCCTGGAAGATCATCGCGACCTCGTCGCCGCGGATCTCCTCCAGTTCGCTCTCCCGCAGGGGGACGAGGTCGCGCCCGTGCAACAGGATCTGCCCGGCGCCGATCCGGCCGGCGGGCTTGGGCACCAGGCCCATGATGGAGAGCGCTGTCAACGACTTGCCGCAGCCGGACTCGCCCACCAGCGCCAGCGTCTCGCGCCAGCCCAAGCGGAAGGAGACGTCGTCCACCGCCGGGTGCCAGCCGCCGCCGATCCGGAACTCGGTCCGCAGCCCCTCCACGCTCAGGACGGGCGGAGCATGCCCCGGATCGGGGCCCATGGACGTGTCAACATGCGTCCGCCGGTCCCTCACTCCGAGGAAGCCTCCAAGCAGCCCGGGCCGCTCCATGCACCCGGCGTGCCAACACGAGCGGCAAGCCGGCCTTCCCGTCGCGCGCGGGACACTGCCCGATAAGAGTGCAAATTGATTCCAGATGCCCGGCCGATCGCCGGCGCCGGGATCATGACCCTTCCTGTCTTGCGAAGGCCGCGGCGATCTCCCGGCCGGTCGCGTACCAGATATCGTCGAACTGCCGCGTGAAGGCGATGAACTGGCGCAGAATGGCGATGCGCATCGGCCGACCCGTCACCTGCGGATGCATCACCAGGAGGTAGAGGCCGCCCCATTCCCGGATCATCCGGAACTCGTCCTGCCAGATGCCCAGCACGTGCTCGGTGCCGAAGATCGGCCGCGGGAAGCGCAGGTGGCTGGTGCCGTAGCTCCAGTCGTCGAGCGAGGGATGCTCCGGCAACTCGATCGGGCCCGGCGCGCCGTCCCGCAGCATGTGGCGGTAGGGGTGGATGTCGTCCTTGAAGCAGCTGTTGTAGAGGATGCCGCGCTGCGTCAACAACTCCAGCAGGGCGTGCGTGGACTCGCTGCCGGGCGGCCGGTAGCCCACGGGCTTCACGCCAAAATGCCGCTGCATGGCGTCCAGACCGCGATCGACCTCCTCCAGCACCTGGGCCGGGTTGGCGGGATCGGGCCAGTGATGGGCATAGCCGTGATGGCCGAGTTCGTGGCCGTCGCGCAGGATCGCCTCGACCTTGCCGGGATGCGCGTCGATCGTCCATCCCGGCGTGAAGAAGGTGCCCTTCAACCCTTCGTCGCGCAGCAGTTCGAGGATCTTCGGCACCCCGACCTTGGCGCCGTAGCGTCCCTGGCTGAGCGTGGCCAGCCGGCCGGCATTGTCGGGATCGCGCGCGAGCCACAGGGATTCGGCGTCGAAGTCGAAGGTCAGGCAGACCGCGCAGCGTTTGCCGTGCGGCCACGTCATCGGCCGGCTGTCGGACCCACTGGTCTGTACGCTCATGCCGCTTCCCCCCTCCTCGTTATCGCACAATCCGGCGCTCCGGCGCCAGGCCCCGGAGCACCGGCCGCGTTTCAGGATATAGCTTCGAAATACTGGTTCAACACGGTCGCGCTGTTGGTCGCATACCAATCGGGGTCGGCCACGATCTGCACCGCCCAGTTCTCGGGGCTGCCCGGGTCGAGCGACCTCAGCTCCGCCGGCACCAGCGGCGCGGCCGCCGGGTTCACCGGGCCGTTGCCCAGCAACTTGAACAACTCGACCTGGCCCGCGGGATCCTGCGTGGAGGCCATGAAGCGGAACGCGTCCTTGCCGGCGGGATTGCCTTTCAGCACCAGCCAGGCGCCGACCCACGCGCTGCCCTGATTGAAGGTGAAGTCGATCTTGCCCTTCGATTCCTGCTTTGCCACCATGGCGCGGGTGTTCCACAGATTGCCCATGGTGACTTCCTTGTCGCGGAAGAGTTGTTGGCTCTCCGCGCCGGAGCTCCAGAAATACACGTCCTGCTTGATCGACTTGATCTTGTCGAGCGCGCGCTTCACGTCGAGCGGATAGAGCTTGTCCGGAGCGACGCCGTCGGCCAGCAGCGCCGTCTCGAGCTGGCCGTCGAGGTATTTGCGCAGCGTGCGTTTTCCCGGAAAATCTTTGAGGTTGTAGAAATCGGCCCAGGTTTTAGGCACCCGGCCATCGAAGGCATCGGTCTGGTAAGCCAGCACGTCGGTGTAGATGTACGACCCGAGGCCCCATTCGCCGGCGTGCTCCGGGCGCACCTTCGAGCGGTCGACGACGCTGTAATCGATCTTCTCCAGCAGGTCCTGGCGGCCAAGTTCGACGGCGGCGGCGAGGTTGCGATCGACCACATCCCACGTCACCTTGCCGCTCTCCACCATGGCCTTCATCTTCGCCGACGTCGGGCCCGAACCATCGACGACGGCCTTCACGTCCGATGATTTGTTGAACGGGTCGGCCCAGGCCCGGGTGAAGGCCGGCACTGCGTCGCCGCCGAAATTGACAACCACGATTTCCCGCGAGGCCGCGTGCGCCGGGGTCAGGCGGAACAGCCCCGGCGCCACGCCCAGCGCGGCCAGGGCGGCGAGGAAGCCGCGCCGGTCGACGCGGCGCCCCTCCATCTTTTCGCGCAGGAGTTCCACGCAGTCTTCCTGAAAGGTTTGCACGGATTGCCGAGCCATCTTCATGTCTCCTTGGCGGTGGGGTGGCGGAAGGCGGGGCGCACCGGTCATGGCGCGGTGACCTTGCGGGCGCGATGCGCGAACACGGTGCGGAGCAGCATGGCAATGGTCGTGGCCAGGATCAGCAGCGTCGCGACCGCGGCGATCGCTGGATTGATATTGTCCTGGATGCCATCCCAGATCTTGCGCGGCAGGGTGATGACGTTGCGGCTGGTGATGAACAGGTTCACCACCAGCTCGTCCCACGAAATCGCGAAGGCGAACACCGCGCCGGCGAACATTCCCGGCCGCGCCGCCGGCAGGATGACCCGGCGCAGGGCCTGCAGGATGGTGGCGCCCAGGTTCCGCGCGGCCTGCTCCAGGCGGAGATCGACATTGGCAAGCGCGGCCGAGACGCTGATGACGACGTAGGGCGTGCCCTTCATCGCGTGCGCGACGATCAGGCCGGTATAGGTGTCGATCAGGCCGAATTGCACCCAGACCTGGTAGAACCCCAGCGCGTGCACGATGGACGGCACGATCATCGGCGCCAGCATCACCATCCGCACGGCCTCCGACGCCCGGGTGGAAATCCGCCAGCAGCCGATCGCGGTGAGCGTGCCGAGGACGATGGCGATGCTGGTGGCGCAAACTCCCACGATCAGGCTGTCGCGGATGCTCCGCCCCCAGGACGGATCGTCCAGCAGGGTGGCGTAGTGGCGCAGCGACCACGCGGCGCCGGGCAGCGACATGTAGCGCTCCGGCGTGAACGAGACCGGGATGACGATGACGAGCGGCAGGGTGAGGAACAGAACGGCGGTCCAGGCGCCGAACACGGTGAGGCGGAAGCCGCCCGAGCTGCCCGCCATCACTTCGTTGTCCATCACTTCACCCCGAAGACGCGGCGGAGGTCGACGAAGCAGGCGAGCAGTGCCAGCAACCCGAAAATCGTCAGCAGCAGGGTGGTCGCCAGCATGGTCCCCAGGCCCCAGTTCAGGGTGTCGTTGATCTGCAGCGCGATGTACTCCGCGATCATGACCGTCCTGCCGCCGCCGAGCAGCGCCGGGGTGACGTAGAAGCCGAGCGAGAAAATGAAGACCAGGATCCCCGAGCTGATCAGCCCCGGCGCGCTCATCGGCAGGTAGATTTTGGCAAATGCCTGAGTCGGCGTGG
The DNA here is from genome assembly GCA_964459005.1 of uncultured Acetobacteraceae bacterium. Classification (GTDB taxonomy): domain Bacteria; phylum Pseudomonadota; class Alphaproteobacteria; order Acetobacterales; family Acetobacteraceae; genus Rhodovastum. The sequence goes on from CAYWOW010000013.1 coordinate 14,513, forward strand.
CTCCCAGGCCACGCGCCGCCGGCACCAGCCGCGGGTCGATGCCCTTCATGTTGGCGTAGAGCGGCAGCGCCGCGTAGGGCACCATGTAGTGCACCATCCCGAGCACCACGCCGAACTCGTTGCGCACCATCGCCAGCGGCGCGGTGATCAGCCCCAGCTCGATCAGCCAGGTGTTGATCACCCCCCGGCTCTGCAGCAGCGTGAGCCAGGCGAAGGCGCGGATCAGCACCGATAGCCAGGAGCCGAGCAGCACCAGGAACAGCAGGATTTCCTCCTGCCGGCTGCGCACGTGCAGGGCGGCGTAGGCGATGAGGTAGCCGAGCCCCAGCGCGAGGACCGTGGTGATCGTGCAGATCCGCACCGTGGTCCAGATGATTCGCTGGATCGCATCGCTGGTGTAGAGCTTTTCGAAATTGGCGAAGCCCGGCGAGGGCACGGTGACGGAGAGCCAGAGCACCTTGCTCAGCGGGTAGAGGTAGAACAGGCCCAGCAGCAACAGCGGCGCCGCGAGCAGCGTCCAGTAGATCCGCAGCGTCCGTCTGTCGATGTCAGCCCTCATCGCGCAACACCACGGAGGCGGCCGGATCCCAGGACAGCCAGAGCCGGGCGCCGCCGACCGGCTCCATCCCGCCGTGCCCGGCCGGGACCGCCACCTGTATCGAACCGATCGGAGTGGCGACCCGCACGTGGTAGTCGGCGCCTTCGTAGCTGACCGACGCCACTTCCCCGGCCAGCCGGTTGGCGTCGTTCGCCGGCTCCGCCGCGGTCAGCACGATCTTCTCCGGCCGCAAGCCGATCAGCACCCCGGCGCCGGGCGCGATCCCGGCGGTTCCGCTCCGCATCTCCTGCGCGAAGCGGTGGCCGCCCGCATGGTAGGCCAGGCGCTCGCCGGACAATGCCTCGACACGGCCTTCGATGAAGTTCGAGCGGCCGAGGAAATCGGCGACGAACCGGGTCTCCGGGCAGTTATAGAGCGCCTTGGGCGTGCCCTGCTGGACGATGCGGCCGTGATTGATGATGACGACCTCGTCCGACATCGAGAGCGCCTCGTCCTGGTCATGGGTGACGAAGACGAAGGTGGTGCCGAGGCGCTGGTGCAGATCGCGCAGTTCCTCCTGCAGCCCGGCGCGCAGCCGCTTGTCCAGCGCACTGAGGGGTTCGTCGAGCAACAGCACCTTGGGATTGAAAATCAACGCCCGGGCGAGGGCGACACGCTGTTGCTGCCCGCCCGACAACTCGCGCGGATAGCGCCCGCCCAGGCCAGGCAGCCGCACGATGTCGAGCATGCGCGCCACTTCGCGCGCCACCGCCGCCACCCGGCGCAGCCGCAGTGGAAAGGCGAGGTTCTCGGCCACGGTCATGTTGGGGAACAAGGCATAACCCTGGAACACCATGCCGAACTCGCGCCGCTCGGGCGGCAGCGCCGTGATGTCCTGGGTGCCGGCAAAAATCCGTCCCGCGCTGGGCTGGACGAATCCGGCGATCATCATCAGCAGCGTTGTCTTGCCGGAGCCGGACGGTCCCAGCAGGGTGACGAACTTCCCCGTGCCGACCTCGAGCGAGACGCTGTCGACCGCGAGGTCTTCGCCATAGCGTTTGCTGATCCGGTCCAGGCGGAGGGAGGTTGCCATTGTCACTGCGACGCGATGGTGCAATCCGCCGTTCCCGTCACGAAACATCTCGCCCGGTCCGGCGTTCGACCGCAACCGCGGCGAGACAGAAGATGGTGAACAGCATCTGGGCGGCGGCCTGGGCCGTGACGGTGGTGGCGTCGTATTGCGGCGCCACCTCGACCACGTCGCCACCGACCACATCGATCCCCTTGAGCCCGCGCAGCAGGGTCAGCGCCTCGCGCGGCGTGAGCCCGCCCACCTCGGGCGTGCCGGTTCCCGGCGCAAAGGCCGGATCGAGGCTGTCCACATCGAAACTCACGTAGGTCGGGCCGTCGCCGACCACAGCACGCGCCCGCGTGATCGCCGCGTCGCACCCCATGGCCGCGAATTCCTCGACGTGGATGACGGTCATGCCAGAATCGTAGGAGAACTCCCACAGGTACTCCACGCCGCCGCGAATGCCGATCTGGATGGTGCGGCGCGGGTCGAGCACGCCATCGAGCACGGCTTGCCGGAACGGTCCGCCATGGTGGAACTTCGAGCCCTCGAAAGGGGGGCCCGTGTCGCAATGGGCGTCGATGTGGATCAGGCCGACGGGGTGGGCGGCGCCGACCGCCCGCAGGATGGACTGGGCGATCGAGTGGTCGCCGCCAACGGCGAGCGGCACCACCTGTGCCGCGACGATGGCTTTGAAATGGGCCTCGATGTCGGCATGGCAGCTCGCGAGATCGAACCGGCTCCTGAACGGGACGTCGCCGATATCGGCCGCAGCGACCATCGTGGCCGGGGCCAGACGCAACACATGCTCGAACGGGCCGATGCGCTCGATGGCACGGACCGCGCGCGGCCCGAGGCGGCTGCCGGCCCGGTTGGTGACCCCCAGATCCATCGGCACGCCGACCACGGCGATGTCGAGGTCGGCAAAGCCGGGCGCGTCGATGCCGCCTGCCAGGTAGGGCAGGCTGAGGAACGTGGCGATGTCGGCGTACGGCAGCTTGCGCTTTTCGCCGCTGAACTGGGCGGCCGCGACGGCCCTGAAAACGGGGTCGAAAATGTCCCCGCCGGTTTTCGCCCCGTATTTTGCCCGCAATCGATCGAGATCATCCACTGCTGCCAACTCCAGGCCCCCCAGCATCCGCACCCGGCCGCATGCAAGGACCGGGCCGCGCGCAGGCGAAATCTTACCCGACTGAGGCCGCCCGGCCGGAATGAAGATACCGTCATCACGGCAAGCAAGCTTTGTGGGGCCGCAAACCCGAACCGCCCGGCCGGGATGACCATCGACCGGGGGCTGACGCTGCCGTAGGCTGCCGGCGCAGGGGGAAGCCGCGCGGCGGCGTGCGGATTGCGACGGGGCGGGAGATCGCCGATCGATTCATTGCTTGCGAGGCCGCCGCGTGCCGAGGCGCCAGGCGGCCTCTGGGGAGATTGCCACCATGCATCGCCGTACCCTGCTTCGCGCTGCCGCGGCGCTTCCGGCGCTCGCCCTGCCCGGCGTGGCGCGCGCCGCCGCCGCCACCACCCTGCGTTTCGTCCCGGTCATCGACCTGGCCTTCGTCGACCCGATCTATTCCAGCGCGCAGGTGTCGCGGAACCACGGGTTCATGGTGTTCGACACGCTCTATGGCATGAACTCGCGGTTGGAGATCACGCCGCAGATGGTCGAGGGCCACACCACCGGCGCGGATGGCAAGCTCTGGGAACTGCGGCTGCGCGACGGCCTCCTCTGGCACGACGGGGCGCGCGTGCTGGCGCGTGATTGCGCCGCCTCGATCCGCCGCTGGGCGAAGCGCGATGCATTCGGCGACGCGCTGATGAAGGCGACCGACGAGCTCTCCGCACCGGACGACCGCACCATCCGCTTCCGCCTGAGCCGCCCCTTCCCGCTGCTGCCCTACGCGCTCGGCAAGCCGGCGGTGCCGGCCTGCTTCATGATGCCGGAGCGGCTGGCCAACACCGATCCGTTCAAGATCATTCCCGAGGTCATCGGCAGCGGCCCGTACCGGTTCAAGGCGGACGAGCGTATCTCCGGCGCACACAATGCCTATGAGCGCTTCACGGCGTATCAGCCGCGCCCGGAGGGCACCACCGACTGGACCTCCGGCCCGAAGATCGTCCACTACGATCGCGTGGATTGGACCACGATGCCCGATGCCGCGACCGCCTGCGCGGCGATCCAGGCGGGCGAACAGGACTGGCAGGAGACGACGCCGCACGACCTGCTGCCGGTGCTGGCAAAGGCCCGGGGCGTGCGCACGCGCGTGCTCGACCCGCTGGGTTTTGCCTGCATGATGCGGGTCAACCACCTGCAGCCGCCCTTCAACAATCCCGCCATCCGGCGCGCGCTGCTCGGCGCGGTGGACCAGGCGGCGTTCATGACCGCGGTGGCGGGGACCGATCCGACCTACCAGTACAGCCCGCTCGGTTATTTCTGTCCCGCGACCCCGATGGCGAGCGATGTCGGGCTGGACGTGTTCCGGGGGCCGCGCGACATGGACAAGGTCCGGCGCGACCTGAAGGCCGCCGGCTACAACGGCGAGAAGGTGGTGTTGCTGGTGCCGGCGGATTCGCTCGCGCAGAAGCCGCTCGGCGACGTCGCGGCCGACATGATGCAGCGCGCCGGGATGGACGTCGAATACGTCGGCGTCGACTTCGGCACCGTGCTGACGCGGCGCAACCGCCAGACCCCGGTCGCCGAGGGCGGTTGGAGCGCCTTCGTCGCGAACTGGCAAGGCATCGACTGGCTGAACCCGGCCGGCCATACCGGCCTGCGCGGCGATGGTGGCTATCCGGGTTGGTACACCAGCGCGGCGATGGAAGCGCTGCGGTCGCAATGGCTCATCACCGCCGACCTGGCCGGGCAACAGCAGATCTGCCGGGACATCCAGCAGCTCGCGCTGCAGGAAGTGCCGTATTACCCGATCGGCCAGTACAAGCAGCCCACTGCCTATCGCGACACGCTCACCGGCATGATGAGCGGTACCGCCGTGTTCTGGAATATTCGCCCGGCCTGACGCCCTCATCCCTCTGTCGGAACACCCGCCGCATGACCCAACCCGACACGACCGCGATCTTCGGCAGCCACGTGCTGGTGGAGGAGGAGGGCGGCCCGACGGTGCTCGCCGATCGTTGGGTGCTGGTCGAGGGGCGCCGCATCGCCGCCGTGACCAGCGATCGACCGGCGGCGGATGTCGTGCTCGACCGGCCCGGCCGCTTCGTGCTGCCGGGCCTGCTCAATCTGCACAATCACAGCTTCAGCGAGGCGATCGCGCGCACCCACACCGAGGACGGCGGCGGGCGCAAGACGACCGGCAGTATCGTCTACACCGTGTTGCTGCCGCTGACCCGGCGCGGCATCGACATGCTCACGCGCGAGGAGCGGCTGGCTATCGCGCGGCTCGGTATCCTGCAAGTGCTGCGCGGCGGGGCGGCGACGGTGATGGAGCCGTTCCGCAACGGCATCCCGGAGATGTTCGACGCGGCGCTCGAAATGGGCATCCGTTTCTACGGTGCGCCCTATCTGTTCTCCACCTCCGACGCCAAGGCCGGCGCCGATGGCACCATCGCCTACGCGGCCGCGGCAGGGCGAACGGATGACGGGGCCGCGGATCTCGCCGCCTGGGACGCGCTGCATGCCGAGTGGGAGGGCCGTGATGCGGGCCGCATCCGCCTCGCGATGAGCCCGCATGCCACCGACACCTGCGGTCCCGACCTGTTGCGCGCCGCCGCGGCGCGGGCGCGCGAACTCGCCGTGCCGATCACCACGCATGTCGCACAGAGCGCGCGCGAGGTGGCGACGATCGCGGCGCGGTATGGCCGCACCCCGGCCGCGTATCTCGACTGGCTTGGCCTCCTCGCGCCGGACCTGTTGGCGGCGCATTGCATCGCCAGCACCGACGACGACCTGGCCCTGATGGCCGCGCGGGGCGCGACGGTGCTGAACTGCCCGCGCGTCTTTGCCCGTGGCGGCACCACCGCCGCCTTTGGCCGCTTCGCTGGGGCCGGTGTGCGCACGCTGATCGGCACCGACGGCTACAACATGGACCTGCTCGGCGAGATGGGCGCCGCGGCGATGATCTCCAAGCTGGCCGCGGGGCGCGCCGATGTCGCCCCGGCGCCGCAGATCATCGGCGCGGTGACGCGCGATGCGGCGGCGGCGATTGGACGCCCGGACCTCGGCGTGATCCGTGCCGGGGCCACCGCCGACCTGACGGTGATCGACCTGTCGCACCCCCACCTGCAACCCATGCACGATCCGCGTCGCGCCCTGGTGGGCCTCGCCAACCGCGCCAATGTCGATGCGGTGATGGTGGATGGCCGGCTGCTCGTCGCCGGCGGCCACTGCACCGGCGTGGACGAGGCGGCGGTCATCGCCGCCGGCGCCGCCGCCGTCCGTCGCATCTGGGACCTGCCGGAGGCTCAGGCGGCGTTCAACAGCTGAGCATCGAATTGCCATACCGGCCAGCGACTTACCTGAACGGAGCAGCCATGAGCGACACGATCACCGGCGACGGCGGGCATCTGGTCTACAACTTCGACAGTTTTCCCCAGGGCCACCTGCCGCGCCGACCGCGCGCCGACCTGGGCACGGTCAGCGAACCGGCGCGTGACGTGCGGGTGTTCCGCGACTGCGACGTGCTGGTGGTCGGCGGCGGCCCGTCCGGCACCGCCGCCGCCGTCGCCGCCGCCCGCGCCGGCGCCGATGTCGTGTTGCTGGAGCGCGCCAACCACCTGGGCGGCCTGTCCACCGGCGGGCTGGTGATCTGGATCGACCGCATGACCGACTGGTCCGGCAACCAGGTGATCCGCGGCATCGCCAACGACCTGCTGGGCCGGTTGCCGAAGGACGCGGTTGCCGGCCCGCCGCGCGGGCTGTGGGGCAGCGCCGACGAAGCCACCGCCGCCTGGTGGAAGGAACGCTCCGCCGCTCATCACGGCATCGTCACCTGGTCTCCCACCGTCGATCCCGAGAACCTGAAGCTGGCATCGCAGGAACTGGTGCTGGAGAGTGGCGTGCACCTGGTGCTGCACGCCTGGGGGGCGGCGCCGCTGATGCGCGACGGCAAGGTCGCGGGCGTGTTCTTCGAAAGCAAGGAGGGGCGTCAGGCGATCCACGCTCCGGTCACCGTCGATTGCACCGGCGACGGCGACATCTTCCATCGCGCCGGCGCCGCCAGCGTGGCCGATATCGACACCCGCGACATCCATCACTGCATCAACACCGCCTTTCTGTTCGGCGGCGTCGACATGGCGCGCTGGATCGCGTTCAAGACCAGCCGGCCGGCCGATTTTGCCGCCCTCATGGAGCGCGGACGCAATGTTTGCGGTGGCCTGTTCGAACGGCCCGTCGTGTCCTGGCGCAACGACGTGGCGCTGTTCATGGGGCCGCGCCTGGCCGGCTATTCGGCGGTCGATGTCGAGGACCTGACCGAGGTCGAAATCCGCTCGCGCCGGCTGATGGTCCAGCATCTCGCGGTGTACCGCGACCATGCGCCGGGGTTCGAGGCGGCGTTCCTGATGCTGTCGGCGCCGCAGATCGGCGCGCGGCACGCCCGCCGGCTGGTCGGCGTCGGGACCGTCACGCGGCAGGGCTGGTCGCGCGGCGTGCCCTGTCCCGACGAGATCGGCGTGTCACCGTCGCTGACGCCGCAATACCCGGTCGTGTCGGTGCCCTACGGCGCCCTGGTGCCAGTGGCGCTGGACGGGCTGCTGGTGGCGGGACGGGCAATTTCCTGCGACGCCACCAGCCACTCCTTCCTGCGCGAGGTGCCGCAGTGCTGGTTGACCGGCCAGGCCGCCGGCACCGCGGCCGCGCTGGCCGTGGCACAGCACGTTGCGCCACGCGCCGTGGCGATCGATCGGCTGCAACGCGAGCTGGCGCGGCAGGGCGCATTGGTGCGCACCGGGGCCGAAGCGGTGGCATGAGCGCCGGGCGGCACCGCGGCATTCGCCTCCGGCGGCGGCTGCATGGCTGGCATCGGCGTCGCCGTGGGGCCTGAATGTGCAATCGGCAATGACGTTGTGCCGGTCGCCCTGGTATGCCGGCTTAGGGCTGCGGCCCGGCAGCGAACCCGCTCGGAATGGACAGTAGAATGAGCATTGTCGACAGCCTTCTCCAGGACGTCGCGCTACCGCGGATGATCCGCGTGCGGCAGGATTTTGCCGCCACCGCGTTGCCCGATGTCGCGGCCGCGGTGCGGGCGGAATGCCGCAAGCCGGAAATCGCCGGGCGGATTCGCGGTGGCGCCCGCGTGGCGGTCGCGGTGGGCAGCCGCGGCGTGGCCGACCTGCCGATCCTGGTGCGCGGCGTCATCGAGGAATTGCGCGCGCGCGGCGCCATCCCGTTCGTGGTGCCGGCCATGGGCAGCCACGGCGGCGCGACCGCCGCCGGACAAACGGACCTGCTGGCCCGCCTCGGCGTGACCGAGACCTCCGTCGGATGTCCGATCGTCTCCTCAATGGAGACGGTGCAGCTCGGTGTCATGGCGGAGAACGGGCTGCCCATCCTGATGGACCGCGAGGCGATGGGAGCGGACGGCATCGTGGTGATCAACCGGATCAAGCCCCACACCAGCTTCAGCGGACCCATCGAGAGCGGGCTGGTGAAGATGATCACCGTCGGGCTCGGCAAGCAGAAGGGTGCCGATTCCTGCCATACGTTCGGCTTCGGCCAGATGGCTCACAACATCGTCGAGATGGCGAAAATCAAGCTGCGCGATGCGCCCTTCCTGTTCGGCCTGGCCAGCATCGAGAATGCCTACGACAAGGTGGCCAAGGTGATCGCCATTCCCGCCGAGGAGATCATCGCCGCCGAGCCGGCGTTGCTGTTGGAGGCCAAGGCCAACATGCCGCGCATCCAGTTCAACCCGCTCGACGTGCTGATCATCGATCGGATGGGCAAGGAGTTCTCCGGCGCCGGCATGGATCCGAACATCACGGGTCGTGCGGACACGCCATTCGTCACCACCACGCAGAGCGTTGCCACCATGGCGGTCCTCGACCTGAGCGAGACCAGCCACGGCAACGCGTCCGGGATGGGGCTCGCCGATATCTGCACGCGCCGGCTGTTCGACAAGATCGACTTCGAGGCCACCTACGCCAACCATATCACCGCGGCGGTGCTGCCCGGAGCCAGGATCCCGGTCATCATGGAGTCCGACCGGGCGGCCGTGCAGGTCGCGGTCAGGACCTGCGCCCGCCCCGACATCAGCCGGTTGCGCCTCGTGCGGGTGAAGAACACGCTGCAACTGGAGACCATCCTGATCTCGGAGGCGATGCTGGACGAGGCGCTCGGGAATCCCGGCATCTCGGTGCTCGGGCCGGCAGAGGACTGGGCGTTCGACGAACGCGGCAACCTGCGGATCTGAAACCGCCCGACCTCAGAACGAAGTGATGACGCTGATGCCCGGGTCGCTCGAGGTGCCCATGCGCATCAGCGCGGCGGGCGCGTCTGCGAGGGCGATGCGCTTTCCTAGCAGCTTCTGCGGTTGCAGCCTGCCGACACGCATCATCTCCATCATCGCCGGATAGCGATGCGCCTGCATGCCGTGGCTGCCCCGGATCTCCAGTTCCCAGCCGACCACACGGTCCATCGGCAGGGCTGGCCGGGAATGCTCGGCCAGCAACAGGCCGACCTGCACATGGCGTCCCCGCCGGCGGAGATTCATGATGGAGTTGAAGGCCGTTGCGGGATGACCGAGCGCATCGATCGACAGATGCGCGCCACCGCCGGTGAACTCGCGCACGGCGCCGACGACATCGGCGCCGGCGCCGGCGTCGACCGTCGCAATGGCGCCCAGCTTGCGGGCAAGCGCCAGCGCGTCGGCCTTCACGTCGATCGCCACGACATTCGCGCCCAGCGCCGAGGCGATCATGATGGCGGACAGGCCAACCCCGCCGCAGCCATGCACCGCAATCCATTCGCCGGCTGAAACGCGGCCCTGATCGACCACGGCGCGGAAAGAAGTCGCGAAACGGCAACCCAGGCTGGCCGCTGTCGCGAAATCGAGCTCGTCGGGCAGGCGCACCAGGTTGTTGGCGGCGAAGTCGATGCCGACATATTCGGCAAACGAGCCCCAGGCCGTGAAGCCCGGCTGGAACTGCCGCTCGCAGACCTGCTGGTTGCCCGAACGGCATTCCGGGCAGGTGCCGCAGCCCGCCACGAAGGGCACCGTCACGCGCTCGCCCAGCCGCCATCCGGAAACGCCCGCCCCCAGGGCCTGGATGGTGCCCGCCAACTCGTGGCCCGGGACGTGCGGCAGCACGATATCGGGATCATGGCCCATCCAGCCATGCCAGTCGCTGCGGCACAGCCCGGTGGCCTCCACCTTCACGACGACGCCGCCAGGCCTGGGCGTCGGATCGGGCACCCCACGCACTTCCGGCGCCTGGGCGAAACGATCGAAGATGACAGCCTTCATCGGGGGCAATCCTGAGTGGTGCGAAAGCGTGACGATATCACCACCGAGGGCCGGCACGCCACGACGCTCAGCGCCGCTTGCCCAGATGTTCGAGCAGCGCCACCGCGCCGGGCAGGTCGCCCCGCCGCTCCCGCAACAGCTTCTCGCCGCCGACGGCGTAGACCGCTACGGCGGACAGAAGGTCACGCAGGCCTGCGGAAGCACTGGCGTCGAACGGCAGCACGCAGCCGCCGGTGCGCCTGGCAAGATCCCAGAACACCTCGGCATCCCGCCGTGCCGCGGGGTCGGCCGTGTCATGCAGCACGATCAGCTTGATGCCCTGCGCGCCCATGGCGTCCGCCAGCCGGCGACCCTGGGTCACGCTCTCTTCAAACACGTCGCCGATATAGATGACCACCCGGACGCCCGGCCGCTTCAGGCCGGCCGAAAGGATCGGCAGCAGCCGGGTCATCCCGGCCCGGCACGCCACCCCGGCGGCGCGGTCGCGCAGCGTGTTGGCGTCGCTGGTGAAGGCGGTGAAGGTGTGCACGCGTGAGCCACCGTGCACGGCCAGCGCCACGTCCAACACGCCTGGCAGCGCCTTGACCAGCGCGTCCGTCACCTGCCGCGCGGCCGCCCAGGCGGGCTCGCGCGAGGCGGTGGCGTCCACCGCGAATACCAGGCGCGGCCGGGCCGGCGGGCCGGTCTCGGGCGGCGGCTCGGCGTGGCTCAGCGCCGAACGCAGCGCCGCGGGGGCGGCGGCGGCGGTCGTCATGGCGGTGGTCGCCAGCGTCCGCAGCCGCGCCAGCACGCCGCCGGTCGGGGTCGGCGGTTCATCGTCCGGGATGAGGACAAAGTTCGGCTTGTCGGTCATGGCCGTTCCCGGTGCCTGGGTCAGCGATCATAGCGAAATTTGTGACGGCCGGCCCAAAGATCTAGGCATCCAGCCCAGCCGGAAAGCGGTTGCGGAGCGGATCGGGCGGGGCCATCCTGCCGCTGGCCCGGGATGCCCCGGGGCCGGGTCTTGTCGATGTTCTTCCGCCGCTCGCGCGGGAGAGGGATGGTCCAACGATGGCAACCGCGCCGGCGCGCCGGCCGCGTCTCCTGCAAGGCAACCAGGCCATCGCGGAAGGCGCCATCTACGCCGGCGTCCGGTTCTACGCGGGCTATCCGATCACGCCGTCCTCCGAGATCGCCGACGAATGCGCCGCCCGCATGCCGCGGATCGGCGGGGTGTACCTGCAGATGGAGGACGAGATCGCCTCGATCGCCGCGGTCATCGGCGCGGCGCTGGCGGGCGCCAAGGCACTGACCGCGACCAGCGGACCGGGGTTCTCCCTCATGCAGGAGAACCTGGGACTGGCGGTGCTGGGCGAGGTGCCCTGCGTCGTGGTCGATGTGCAGCGCTCCGGCCCGAGCACCGGGCTGGCCACCAAGCCGGCGCAGTCCGACATCATGCAGGCGCGCTGGGGGCGCCACGGCGACCAGTCCGTCATCGCCCTGTGCCCGGCCACGGTGGGCGAATGTTTTGCCCTCACTGTGCAGGCTTTCAACCTAGCCGAGCGCTTCCGCACGCCGGTCGTCCTGCTGGCAGACGAGGTCGTCGGCCACATGCGCGAGAATGTCCTGTTGCCGCTGCCCGGCGAGATCGCCGTCCGCGAGCGCGCGGCGCCGCGCGGCGAGCCGTCCGCCTACCTGCCGTTTGCGGCCGCCGAGGACGGCGTCGCGCCGCTCGCCGCGTACGGCGGCGAGCGCGTGTTCCACATCACCAGTTCCATGCACGGCGCCGACGGCACCAGCAACAACAACCCCGACAACGCCGCCGCGCGCATCCGCCACCTGCACGAAAAGTTCGAGCGGCATCGCGACGAGATCGCCATGACCCGCTGCTTCGATACCGCCGATGCGGACGTCCTGATCGTCACCCTCGGCGCGCCCACCCGCGCCGGCCGCAGCGCGGCGCTGGAGGCGCGCGCCGCCGGCATCAGGGCCGGCGTGCTGCAGTTGCAGACGGTCTGGCCGTTCCCGGCGGGTCAGGTCGCGGCCCTGGGACAGTGCGCCCGCATCGTGGTGGTGCCGGAGATGAACTACGCCGGCCAGCTGGCGGGCGAGGTCAGGAAGGTGCTGGGACCCGCGGCCGACATCCGCCGGGTGAACCGCTACAACGGCACGATCATCACCCCAGAGGAGATTTTCGCGGTGATCACGCGGCCGGGCGATGCGAAGGAAGACGCCGCGGCATGACCCACGCGACCGGACAGCAATACCTCCGACCGGGCGTCCTGCCTCACATGTGGTGCGCGGGATGCGGCATCGGCACCATGCTCGGGGCCTTGCTGCGCGCCTTCGAGGAACTGGAGTACCGCCCCGCCGACACCGTCGTGGTCACCGGCATCGGCTGCACCGGCAAGCTCGACGACTACCTGCTGACCAACGCGCTGCACACCACGCACGGCCGCGCGCTCGCCTATGCCACCGGCATCAAGGCTTTCAGGCCGCAACTGCATGTCGTCGCGGTGATGGGCGACGGTGACAGCGTCAACATCGGCGGCAATCATTTCATCCACGCCTGCCGGCGCAATATCGGCGTGACCGCGATCGTGCTGAACAATTTTAATTTCGGCATGACCGGCGGACAGGCCTCGGCGACGTCGCCGGAAGGAAGCTTCACCAGCACGACGTCGTACGGCAATCCGGAACGCGCCTTCGACATCTGCGCACTCGCAGAAGTCGCCGGCGCCAACTACGTCGCCCGCAGCACGCCGCTGCATGGCTGGGAGATGCAGGGGTTGATGAAGCGGGCGCTCGGCCACCGGGGCTTCTCGTTGGTCGAGGTGATGAGCCCCTGCCCGACGCATTTCGGACGCCGCAACGAGATGCCGGAAACCGTGCAATCGCTGCACTGGCTGAAGGAGCATGCGGTTCCCGTCGAGCACTATCGTGGCCTGTCGCCGGCCGAGCGCGAGGGAAGTTTCCCCATCGGCACCCTGGTCGAGCGCGACGAGCCGGACTTCAACACCAGCTACGATCGGGTCCGTGCGCGCGCCGTCGAAGGCAGGCCGGCATGACGTCCCCTTCGCCAACCACCGGACACCGCGAATTCATCCTGGCCGGAACCGGCGGACAAGGGCTGATCCTCGCCGGCATCCTGCTCGCGGAAGCCGCCATTTTGGACGGCAGGAATGTCGTGCAGACCCAGTCCTACGGCATCGCCTCGCGCGGCGGGCTGTCGCTGGCCGAGGTGATCATCGACGATGACGAGATCATCTTCCAGCAGGTGCGCAAGCCCGACTGCGTGCTGGCGCTGAGCGAAGAGGCGGCGACAAAATACGAGACCTGGGCTGCAAAGGGCGTGATGCTGCTGTACGACAGCGCGCTCGTGCAGGCCCGGACCGGGCCGAACTTCCGGGGCCACGGCTTCACCCAGGCCGCCGGCGACATGGGTCATTCCGACAGCGCCAATATCGTCGCGTTGGGAGCCCTGGCCGCCTGCACGCGGGCGGTCAGCATGCGCAGCCTGGAGCAGACGATCGCAGAGCGCTTCCGCGCCCCGGCCCGCGAGCGCAACCTCCGGCTGCTCGCGATCGGCGGCGACCTGGCGGCCTCGCTGTAGTCCCGGCATGCAGGAAAATTCACCGATGGATGGTACGACAACCCCGAAAATGGCGCCCTGCGCGCGCGCCTGCCCGGCCGGCATCGATGTGCCGCGCTATATCCGCCATATCCGCCTGGGCCAGTTCAGCGCGGCGCTCGACGTCATCCGCGACCGCATCCCGTTCCCGCTGGTGTGCGGCCATGCGTGCTTCCATCCCTGCGAGACGCGGTGCGCGCGCGGCCAGTTCGACACGCCGGTGGCCATCCGCGCCTTGAAGCGCGTCGCCGCGGAGCGCGGCGCGGAGGGGGTCAGTCTTCCCGTCGCCCTCGACCGGACCGGCAAGCGCGTGGCGATCGTCGGCTCAGGTCCGTGCGGCCTGACCGCCGCCTGGTTCCTCGCCCTGCTCGGACACTCGGTGACCGTGTTCGAGGCGCTCGACAAGCCCGGCGGCATGCTGCGTTACGGTATCCCCGCCTACCGGCTGCCGGATGACGTGGTGGAGGCCGACCTTCGCGTGATCGCCGATGTCGGCGTGGAGATCCGCGCGGGGGAGCGGATCGCCGCGGTCGAGGACCTGCTCGCGCAAGGGTTCGATGCCGCCTTCGTCGCCTGCGGCGCCTGGCGCGGGGCGCGGCTGGGCATCCCGGGCGAGGAACGGGCGAGCGTGATCGACGGGTTGTCCTTCCTGGCCGAGGTCAACGCGGGCGATACGCCAACCCTGCGCGGTGAGCGCGTCGTCGTGGTCGGCGGCGGCAATACGGCGATCGACGCGGCGCGGGTCAGTCGCCGCCTTGGTGCCGACGTGGTGCAGATCTATCGCCGCACGCGCGCCGACATGCCGGCGCACGCGGACGAGATTGCCGCGGCCATCGAGGAAGGTGTTGCGATCACCTTCCTGACCGCACCCGTGCGCATCGAGGAGGACGCGGTTACCTGCGTCCACATGACGCCCGGGTCAGCCGATGCGAGCGGACGGCCGCGCCCACAGCCCGTGGCCGGAAGCGAGCACAGCCTGACTGCCGACCGCGTCATCGTGGCCATTGGCCAGCAGGTCCAGATTCCATCGCGAAGGTTGGCAGGTCGGAGCGACGGGACGATCGACGCCAATGCCGACACCCGGTCCACCGCCGCTCCCGGCATCTTCGCCGGCGGCGACGCGGTGAGCGGCCCGGCGTCCGTCATCGACGCCATCGCGGATGGGCAGAAGGCGGCCTCCGCCATCGACCGCTTCTTCGGTGGCAAAGGCGATCTGGGCATCTTCGCCAAACCGCAGCGTCCCACGGAGCCCGGCGAAACGGCGCCCCGCGGCAGCCCCAGGGAGCAACCCGCCACACTGGCGCCGGCCGAACGCCTGCGCGGATTTGCGCTCGTCGAGGACGCCTACGACGCCCGATCGGCGATGGCCGAGGCGGGAAGGTGCCTGTCCTGCGACCAGCGCGCCTTCGACGTGCGCGTCAATCCGGCGGTGTGCAAGGATTGCGGCTATTGCGAGGAGGTCTGCCGGCTCGACGTGTTCGTCCGGACCACCGGGTTCAACGCCGGCGGTTATCGCCCCTATCGGGCGGAGAACAGCGGGGCCTGCGTGGGTTGCCTGGAGTGCCTGTACGTCTGTCCGGACTTCGCCATCACCATCAGCGCGCCTGTGTGACGCCCGTTCCTGGCGAATGGAATCCGAGGCCTGGTGCCCTCTTCGGACGGCGGTGCCGGCTGTGGCGGCAGCGATTGGACAAAACTCGATGAACCATGGGCATGACGTAGCCCAGGACAATTTCAACCGAGCCTGACCAGGACATGATGGATGGCGCCGTCGTCCAGCAGATTCAGGCACAATGGCCGATCAACGACCGCGGTGCCATCCAACTGGACGGATGCGATGCCATGGCTGACACTGTCAGGGTTCTCGACGGTTATCTCGTAGCGTGCGGAACGGTGGCGGAGCATCACCTCAAAGCGCGGCCAGCCCACCGGAATGCACGGGTCCAGTTCCAGCACGTCGCCGCGCAGGCGCAACCCAAGGATGCTCTCCACGCCCGCCCGCTGCATCCAGCCCGCGGAGCCGGTATACCAGGTCCAGCCGCCGCGCCCGACATGGGGCGGGGCGGCATAGACGTCGGCGGCGACGACATAGGGTTCCACCTTGTAGCGGTGGACATCGGATCGTGTGCGGGCGTGGTTGATCGGATTCAGCATGGAGAACAGTTCCGCTGCCTTGTCGCCCTCGCCGATGGTGGCGAAGGCCATCACCGACCACAGGGCGCCATGCGTGTACTGGCCGCCATTTTCGCGGATGCCCGGTGGGTAGCTCTTGATGTAGCCGGGTTCGAGCGGCGTCTTGTCGAATGGCGGCGCGAACAGCAGCGCCACCCGGTCCTGCGGGCAAATGAGCTGCTGCTCGACCGCGGCCATCGCACGTGCCGCGCGTTCGGGAGCGGCTGCACCCGAGATCGCTGCCCAGGACTGCGAGATCGAGTCAATTCGGCATTCCGTGTTGCTTGTCGAGCCGAGCGGCGTGCCATCATCGAACCAGGCGCGCCGGTACCACGCGCCGTCCCACGCCTCGCCTTCGAGCGAGACCTGCAGCGCTCGGGCGTGTTCTCGCCATGTGGCGGCGCGTGCCGCCTCATGCCGAACGTCGGCGAGCGCCGAGAATTCTCCGAGGGCCGCATAAAGCAGCCAACCCAGCCAGACGCTTTCACCCCGCCCCAGTTCGCCGACGCGGTTCATGCCGTCGTTCCAGTCGCCAGTGCCCATCAGCGGCAGTCCGTGAGTGCCGACTGGCAGGCTGGCGTCGAGCCCGCGCGCGCAATGTTCGAACAAGGTGCCGACGTCGTCCGAGATCATCGGCTGAAAGAAGGCGTCATGCTCGCCGGCCTGCAGAAGCTGTCCTTCCAGGTACGGAATCATCTCGTCCAGCACGGCGGCGTCCCCGGTGACGCGAATGTAATGGGCCACGGTGTAGGCGAGCCATGCCCGGTCGTCGGAGATGCGCGTGCGCACGCCCTGACCCGAATGCGGCAGCCACCAATGCTGGACATCGCCTTGGACAAACTGCCGGGCCGCCGCACGGAGCAGATGCTCGCGGGTGAGCGCGGGCTGCGCGGTGGCGAGCGCCATTCCGTCCTGCAACTGGTCGCGGAACCCATAGGCGCCGCTCGCCTGGTAGAACGCCGAGCGGGCCCAGATGCGGCACGCCAGCGTCTGGTACAGCAGCCAGCCGTTCAGCATGATGTCCATCGCGCGGTCTGGGGTTTTCACCTGAACCGCGCCGAGCACACCGTCCCAATAGCGGCCAACCTCGGACAGCACGGTGTCAAGATTCTCAGTACGGTACTGCGAAATAAGCCTTTGTGCCGCCGCCGCGTCCGCCGCGTCGCCGAGGAAAAATACGATCTCGACGCTGCCGTTCGGCACCAGCACGATCTTTGTCCGCAACGCGCCGCAGGGATCAAGACCGGCGCCCACGGTGCCCGCGAGCGGCGCAGTGCCGGCAAGCGCGGCAGGGCTCTCCAGAGTTCCGTTGCGACCGATGAATTCACGCCGGTCGCCTGTCCACTCGGTTTGACGACCGCCAAGATCGGCAAAGGCAACGCGGGATCCAAAGGCCGCATTCCATGGATTGCGTGCGAAAATCGCACCGGTGTCGGGATCGATCTCGGTGACCACGAACGGCGCGGAGGCCGTGCGCGACGGGCCCAGAACCCATTCCGTATAGGTGCTCACCGAGATGTGCCGGATGCGGCCCGATGTGTTGTGTAACGTCAGGCGGGAGATCTTGATCGGATCGCCGAGCGGCACGTACTGAAGAAGAGCTGCCGCGATGCCGTGCGCGGCATGCTCGAACCGACTGTAGCCCCAGCCATGCCGGGCCACATATGTGGCGGCGCCATCGTTGATCGGCAGTGCCGTCGGACACCACAGCGCTCCGATGTCGTCGTCACGCAGATAGAAGACCTCGCCTGGGCAATCGCTGACCGGATCGTTGGACCAGGGAGTGAGCTGGTTCTCGCGGCTATTGACCGACCAGGTGCAACCGCCGCCTTCCGCCGCCACCTGAAAGCCGAAGTTGGGGTTCGCGATGATGTTGATCCAAGGGGCCGGCGTGAAGTGGCCTTGCCCCAGAACCGTGACATATTCCCGTCCGCCCTCGGCGAAACCGCCAAGCCCGTTGAAGAACTCGAGCGCAGGCCGCGGCGGCGCGACCTTTTGTTCCGTAGCGGCGTCCGGACGTCTCCGGTGGGCGCGGGCAACTTCCTTGGGTTCCGGGACACGATAGAGCTGATCGGCGAGGTCCCCGCGCTGGCCGACCAGAACAACCCGGGCCACCGAGACAAGCAAGGCTCGGGCTTCGGCCGAAATCAGATCGACCCTCAGCACGAACACGCCGCCCTGCCGCTCCATTCCGACCGGCGGTGGCGGCTGGCTTGCCCGGACGAGGGTCTCGAGTGCGTTCTGCAGATCCTGGACGTAGGAAGATGCACGCTCATTCAGGATCACGAGATCCACCGCGAGTTGTTTCATCCGCCAGTATTCGTGTGCCCGCAGGACCTGGCGGACGATATCGAGGTTCTCGATATCTGCAATGCGCAGAAACAGGATCGGCAAATCCCCGGAAATACCCATGGGCCAGAGCCCGGACTGTTGGCCGCCACCGCGTAGGATGGTGTCCGAGGAGGGGCGCATGGTTCGTCCGGCATGCACCAGGTAGCCACCGAGGCGTTGGAACAAGGCAGCTTCGCTGCGATCGATACCGAGGTGCTGGAGTTGCACCTGGGCCTGGGTCCAGGCCAACGTGGCCGCGCGGTCAAACGCGGTACCGTCGCGATGCTTGTCGACCAGGTCGAGCACAGCCTCGCGGGATGCGGCAACCACCGTCCAGAAGGCAATGCGCACGATCGCGCCAGGGGCAATCCGGACACGATGGCGCAGGGCGAAGATCGGATCGAGCACGGTGCCGACTGTATTGGATAAGGGCCGGCCATCGATCACCGCGATTGGGCGGTGGATGGTGTGGCCGCGGCCGAGGAAGCGAGCCCGGTCGGTCTCCACCTCCGGCTGGCTCGCCGCCACGCCACCGACGATGGCCAGATGCGCCGCCCAGATTTCCGGTTCGTTCGGTGCGCGCCGCCGCCGTGTCGCCAAAATGGCACCGAGCTCGGGAAGATACTCGGTGGCGACGAACAACTTCATGAAAGCGGGCTGAGCGACGTCGTCGGCCGGCAGCGCCATCGCCAGTTCGGCGTAGGATGTCACGTCGATGTCGCGTGTCCGGTGACCAGAATTCATGATAGACACGCGCCGGACCTCGGCATCTTCCTCACCGGAGACAAGCACTTCCATAGTCGTCATCAGCGATCCGTCGTGCCGGGTGAATTCGGCGCGATCCTCGTTGAACACGACCTGATAGGCGTCGGGCTCCGCGCCGCTCGGCTGCAGGCCGGCGGACCATACATCGCCGCTGCGGACATCGCGGAGAAAGATATACGAGCCCCAGTCGTCGCAGGTGGCATCCTCGCGCCACCGCGTCACGGCCAATCCCCGCCAGCGACTGTAGCCCGAGCCCGCGGCCGTCAGCATGACTGCATAGCGTCCGTTGGACAGCAGGTGGGTGGCCGGGGTCGCGGTATGCGCGGTGCTCAATCGCCTCCCGCCTTGCGGTCCAGTGTCGCGCGCCCTGACATCCGATTTTGCGTCGGCGGTCCAGGGACGCACGACCGGAACGTCACGCGGCGTGGATTCCTGAAGCAGTAGTTCGCTCGCCTGGATGATCGGCTCGGCATGGAACCGGGTCCGCATGGCACCATCCAGCAACGCATCGGCGATGGCGACGATCGTCATGCCCTGATGGTGTGCCATGTAGGCGCGCACGATGGCAACGGTCTTGTCTTCCGGCAGCCGGATCGGCGTATAGTCCAGTGCCTCGTAGAAGCCGTAGCGGCCGCACGCGGCGACGTCGGCGAGCCGCACGAGGTTACGCACCGCCGCTGCCGGATCGACCATGGCGGCGAGCGCCGTCGCATACGGCGCCACAACGGCATTCTCCCCCAGGCCGCGCTTCAATCCGAGTCCGGGGACGCCGAAGTTGGAGTATTGGTAGGTGAACTCCAGGTTGCGCAAGTTGTAGGCCGATTCTGAGATTCCCCAGGGCAACCCTCGCGCGGTTCCATATGCAATCTGCCGCCTCACAACCAGCCGGCTCGTCTCCTCGAGTAGGCTTCCCCTCGGGGCACGCATCACGAGCGACGGCATGAGGTATTCGAACATCGATCCCGACCATGAGATCAGCGCGGCGCCGTTTGCAATCGGGGTGACGGCACGGCCGAGATGGAACCAGTGACGGGCCGGGACGTCGCCTTTAGAGATCGCAACAAAACTCGCGAGCCGTGCTTCGGAGGCGAGGAGATCGTAGCAACTCGGGTCGAGAGTGCCGTCGGCCAGCCGATAGCCGATCGATAGCAGCTTGCGGTCGGGATCGAGCAGAAAGCCGTATTCCATGTCGAGCGCCAGCTTCCGCGTGGTCACTTCGAGGGCAGCGAGGCGCGCCGCCAGGTCGGTGACCGCGGCCGCGGGTTGACCGAAATCACGGCGATGACTCTCGATCGAGTGACACACCGCCGCCATCCAGAACAGCATGTCAGCGCCGGTGTCCCCCCCCCGCTCGCTGGCGAAGGTGGCCGCGACGTCAGCCAAAGTTCCAGCCTGCGCAGCCAGTTTCGTCAGACTTTCCGTGGTGCTCTCGCCGTTCGTCTCCATGCGTTGCATGTCTGTGGCAAGATCAGTAAGCATTTCGTCGAGTTCCTGCCACGTCACAGTCTGGGTCCGGCGCCCGTCGCGCAGCTGATCCGCTGCTGCCCGCGCCAGGTCGAGTGCGTCCGCGATGCCGGCCAGGCATTGCGTGGCGGACGGCGTCGCGACAGCCCACTCGCGGCAGGTGTTGGCAAGTGCGATCAGGTGGCCGGCCAGGTTGCCGCTGTCCACCGTGGAGATATAGAGTGGATCGAGCGGGCGCAGATCGTGCGTATCGTACCAGTTGTAGAAGTGCCCCCGGAAACGGGCGAGGTGACCCAGAGTGGTCAGCGTCGCTTCGAGCCGCTCGACCACTTCAACCGTTCCCAGCCAGGCGAAGTCGCGCGCGGTCGCTGCCGAGAGCAGGTAGAGACCAATATTTGTCGGTGAGGTCCGGTGCGCCAGGGTTGGGACCGGGTGCTCCTGAAAGTTGTCCGGCGGCAGCATGTGATCCGCCGCCGTCACGAATGTCTCGAAATAGCGCCAGGTGCGCCGCGCGATCAGCCGCAGCGCCCGGGCATCGGTCACCGACATGGGCGTGCGGCCAGCGACCAGCGGAGAGCGGCTCGTCCGCAGCGCGATCGCCGGTGCGGCAATCCAGAGCGCGATGAACGGCATCGCGAGCAGCCACGTGCCATGTCCGAACGGCACGGCAACAAGCGCCGCCAGGACGGCAAGGGCAATTCCGCCGGCCATTCGGCAATAGAAGCCGAGACAGTCGAGCCGGGGCTTGGTGTTCGCCTGCGCCGCCGGAACCCATTCGAGCAGGTGACGGCGGGTAATGAATAGCCGGATTAAGGTTCGCACGATCGCATCGCCCATCAGCCAGGCCTGATGCGCCAGGAAGGTGACGACAAGCGCCCACTGAGCCAGCGCGAGGCGAAGATCGGTGCCGAGCGTGCCGAGATGGCTGCGCAGCGTGATCCCGGAACGGCGCGGCAGGATGGCACTGACGACGGGGATGAGGGTGGGCAGCACGATCGTCAGAAGGATGAAGCCGGTCCACAGCGATGCGGCGGCAAATGGCAACAGCCAGCCCGCCAGCAAAGCGAGCATGCAAGTCGGCGCCGATAACGTCCGCCGCAGATTGTCGAGCATCTTCCAGCGGCCGACCGCGGGCATCGCCTCGCGTACCCGATCGGCCCCGGTGACCGGCCCCCGGCCGAACAGCCACGGCAGCAACTGCCAGTCGCCGCGCGCCCAGCGGTGATGGCGCTGGGCGTCGACGTCGTAGCGTGCGGGGAACGCCTCGACAACCTCGATATCGGAGGCGAGACCGGCGCGGGCGAATACACCCTCGAACAGGTCGTGGCTGAGCAGAGTCGAGTCCGGCACCCGACCAACGAGTGCCGCCTCGAACGAATCGATTTCGTAGATGCCCTTGCCGGTATAGGAGCCTTCGTTGAACAGGTCTTGATAGACGTCGGAAACGGCGGCGGCATAAGGGTCGATGCCAAGCATGCTGGAAAACACGCGCTGGAACGTAGAGCCCTCGCGGCCGACCGGCAACGAGGGCGTTACCCTTGGCTGCAACACGGCATGGCCGGCCACGACCCGACCAGCGGCGCTATCGAAGCGGGGTCGGTTGAGCGGATGTGCCATCTTGCCAACCAACCGACGGATCGTGTCGCGCGGTAACCGGGTATCGGCGTCGAGCGTGACGACGTAGCGGACGCCGGCGGGCACCTTCGGCGGTTGCCCGCCGAGGTTCAGGAAGTTCGTGCCGGTGGCACCACGCAGCAGCCAGTTGAGTTCATGCAACTTGCCGCGCTTGCGTTCCCAGCCGATCCAGCACCCTTCTCCGGCGTTCCAGACCCGTTTGCGATGGAGCAACAGGAAGCGGTCGCCGCCGGGAGCGGGGCGATAGCGCAGGTTGAGCCGGGCGATACCGGCCATCGCCGCTTCCAGCAGCGCCTCGTCGCCCTCGGTATGCTCGGTTGCGGCATCAAGCCAGTCCGAAATCAAAACAAAATGCAGATCGCCCTCGGGGTTGGCAAGGTGGTGGACCTCCAGTCGTTCGATCTGCGCCTCGATGGCCCGAACCGTCGTCAACATCGTAGGCACCGCGACGACCGTGCGGTAATGCTCGGGCACGCCATTGCGAAGTTCCAGGGCAGGCAGTTTCCGCGCACCGAAGCCGCCGGTTACGCAACGGTTCACCAATGCTACCGCCGCGTCGATGGCGGGAATCGCACCCAATACGCCGAGCAGGCTCAGCCACATCGGGGCCAGGCCTTCTCCGTGCAAGAGGACCAGCGGCATGGCGAGCAGGATCGCGGCAACGGCCAGGCCGGCACCGACGTAACCGCGGATGCCGAGTGATCGGCTAATGCGCCCGGGCAGGGCTCTGAATGGCGGTCGAAAACCGACAGTCGCTTCGAAGGCTCGCCGCCCGCCGGCGAAAAGGTGGTAGCCGGGATCTCCGCGGCGACCTCGTTCCTCGCCGACCTGCGCGCAGGCCGCATGCGTGGCGGTCAGGACGGCGGTGCGGGTGATGTCGAGCTCCGTGCGGTCCGTCCCGCGCGCCAGTTCCTCGACGGCACTGCGATAGAGATTGCGTGTCGGAAAGTCCATGTCGCGGAACAGGCCGCCGTCGGCGAGCAGGTCGTCCACGAGGCTGATACGCTCGAACAACTCGGTCCAATCGACATCCGAGATCCGACGCATGCTCGTGATGATGTTGCGCACCGTGACAATGCCGGCGCCCTGCCTCTGGTGTTCGTTCCGCACGACCGTGTCGGCCGTTAATCCTTGCGCCGTCAGATGCTGGTCGAGCCAGGTCAGCGCGGGCGTGATCCTGGGATCCTGATCGCGCAGTCGGTGCACAAGCTGGACGGCGAAGGCGTCCGGCAGCGTCGCGTCGTGGCGACTCGCGAGGACTGCCGACACCGGTTCGGTGGCGCGGCCGCTCAGGCCCAGAAGGCGATCTGCGATATCGTCCGCGTCGTGTCGCGCGGTGCCGCTGTGCACGATCTCGTCGGCAACGCGCCTCAAGTTTTCGACCAGCACGACCCGGAGCGTGATCGCCACCGCCCAAAGTTCACCGATCGTCAGGGGCTGGACGTCCTGGTAGGCACGAACGAACCGACATAGCATCTCGCTGTCGAAGTGGCTGTCGGTGTGGGCAACAAAGGCCCAGGCCAGGCCGAACACGCGTGGATATCCCGCGAACGGCCCATCGGCCAGCTTGGGCAGCTGCCGATAATAGCCGGGTGGCAGGGCGGAACGGATTTCGCGAATCTGCCGCTCGACGAGATAGTAGTTGTCGACCAGCCATTCGGCTGCCGGTGTAATAGCGCGGCGTTCGTCGACCGCTCCGGCGATCACACGGTAGGCACTGAGAAGAGCGGCTCCGTTGTCAGCGAGCCGCGCGGCCAATGGATGGCCCCTCTCCGGTTTCGGCGTGACCGGTTGCGCCACCGCGAGACTTCGCGCGTGTTCCTCGAGACGTTCAACGCTGAACAGCTCCGCACGAATGGGATCTCCGCTGCGCCAAGGCGATGGCGACGCGCCACGTCGAAATATCCGGTCAGTGAATGATGTCAATTCAACCTCTCCACGGCGCATCGAGCGCATCGGCTCGGATGCCGCCGAACACATGCAATGCTCGTGGGCACGCCAACTTCTGTTCTGGCGGTGAAAATCAGTAAAGAGACCGGCAGAGCAGCCAAAATCAGAAGCCGCCGGCTCAGCCCATACGGTTCCCTCCATCGGAACCTGGTCACCATATAGCACGTTGCATCGGGAATAGTCGAAAATGGCCCGTCATCGCCAGGACGTGTAGATGGACGGAGGCGTTTCTCGGATCGGTCCTCGCGTGACACGTATCAACCACCGGCTCCGTCACCGCCGATGCGGACCCCGAGGCCTGGAGCACGCTCACCAGAACCGATCACGACGCGGCGCGACCGAAAGCGGCTGCGTCACGATCGATAAGCGATGAAAGTCAGGCCGTTTTGGCCGCGGCAACCGCATGCGGCGTGACCACTCGCCAGGATGACTGCTTCAGCGTTCCGATCAGCAGCGGCAGTCCGGTAAACACCACGGTGCCGGCGACCACCAACCCGACATAGAGCGCGGGGCTTCCCACCGGAAGCTGTGTTGGCGGAAAGAACCCGACTAGGAACGAAAAAGCGACGCCGAGGAACCCCACGCCGGCGATGCACCACATGCCGACGGTCCCACCCGGAACACGATAACTACGCTTCAGATTAGGCTGCGAATAGCGCAAGCGAATCGCGGCCGCGTACATCAGCATATACATGATGAGGTAGAGCGTGATCGTGACCGCGCTGAGCAGGAAGAACGCCACGCTGACGTCGCTCATCACGAAGTAGGCCAGCGCCAGCAGGGTGACGATCACGCCCTGAACGATCAGAATGTTGATCTGTACGCCATTTTTATTGGTCTTTGCCAGGAAAGGGGGAATCTCGCCCTCCTGCGCGGTCCACAGAAGACCTCGACTGGGACCGCTGATCCACGACATAACGCCGCCAATGCCGCCGAACGCCAGCAGCAGGCAAACGACAGGCGTCGCCCAGTCGATCCCGAGGCGCGTGAATATCTGCTGAAAGGCCTTCATCAGCCCTTCCTGCAGATTGATCTGCTGATCGGGCAGCACGGTCGCCACCGCGAACGAACCCAGCGTAAACAGTAGAATGACGGCCACCGAGGCGATCAACATCGCGATCGGAAATTGCCGCTTCGGTTCGGTCATTTCGTTGGCGTGTACGGCGTGCACCTCGACGCCGGCAAAAAGCAGGATGATGCCCGCCAGGAACGCGATATCACCCAATCCGGTGATGTTGGGAAAATACCTGGGATGAGCGTGCCCCCCCGTCATCGACATGACAGCGGCGGAGTCTGTTGCTGCGGGGTGCAGCATCGCGATCGGGTTGCCCTGGGCGATCCAGATGACCGCGAGAACCATAATGATCACGCCGGGCAGTACGGTTCCGGCCAGAAACGCCCAACTCGTCACCCGTGCGATGGCGCTGACCCCACGCAACGTGATCAGCGTCGCCACCCAATAGGCAACGATGCAGAACACGCCGACGTAAGGGCCGTTGTTTGCCAACGCCGGCTTTCCGACAACGTAGGCGATGGCAGCGGCGGAAAAAGCAAGCACGGTCGGGTACCAAACTACGTTTTGGATCCATTGCAACCAGATGGCTACGAACCCCCAACGCGATCCGAAGGCTTCCTTCACCCAGGTATAGACCCCGCCGCCCTTGTCGCCGAAGGCGCCGCCGAGCTCGGCCGAGACCAGGGCAGCGGGAATCAGAAAAATGAAGGTAGCAAAGGCGATATAGACGAACAACGTAAGCTGTTCCTTGGCCATCATCGGCAGGCCACGCAGGCTGACCACCGCCGCGGCGGTCATCATCGCCATGCTGAAGGTGGAAACGACGGACTTCTTGGATAGGGTCATCAATGCCTCCGCTAGGTCTGGCGACTAGTGATGGAAGGTCGGGCTCGCACTGGAATGCAAGACCGGGTTGGCCTTCAGATGCTCAAGTGCGCGGGCAAGATCGTCCAGCAACAGCTGCGCGAGATCGCGGCTGACGCCGTGGCGGATCAGGATGCGCTGGATGATGGTGGTATTGCGGTTGGCCGGCAGAGGGTAGGAGGCAATCAACCAGCCCCGCATGCGTACCCGTTCGGACAGGTCGTACAGCGTGAAGCCATGATCCCGGCCGTCTTTCAGTTTGTAGCAGACCGCCGGCAGTGCGCCCTTGCCGTCATAGACCAGCTCCAGCGGTCCGAGCTTGGCGACTTCGGCCGCGAGCCATTGCGCGGTGTCGGCGCAGGCCTGCTGGATCCGCGTGTAGCCGTCGCGACCGAGCCTCAGGAAGTTGTAGTACTGCGCGATGATCTGGCCGCCGGGGCGGCTGAAGTTCAAGGCGAAAGTCGGCATATTGCCGCCGAGGTAGTCGACGTTGAAGATCAGTTCTTCTGGCAGTTCGGCCTTGTCGCGCCAGATCACCCAACCTACGCCAAGCGGTGCTAGCCCGTACTTGTGACCCGACGCGCTGATGGACTTGACCCGTGCGATGCGGAAGTCCCATTCCAGCTCCCGCTGGATGAATGGCGCGATAAAGCCGCCGCTGGCCGCGTCAACGTGGATGGGGATGTTCAGTCCGGTGTCGCTCTGGATCTCATCCAGCGCGCGCGCCAGGGCCGAGACCGGTTCGTAGATGCCGGTGAAGGTGACACCGAGGGTCGCGACCACGCCGATGGTGTTCTCGTCGCAATACTGTCGCAGATCTTCCGGGCGCAGCCCGAGCGCGTCGTCCCGAAGGGGTACCTCGCGGATCTCCACGTCAAAGTACCGCGCGAACTTCGCCCAGCATACCTGGACCGGGCCGCAGACGAAGTTCGGCTTGGCATACGACTTACCGGCGGCCACACGCCGCTTGCGCCACTGCCACTTCAGCGCCAGGCCACCGAGCATGCAGGCCTCGCTCGATCCTGTGGTCGAGCAACCCACGGTGCTGCGCGCGCCCGGTGCGTGCCAGAGATCGGCGATCATGTGCACACAGCGGTTTTCGATTTCCGCGGTTTGCGGATACTCGTCCTTGTCAATCATGTTCTTGTCGATCGACTCGTCCATCAGTCGATGCGCTTCCGGCTCCGCCCAGGTGGTGCAGAACGTCGCCAGGTTTTGCCGTGAGTTGCCGTCCAGCAGCATCTCGTCGTGCACCACGCTGTAGACTGCCTGCGCCGACGAAGTGTGCTCCGGCAGGCTATATTTGGACACGCGCTGGCCGGCGGATCCGGTGGCGTACACGTCATCGATTCCCGGGCGGCCAGTCCGAATTACGCTGTGCAACGTCATTTGAGATTCCTGTTCTTGCATGGCGAGTTTCGAGCGACGTTCGCACCAAGGTCGCATAGGTCCCGTGAGTGCCGATATCGACCACGCGGTTCGTCGCGCCGGAGAGGTTGCTCCTGGTTTGGTTGCCCAAGCTGCCGCTCGCCGGGTCAGCGTCCGGACAATATCCGGCAATGATCCCGCCATGGCAGACTCGGAAACTACTCAATGCCGCGATAGTGCCTCAGATGGCAGGACCCTCCCATAATACTTCTCGGTCATCCATAACCGCCGATCTGGCTCGACGGTGTGACCGCGCAATCGGTGTCGTGGATGGGTCCATGGCGAACTGAGTAGTTTCCGAGTCTAACGTTCGGGTTGGCCGAATGACCATATCAAGCGAGGCGTGGTATGTCTGGATCCAACCGGACTGAAGTCGCCTGTCGAGGCAATTAACAATGGAGACGCAGATGTCACAACGCACACTTTCATGGCGCCATCTGGCCGCCGTGGGGACGATTTCCTTGCTCGCCGCCTGTGCCCAGACAACGCCCGCTATGGTCGCATCGAACCCGCCGCCAGTACCCCCTGGACCGGACGCGACCTGGTATCATATCGCATTTGCCAACGACAGCCACGCTATCGACGCCCAGGGGCAACTCACTGTTGCCGATGTGACAAACATGCTGCGGCAGAACCCGAGCGAGGTGGCGACGATTATCGGCAAGACCGACACCGTTGGCAGCCCCGACTACAACATGCACTTGTCGCATCAGCGTGCGGACGCGGTGCGCGACGCGCTGGTCTACAACGGCAACGTCGCGGCCGATCGCGTCGAGACCCGCTGGACCGGCGAGACGCGACAGCGTGTGGCAACGGCAAGCAACGTTTCAAATGACTCGAATCGGGTCGTCGATATCGCCATTCATTGAGTTAAGTCCGTCGCTGCCCTGAATGGGACGGCGACGGCGAGGAGTAAGGTCGTGAAAATTCGAATGCTCATTGTTCTCACGCTGACCCTGCTGGCGGTTTCGGCCTGCGTTGTTGAACCTGTCGGGAGAGGCGGCTACTACGGCGGCGGTTACTATGGCGGCGGTTACTATGGCGGAGGTCACGAGCGCGGGGTCTGGCGCGGTTGAGCCAGGATCACGCGTGACTTGACGGGTTCGCCGTCTCACCAACGGCGGCAGCGCCGGTTGGAGGGCCGTGCCTGGATTCAGCATTGTGCTGCCTGTGTCGATTTCGGTCAGGACGTCATCGCGTGGCTTGCGGGGCCGCACCGAAATAAATGAGTTCCTGTGCGGCCCTTTCGAAATGCCCATTCTGCCGGTCTTAAATGGTAGCGAGCGCAGAGACCGGCACTTTCGATCACTCGCACCACGACCAGACCAGCGCGACGACGGTGGCCGCCATGGCGGCGGTCGCCAGCCAGCCCACCATCAGCAGCAGGCGCGGCAGCGTGAAGCGACCCATGATCGCCGGGCGCATGGTCAGAAGCATCATCACCGCCATGACCGGCACGGCCACCACGCCATTCAGTACCGCGCTCCAGTAGAGGGCCCGGATGGGGTCGATGGGCGAGAAGTTGAGGACCACGCCCAGCACCATACCAACGGCGATGGTCGCATAGAACGCGCGGGCACGCAGCGGCAGGCGGGCCAGGCCGACATGCCACGACAATGCCTCACCCAGTGCGTAGGCTGCTGATCCGGCCAGCACGGGCACCGTCAGCATGCCGGTGCCGATGATGCCGGCGGCGAACAACGCGAAGGTGAAGGGGCCGGCCAGGCCCCGCAGCGCCTCGGCTGCCTGCGCCGAGGTCTGGATGTCGGTCTTTCCGTGCGCGTGCAGCGTTGCCGCCGTGGTAATCACAATGAACAGGGCAATGAGGTTGGATATCGCCATGCCGATATAGGTGTCGATACGGATACGGGCGAACGCGCCCTGCGCCTGTTCGGGCGCGCGGATGAGCGGCCGGACGCCGGCGCGCTCCTTCCCGTCTTCCACTTCCTGCCCGGCCTGCCAGAAGAACAGATAGGGGCTGATGGTGGTGCCGAGCACCGCGGTAATGGCCATCAGATAGGCGGAGTCAGACGAAAACGGCGGCCAGACAATGGCCCAGCCGACCTCTTTCCACGGCACGTTCACCATAAAGGCGCAGATGACGTAGGCGAACAACGCCAGGCAGAGATACTTGAGATAGGAAACGTAGCTCGCGTAGCGGGTGAATATCTGCAGTCCGGTGCAGAGCACGCCGAACAGCACCACATAGAGCAGAACCGGACCGTGGATCAGCAGCTTCACCGCTGCGCCCATGGCGCCGAGATCGGCGCCCAGGTTGATCAGGTTGGCCAGCAACAGCAGCGTCACGACGCTGCCGGACAGCCAGCGCGGATAGTGCCGGCGCAGATTGCCGGCGATGCCGAATCCGGTGACGCGGCCAATGCGCGCGCTGATCTCCTGGATCGCCACCATCAGCGGGTAGCTGAGCACGAGCGTCCAGGCCAGGCCATAGCCGAACTGGGCGCCGACCTGCGAATAGGTGGCGATGCCGCTGGGGTCGTCATCCGCTGCACCGGTGATCAGGCCAGGCCCCAGGACCTGAAACAGCTTTGGGCGATCAGGTTGGTTTTCCTGATCGCCCGAAACTGGTTCGATCACGCCTCGTTCTTGGCCCGGGGCGGAAGACAAGCGCGCCTGTCTCAGCTCGACAAGGCGAGATCGACGAGTTGGATGGCATGGGCGTTGTCGCCGGCGTCCACGGCGTGACGCACATCGCGGATGCGCGACACGAGCTGGCCGTCGTCCGGCACGTGTTGCTGGCCCTGTACGACCGAGCGATCGAGCGCCCGCGTCTCAGCCATGTCCAGCGATTGCTGCGCCTCGCAGGTGAGCCCGGAGACCAGAGAGGCACGGGCGGCACGCAGGTAGTCATTCGCCGTCGTGCCTTCACCGGGGGTTGACGCGCCACCGGATCGCGCGCTGTCGGCCCTGATGATCTTCGCGCACTTGGACAGCGGCAGCGAATCGCCGACGCCTGGCTCGTGGCCTGGCCGTGCGCCCGTTGCGGGGTTCATGCCCGGTGGCGTCTGGGCCAGTGCCGACATAGCGGTCATGCCGAGCAAAGCAGCGGCGGCGAGATTCAGGTATCGCATGGGAAATTCCTTCGACCGGATGGGGTGTGTGGATCATGGCCGTGAGCCGGCCTTCCGACCGGCTCACGGCCAATTCCTCAGCGGATGACAAGTGGAATAGTCACATCGAACAATGGAGCGGGCTGCTGGTAGTAGCCATACGGCTCGACAACAACCGGCGGTGCGCTGTAGTAACCCGGCCCGCCGACCCATCCGCCGCCGCGGTAGCCATCATCGCGCGGCCCCTCCCGCCCTCGAGCGGGACCACGACCGCGGCCTCGGTCGTCCGCGACCTGGTAGCTTGCGGGCACCTGCCGTGCTTCGCTGCTTCTGGCGGGCGGCGTGTTGACGGCATAGGCCGGAGCGGCGAACGCTCCGCCCAGGACGCCAGCAGCCAGGCCCGCGAACAACACAAGACGCAGCGGGGAGACAGGACGACCGTCTCTGATACGATTGGCCATCTGATCCCTCCTAGCTGTGCTTAGCCGGCGCGCCGCGTTTGGCATCGTTGCGGAACACCTGGTCCGCGACGACCTTCTGGCTGTCCGACATGGTGTCATACAGAGCCTGGAAGGCCGGTACCAGCTTCTGCATTTCCTTGGCGTGTTCGGCGCTGAGTTCCGCATAGGACTTGACGTTATCCGCGGCGGTCATGGTGGGCAGCGCCTTCACGCGGCCCTGGAACGCTTGATCGATGGCCACCGCATTGTCGCGCATCGCCTGGGCGAACGGCTCCCACTGCGCTTGTTGCGCCGGCGTGATCTTCAGCTTGGCGTGCAGGTCGGCGATCTGCTGCTCGACAGTACTCTCCTGGCTCTGACGGACAACCGGCTTGGCTGGAGCCGCTGCCGGGCTGCTGGCCGGGGCAACGACAGTGGGGTTACCGGCCGCAGGCGGAGCCGCGGCGGCAGCGAAGGCGAAGCCGCTCAGACCGAGGATGGCCGTGGTCGCGAAGATGGTCTGCCGAAAGGATGTGCGCATGGGGATATCCTATTGAATGTGTGCGTGATTGTGGTCGAACTCAGATTCGCCCGACGAGCATCAGCACCACCACGACAACCACCACCAGACCGAGACCACCACTGGGGAAGTAGCCCCAGTTGGCGCTGTGCGGCCAGGTCGGCAACACGCCGACGAGCAACAGGACGAGGATGATGAGAAGGATTATGGGCATGACCCGAGTTCCTTAGCTTTTCAGTGTGTCCTTCGCGCTTCCGGCGGCGTTCTGCGCCTTGCCTTCGACCTGTTCGGTCTTGCCGTCGACCTGGAGCTTGGCATCGCCGACAAGCTTGCCAACGGCCTGCTTCACGCAGCCCATCATCTGCTTGCCGGCGCCGATCAGTCTGTCTTTATCCATTTGAGTTAGTGCCCTGCTTGGTGTGACTGCCGGCCGTGCTCGTCGGGCAACGCCCCGGGCGCTTACTGCGGGCGGGGGTTGTTGGCGTCGTGCGACACGTTGTGCCCGGCGTCAGACATGTCCTGGCCGAAGCCGGCGGTGGTGTGGCAAGCCCCGAGCAGCGGCACTGCGCTGATCAACAGGGCGAGAGCAAAGGCGATTGAGAGGAACTTGCGCATGGTGATGATCCTTTTGTGTGTGACGCCGTGATCTTGAAGTGCCTCAGTTGCCTTGGTACGGGTTGAGCAGTCGGGATTGGCCGTTCCCGTGGCTGGTTGGCAGGTTGCCGACGTCGCAGGTGGCGTCAACGACCAAAGAGAACACTCCGCCAGCGGAAGCCGCTGTGCTGTCTCTGTGCATTACATAGGAGGTCTAAAGGGACACCGGTAGGTTCGGAAACTACTCTAGGCAGGTCCGGAAACCAGTCTGGGTGTCTATCCCAGGTGTCTGCCAGACCATCTTGAAGGCACAATGCGCCGCCGATGACGCTCGGGATCCGACGCGAGCCAAGTGCGGGAAGCCGGCACCTCTGTCTGGCACGTTTGCCGCACGCTCGACGCTCCGCCTTGAGGGAACCGCGGGGTCGGCGATAACGAACGGCCCTCTTTACCGTCAGAAGCCATCCAAATGCAGGCCTCCGAAAAGCCAGACCATAACAAGAATGAGCACCGCCGAGCCGAGAGCGCTCTCGATGCCTGTTCGGCGATACCGGGTGAACCCGTAATATCCACATCCGCCGAAGAGAAATATCGATCCGGCAACGATAGCAACGGCGTTCATTTTCCGCCCTCCCTGCTCCGCCATGAACGTGGCCTGCGGCCTGTGCCGCTAACCGTCAACCTTGTTGCTCTTGCCTTCGCTGAGCCGTCGCCTGCCGCTATAGCGGCCCGACTCTGGCGTCCTGGTACGGCGCGGTGGCTGCCAGCCATGAGGCATCGCATTCGGCAGTCCATCTGGACTCGCAATTGCGACCATGGTTCGGCTCGTCCTTCAGCACCTTCTTGTCGAGATCAACCATGTAGCCGCCCATCCGCGAGTCGTATTTCATCTTCGCCCACGGAACAGAGATCTCCGAATGATGCTTCCGACCCTTACGTGAGGAGTTTCCGAATGACATTACCGCATAGATCGCGCAGCCACTGGTCGTGTCGATCATAACGTGGTCGACGCTGCCAACATGTTCTCCGGTGAGATCATAGACAATGGCGCCTTTGACCGTGGTGGCCGCGACCAGCGTGCCGGACGTATTCGGAATGCTTTTGGTCATTGTCAAATTTCCCTTGACCCGAGGTCACCCGGGGTCGGCGAAGCTGGCTTGAACAATCGAGGGCCTGTCTTGGTGTCGTGTTCCGACATCGTCCCATTGCTCATGACAGAGCCCTTGTTCCTGGGCGTATCCCGGTGGGCGGCGCCTACCCGGTCGACCGAAGGTCCTACTCGGTGACCGACGTCGAGGATTTCGTGATGGTCGTGGTCACCGGCGGCGGATATGTCATCGTCCTGGTGACGGTATCGTCCGCCACGCCGTTGCTGTTGTGGTAGGTCGTCTCGTTGGTGTTGG
>CAYWOW010000014.1:0-46798 GCA_964459005.1 uncultured Acetobacteraceae bacterium
AGGACACCAGCCTTTCACGCTGGTAACACGGGTTCGAGCCCCGTAGGGGTCGCCAGCATTTTCAATGAGTTACTGGCCTATAATCGCCCCGGACGCTGATTTAGGTAGCAATTTAGGTAGTATTCGTGGGCGTCCGTAGGCGTGTGCCCTGGCCGGCAGTGGCCGGCGCTGCCCACAACAACAACAGCCCGCCGGGCGGATGGCCGAGCAGGGCATATGCAGGCGCCAGCACCCGGCGCCTGCATCGACGTTCCTATTTCGTTCGCATCGCACTACGCTGCCCGCATGTCCGGGCTGTCGGCCCTCATCCTCGCGGCGCGCCTCGCCGATCTAACCGATTCGTGGCTTGAGGTTCGGTGCTGCCGCGGCGTGGCGTTCCTCCCGCTGCGCCGGCTGGTGATGGACCACGGCGGCGGCAGCCGGCGCGTGCGGGACGTAGTGGCACGGCTGCGCTGCCGTCATTGCCGTGCGGCCTTGAAAGGGCACCACCCTTTAGCGCCGCCCTTGTAAAGAATTCCGACAGTCGAAGTCAGGCCCGGCGGCGGCGGATCACGCCGAGACCAACGAGACCGGCGCCGAGCAAAGCCAGCGAAGACGGTTCAGGTGCGGGTATGTACTCGCCGGCAGTCTGAGTGCCCCCCTCAACGGCCTCGAAGCCATTGGAATAGTCCGCCGCGTTGTACCCGGTGGTGTTGCCTGCCTGATTCTCGTTGCTCGGGTCGCCGTATCCGACGACGCAGGATGGGGTGGCAACTCCGGAAGGGCATGTGGGAGTGAGGACGGCAGCCGCGCTTGCCCAGAAGTTGCCGCCCACGGCGGTCAAGGTAATGCTGACTGTGCTGACCCCGGACACACTACCGGTCTCTACGGACATGTCCCCGAAGTTGCCTTCTTCGCCATACGATCCGGCAATGCCTGCGCCTGATGCCGCCGAGTAGTCCCCGGCAACGTTAATCAAAAGGGGGCCGGAGAGGGTACTGCCGCTTGGCGCGGTGAATTGGACCAGTACGCCGCTGTAATTGCCGAGCGAACCCGTCACACCTGTGACGGTTACCGCTGTTGCGGACGACTGCGGGACGGGCGAATTGGGGTATTCGGCCGTCGTCAGGTAAAAGGTTATAGAGTCGGCGCGAGCCTGGGAGCCGACGGTCAAAGCGCCCGCCAAAGCGACCATTGCGGCAAGGTTCCGAATTACCTTCAACTCAACCTTCCCCTTGGGCAATCTCGACCTAAGGCGACTGCCTCCTTCGTGCCAACGCGATTTCCCATACCAATTACAACTCGTTGTCTCGTTTGTCGAGACGTACCTCGGCAATCCAGGACGTTCGTGTAAAATATCTTAACGTCAGCCCGATGAAAAGGGGCTTCGCGTTGCCTTCGTCCAGGTGCGTGTAAATTCTTCGATAGTTACGGTTTTTGGGCACGCGGCTTAGGCTGTCGGCAAGGCGCCCGCCATGCCGCCGCGGGCAGGATAGCTGGGCACTACCCGGCAGCGCCAGGGCGAGCACCAGGCCGGCTTCGCTTGCCTGCCGGCGAGTGGGTGGCTGGCGGTGCGTCCATGCCGCCAAGCAGCGTGCCTTGCTTCTGTTCGGTCAGGTCTTCCTTTTCCGCGCGGCGGAAGGCAGCATCTATCGCCAGCGGAGGTAGGTCGGGCTTGGCGCCGTTCCGGAGGGCTTCGATCGTAAGGATTTGCAACCGGGGATGCCGCTTGTTGCCGAAGGGGCTATCGAAAAATCCCGCCTTGGCGGCTTCCTCGATCATCGGCTTCGTTGGCGGAACCAATGTCACGAACAGCCCTGCCTCCGCCCTTTCCCGTTCGATTGCGCCGCGCAGGTCGCGCACCATCTGCGCGCTGACGTGCTCGCCGCCCTTTACGCTGATGATTGCCCGCGCGACGGTGCTCGGCTCGGCCGCCATGTAGCGCCAACCGTCGATGCCGCTGTCGGCGCCTTTCTTTTCCCTCCGTAGGGCACCGCATCGACCAAAGACTCAGCCCACCACTGGAATTGATACTTGTCGCGTTCGGCCAGATCACGGGCGCCCTCGATGTCCTTCGGCGTGCCATGGACATCGAACTTCACGCCCGGGAACGCATCGCGCAGACGGCGCTCAATCAAGCTGATGGCAAGGTGGGTTATGTCGATCCCGATTCATCGGCGGCCAAGCTTTTCAGCCGCGTGCACCGCTGTTCCACAACCGCAGAAGGGGGCGAGCACTACATCGCCCTCGCTGCTGCTCGTCTCGCGCACCGTATCGCGTACGAAATGCGCCAAGTGCCGCGCCGGCACGAACTCATGCACCGACGGCGGCGGCAACCATGTCTGATCCATGTCCCACGCGCGAAAGCTCTTGCTCGTGCACGACACCGCGATCCCGTCCCTCGTCCGCCAGCGAATTCTCGGACAGGCTGCCAGCGGCATCCATCTCGTCAAGCCGTTCGACATCGACCAGTCGTTCGCAACAGTGTCTAATCTCTGCGGGTTTGCGCCACTGTCGGCGGGAGGAGCGACTTCGACCGGTTGAGAACCGCACCGACCACCCACCATATGGCCAATGTTCCCAGAATCCCGAAATAGCCGTCAATTGCGTAATGCCAGCCCAAATGAACCGACCCGATCATGATGACCATCGCGTACGCGGTTAGCGCAATCCCCAACCTCGTGCTGGTGCGCCACCCAAGCAATGCAAACAGTGTCACTCCTGCGAGATGCATGCTGGGCATGGCCGTGATGCCGCCGCCGACATTCAAGCTATCCGTCATATACGTCTTCCACAGCATGTCCTGCGTCGCGACAACCCAAACGAACGGCGCTTGTTGGCTCGCATGGTGCAGGTAACTCATCAGAGGCCCATAGGGATCGGGCCCAGCGACAAGCAGCCCATAGTAGCACGGCCCTCCCGAGGCGAGCCACGTCGCGGCGAAATTGCCCAGCACGGCAAAACACAAAATATACGTCGCAAAAAACTGCGTGCGAAGCCGCTGATCCCGGTCGGCAAAGGCCTGCCAAATCACGCAACCAATCAGCACAAAAAACCACAAATTGTACATCACGTTGAGCATGCTCGTAATCACGGGGTAGCCAAAAACCGGCTGTATCAACGCCCATGGCGCTACGCCAAAGTGGAGCGCCCTATCCCACGTCATCAACGTCGTATCCCAATCGTACGGATGAATTGTCGGGATCATCACTTTCAACGACGTGAAAGTGGAGTTAAAAACCGACAGCAAGCAGAAAATCGGAATCGCGTCGAACAGGCGTCTTCTCGCCAGGGAATTTGAAAATATGTCCTCCATGATGGCTTTGGTCAGCCGTTCGGGGTGCACGATGACCATGATGTAAACCGCACGCGCTGCAAGGAAAAGCAGTCCCATGGCTCCGATGGAAGTCTTGAACAATGACCCATAAAGCCACACCGAAATGTGACTCGCATTGCTGAAGGCACCGGCAACCGCAAAAGCGATCAACACGTAGACAAGCACCAGCAGGCTCAGTCCGGCATGCGCACGCGCCGCGTCACATGCCTCGGTGCCCCAGATCATGGCTCGCGAGCGAATGCCGACCATGTTAACGGTCATTCGCGACCGCCCGCCAGATGGCGCCGATAGACGCGGAATTCTCCCACGCTGGCAACTTCGTCATAGTGGGACCAGATCGCGACAAATCGCGGATCGGCAGAAAAATATCTGATGTAGTCGAAGTCAAGGGTCTCAAACCGATACCGTCGGGGGCCGACGTCAACGAAAATCAGAGCAGGGGGTTGTTTTGTAAGGTCTGCGACAACGGCGTCGCGCAAGAACTTTTCGATCCTGGGGGATGGCCTGGGCTCGGTGACCAGTCCCGGGAGCAACCAAAATGTATCGAAGCGTGAGGGCCAACCAAGCCCGTAGTAATTGACGAAAGGAAAACCGTTGAACACCCCCGCTGAAAACACATAAATGGAAGAACCGGAGGGAATAGAAAGAACAAAAGGCGCCATCTCCCTCATAAATTCGTTATAGGATTTGAAGACATAATTATAAAGGCGAACGCTGCCAGCGGTTGTTAAGATACAAATCGACAATCCAATCGCAATAGTAGATAAATATGGATACCGCCAAGAAAGGGGCTCCAGTGCATCCGATTGCAGAAAGGTGCTTGTCAGCAGCAGGAATAGCGTGGCATCGAGCGGATAAATATGGTATTCCCATCCTTTCATCTGCATGACATAGATAACAAAAAAACAGCCAGAGGAGATAGTAAGAATGTCGCCCATTTGGGGGAAATATTGACGACTGCGCGAATGGAGGTGGAACAACACGGCAACTGGAAGCAAAATCAATTCCGGACGCGCCAATACCACTAAGAGCGGGCTGCCGTAACCCAGACCGTATACCTCCAATGCAAAGGGGACAATAACTGTCAAATAATCCGGAGTAAAATATAAAATAGAGGCAGCATACAGCAGAACGATGCCCGCGAGCGCGAGCGTTTCAGGGCGGATGCATCGCCGCAGACCACCTGAGCGAACTGCCAGATAGCACTCGGCAGCCGCCGGGACGAGAAGAAAATGTGGTTTAAGCGCGAAACCAAACGCCGCAACAGCGCCGATGAGGAGGGCCAGGGGCGTGCCAACCGGGAAATGTCGTGAACGCGTACCCACGAGCAGCAAGTAGGGCAATGACAGGATCAGCATCAGATGCTCGCGCTGACCAAACCGTTCTGCCGGAAAGATGGCCAGAACGACAGCCACTGAAAGCAAGAATGGTTCCCGCAATTTCGGACTGAGAGATCCGTCGCCGCGCAGCACGGCCTGGAGGAGCGTCAGGCAGATTGCGATCAGAATGAAAACGTAGATGATGAACACGTTAACATCGAAAACGCCGAGGAGATGAGCGACCCAAACCGGTGGTGCTGTCAAGTAGAAGATGAGGGGCGGATTTACCTCGAATACCTCTCGGTATAGTCGTCCGCCGTTCAATAATACCTCTGTCCCGTGGATGATCCAGGCCTGGTCGTGGAACAAAATCGAGTGCAATTGCAGCCACATACTTGTGCCGAGGAGGGCTGCCAGTATGAGGTGTGTCCGTCGGCGCGCGAGCGGCGCGCGCCATCCCTGCGGAAGATGGGAAAACATCGCTGGCGGTGTTGAGCCAGTGGTCTCGAACATCAAACTTGGCTCCGAACGCGATCAGGTGTTTTCCACACGGGAAGAGCCGGTTGCGGGGGAATCCGGACACCGCTTTCAGAGCTGCTGACCGGCGGAGTCTCATTCAGCGTCTTGATTGGCATCTGCGTTTTGACCTCGCTGGGTGCCCGGATTCTAGGCGATGTTGCAACGGTGAAACACCGGCACCTTCACCACCTCCAGCAGGACGGTGAAGGCGATCGCCGCCGCCAGCGTGCCGGCCACCATCGGCGCCGGCAGGGGCGCCATGGCGATGCCCCCGATGGCCAGCGTCGAGGCGATCAGGATATCGACGACGGACGATGCGATCAGCCAGGCGCTGGGGCGCGAGGACCACAGGCGCGGGCGCCCCCGGTTGGTGTAGGTCGTGGCCTGGTTGCCGAAGACGATGGTGACGAAGGCCAGCGTCTGCACGGTCGCGATGCCGAACCGCATCCAGTGGATGCCGAAGACGAGGATCGCGGTGCAGAACACCAGCTCGCCAAGCCCGATGACGACGCCGGCGATGGTCAGGTCGCCGGTCTGCCAGGCATTCGCCAGCGGCGCCGGGCGAACATTGTCGGTGGTCAGCGACATGCCGAGGAAGTCCCCGGTGATCATGACGAGCACCATCAGCAGCGGCGTCAGGATCGCGTGGCCCGTCATCGCCAGCCCGATCGCCAGGAACAGCACCTGTACCGTCTTCTTGGTGATGCAGTTCAGCGTGTAGCTCAGGATGCGCTGGAAGGTGACGCGGCCTTCCCTGACCGCGGCCACGATGCCACCGAGGCCGGGGTCGGTCAGCACCATGCCGGCGGCCGATTTGGCGACGTCGGTTGCCGTCGAGACGGCGATGCCGATCTGCGCCTGGCGCAGCGCCGGGGCGTCGTTGGCGCCGTCGCCGCACATGCCGACGGTATGGCCGCCGTTCTGGAACGCCTTGACCAGCTTGTACTTGTCCTCCGGCAGGACCCCGGCGAAGACCGCGAACTGGCCCGCGTGGACACGCTCGGGGATCGGCCCGGGCGGACAGACCGCGCCATCGAGCCCCACCGCATGGGCCACGATGGCGGCCGTCGCCGGCGCGTCCCCGGTCACCATCACGACGCGCACGCCCAACCCGTGCAGTTCACTGACGAGCGCCGCGGAATCCGCCCGCGGCGGATCGCTGAGCGCGATCAGCCCCGCCAGCTTCATCGACCGGGGCGGTCCGACCGCGACGGCGAGCACCCTGAATCCCTGTGCCTCCAGCGCCGCCGACGCCGCCGTCGCGTCCGGCGCGGACTGGCTGAGGCCGCCGACCACCGCAAAGGCGCCCTTCACGATGCGCAGCGTACCTCCGGCCGCGTCGGTGGCGGTCGCCTCGGACATCTTCGTCGCCGGGTCGAACGGCACGAACCCGACCAACTCAGGCGCGTCGGCAACCGGCTTGCCCGCGGCGGCGGCGCGGATCGCGCCATCGACCGGGTCCTGCCCGCCATCGGAACTGGCCAGCGCGGCCAGCGCCAGGACGTGCGGTTCGTCGAAGCCGGGCAGGGGATGGACGGTGGTCACGGTCAAGGCGTTCCGGGTCAGCGTGCCCGTCTTGTCGGCGCACAGGACGTCCATCGTCGCCGCCTCGTCGACCGCCGACAGGCGCGTCGGCAACACCCCCAGCTTTGCCAGGGCGCGCGCGCCGAGCGCCGCGGCGAGGGTGAAGGTGGCGGGCAGGGCGACCGGAATCGAGGCGAGCACCGCCGTCAGCACGAGGGGGACGATGTCCGCGGGCGGCATCCTGAGAAAGTACGCGTAGCCCACCAGCAGCACGATGACGCCGCCGTTGAAGACGGCGAGATTGCGCACGATGCGCAGCACCGTCTTCTGCTGGGAACTGACGACATGCGCGGTGCGGACGAGCTCGGCGGTGCGGCCGAACTTGGTGCGCGCTCCGGTCGCCGTGACCTCCGCCACGGCCTCGCCGCGGCGGACCAGCGCGCCTGCATAGGTCAGCGCGCCCGCGCCGGCCTCGATGGGGACCGACTCACCGGTGAGCATGGATTGGTCGAGCAGGACTTCTCCCCCGGTGAGTTTCACGTCCGCAGCGACCACACCGCCGAGCGACAGCTTCACCACGTCGCCGGGCACCAGTTCGGCGGCGGGTATGGTTTGCCACGCGCCGTCACGCCGCACGGAGGCGCTCAGCGCGAGCCGCGACTTCAGCGCGGCGAGGGTCGCCTGGGCGCGACTCTCCTGCAACAGCCCGAGCGCGGCATTGAACACCAGCAGGGCGGCGATGATCGCGGCCTCGACATACTTGCCGAGCACCAGCTCGAAGACGACCGCCGCCTCGAGCATCCAGGGCACCGGCGCCCAGAATTTTTGCATCGCCGTGCGCAGCGGGCGCACGCCGGTATCCGCCGTCGCGTTGGGGCCGACCTTCTCCAGCCGACGGCGCGCCTCGTCGGTGGTCAGGCCGCCCGACGGTTCATCCTTCGCGGCGGCCGGCAGGACCATCGCGTCCATGATGCCCCGAGTCTCCGCGCAGGAGGTTAGAGCCCGCCCATGCCGGCGTGCCCGATGCCGCCAACGAGCCAGAGCACCACGAGAACGAGAACCACCACGCCAAGAACGCCACCAAGCCCACTACCACCATAGCGGTTGTAGCCATAGTATCCGCCGCCGCCGCCGAGTAGGAGTACCAGTAAGATAATAAGAATAATCGTACCCATTGTCAGTATCCCTGGAAAATATTGTTAATATTGCCGAGGTGTGGTGCATTAATCACTTTTTCAATGCGTCCCAAAGGGTGTCCATCGCGCCGCCAATGGCGTTCTGGGCTTTTCCTTCGACCTTGTCCGCCTTGCCGTCGGCCCGCAACTTGGCATCGCCGGTCGCCTTGCCCACAGCTTCCTTCAGCGCGCCTTTCGCCTGCTTCGCGGAGCCGACGAGCCTGTTCCTGTCCATGCCTGTGCTCTCCTGCTGGTTTCGCGGCGAGTCCCGCTCATTCGACCATCGGGAATATGGTCGGCGGCGGCCGGTTGCGTCAGGGCCGGAAAGTACTCACGCCGCCCGGGGACAAAAATCATGGCCGGTCAGCGGCGCCGCCCGGTTGGCGCGGCGCGGCGCGCCTGCCAAGTTGGGGCCATGCAGACAACCCCTCCTGCCCGCGGGCGACCCAGCGCATGAGCTCCCGGCCGAGCCCGCTC
The DNA here is from genome assembly GCA_964459005.1 of uncultured Acetobacteraceae bacterium. Lineage (GTDB taxonomy): Bacteria > Pseudomonadota > Alphaproteobacteria > Acetobacterales > Acetobacteraceae > Rhodovastum. The sequence continues at coordinate 8,331 of CAYWOW010000014.1, forward strand.
GCCCTGCTGGTCGCGGGCACCTTCTTCATGGAGCTCCTCGACGGCTCGATCATCGCCACCGCGCTGCCCCACATGGCGGTGTCGCTGCACAGCTCGGCGGTCAGCCTCAACGTCGGCATCTCCGCCTACCTGCTGACCGTCGCCGTGTTCATCCTGCCCAGCGGCTGGGCGGCCCAGCGCTACGGCACCCGCACCGTGTTCGCCGCCGCGGTCGCCGTGTTCACGCTGGGCTCGGTGCTGTGCGGCAGCGCCGGCTCGGCCAATGGCTTCATCGCCTCGCGCGTCCTGCAAGGGGTGGGCGGGGCGATGATGGTGCCGGTCGGGCGCCTCGCGGTGCTGCGCACCACGCCGAAACACGAGCTGATCGGGGCCATCGCGGTGTTGACCTGGCCCGGCCTCACCGCGCCGGTGCTGGCGCCGCCGCTCGGCGGGTTCCTCGCGGTCTACGCGTCCTGGCGATGGATTTTCTTCATCAACGTGCCGATCGGCATCGCGGCCTTCCTGCTGGCGCTGTGGCTCGTCCCCTCCGGGCGCGGCGAGGCGCGCTCGCCGTTCGACCTGCTCGGCTTCGTGCTGGGTGCGCTGGCCTGCCTCACGATCACGCGCCTGCTCGATCTGCTCGGCGAGAACGGCGCCGCGGTCACCCAGCCGCTGCTGCTCACGATGGCTTTCGCTGGCATTTTCGCGGGGCTGGTGCACCACCTCCGCCATCACCCGCACCCGCTGATCGACCTCGCGCCGGTCCGCATCGCCACCTTCCGCATGGCCCTGTTCGAGGGCGGGGTGATGCGCACGGTGATCGCCACGATGCCCTTCCTGCTGCCGCTGCTGTTTCAGCTCAGCTTCGGGATGGACGCATTCCATGCGGGTCTGCTGGTGCTCGCGCTGTTCGCCGGGAACATCGGCATCAAGCCGTTCACCACGCCGATCATGCGGCGCTGGGAATTCCGGCAGATCTTCGTCGGCAACGGCCTGTTGCAGGCCGCGACGATGCTGGGCTGCGCGCTGCTCAGCCCGGCCACGCCGACCCCGGTCATCCTGGTCTTGCTGTTCGTCTCGGGCGCCTCGCGCTCGTTGCAGTTCACCTCGCACAACACCCTGATCTACGCGGACGTGCCGGAGCGGCTGATGAACACCGCCAACACGATGTACAGCATCGCCTTCCAGCTTTCGCAGGGCTTCGGTGTGGCGCTCGGCGCGGTCGCGTTGCGCCTGGCGCACGTGGGCCTGGGCGGCGGGGCGGGCGCGCCGGGCCGGGCGGAGTTCCATTACGCGCTGATCGGGATCGCCGTCCTCATGGTGCTGATCGCGCTGGACTGGCTGCGCCTGCCGCCGGATGCGGGGCATGCCGTCCGCACGGCGCCTCCGCCCGCCGGATCGCGCGGGTAGCGCAACCCAAAGGTCTGGTCCCGGCGTTCTCGAATTGACTTGACCCTGGGACTGAATTAGTATGGGTCATGAATGAATATTTGGTCATCTGCGAAATATTGACCAAATTTCAGAAGTTTTCTGGTCAACCACTGAAACACCGGCCACACGATAGGGAGCATCAAGAATGACGGACGAGAAGGATCTGGTTGCCAAGGGCGCGACGGTAACGCGATCGGATAAGAATTTTCGTTGGCCGGACGGCAGCCGCATTGCGGTCTTCTTCAATATAGCCTTCGAGGCCTGGAGCGACGGCAAGGGTCCGGGGATCGGCCCCATGGGCAATCCGCTGCCCGCCGGCCATTTCGATACCAACGCGCTTTCTTTCGGCAACTATGGTGCGGTGCGCGGGATCTGGCGGCTTCTCGATGTTCTGGCGAAAAACCAGGTGAGGGCGGGCGTCATGGTGAGCGGCGTGCTGGCGCAGCGGCGTCCGGAAGCGGTCAAGGCGATCGCCGCTGGCGGGCACGAGGTCATCGCGCACGCCTGGGGCCAGGACATCATTCCGGGCACGCAGACCGAGGCGGTGGAAAAAGAGGGCATCGCCAGGACGACGCAGATGATCGCCGCTGTCATCGGCAGTCCGCCGACGGGCTGGATGAGCCCGCGCGCCACGCCGAGCGTGGATTCGTCCCGGCTGCTCGCCGAGGCCGGTTACCTTTGGCAGGGCGACGCGATGGACGACGACCTGCCCTACATCCAGCACTTCGGCGAACGGAAAATCGTGGCGATGCCCTTCACCATGGAGGTGAACGACTTCCCACTCCATATGCGCTACGGCAATTCCCCGCACCAGTACGTGCAGACCTTCAGGGACACCCTGGCGCGGCTCAGCAATCACGAGACCGGGCCCGTGTTGATGGACGCTACCGCGCATGCCCATGTTTTCGGCCGGCCGATGGGCGTCTGGGCCTATGAGGCGGCGATGGAAATCGCCAAGGGCACGCCCGGGGTTTGGATCGGCACGCGCATCGAGGCGGTGCGGCACATCCTCAAGGGCGTTGCCGGCGGGCGTTGAGCGGAGCCGGCCGATCGCGGAAGAGTCCCGATCGGCCGGACTGGCATCGGTGAGTCGCGGTTCGGGACCGGCGACTTGCCCGGTCCATGGGGCCGGCACTAGTCTGTCCGTGGACACCCACAGGCGCAGGCACATGGCCGCGCACCGCCATACAGGAGCTGAATCATGGACCTAAAGGGAACGGTCGCGCTGGTGACCGGCGGCAATGGCGGGCTCGGGCAGCGCATCTGCCACGCGCTGGCGCGGGAGGGTGCGCATATCGCCGTCATGTATGCCCAGAGCCGCGACCAGGCGGAAAGTGTCGCCCGCGAGGTGGCGGCGCTGCACCATGTCGAGGCCGCCGCATTCGCCTGCGACATCACCGATGACACCGCGGTGGCGGCGGTGATCGGCGAGGTGACCCGGCGGTTCGGCCGACTCGACATCCTGGTCAATGACGCCGCCTACAACAAGGCGATCCCCTTCGGCGACCTTGACAATATGACCCTCGAGGTTTGGGACCGGATCATCGCCGTGAACCTGACCGGTCCGATGCGCCTCACCAAGGCGGTGGCGCCCCTCATGAAGGCCCAGGGGCGGGGCCGGGTTGTCAACATATCGTCGGTGGCCGGGCTGCATCCGACGGGCTCGTCGATCGCCTATGCGGTGGCGAAGGCGGGTCTCATCCATCTCACGCGCTGCATGGCCGTCGCGATGGCGCCCGAGACGCTCGTCAACTGCGTGGCGCCAGGATTTTTGGAGGGAACCCGCGCGACCGCCAATCTCCGGCCCGAGCAGAGGGAGCGCGCCATGTCCAGCTCGGTGCTGAAGAAGACCGCCGACAAGGACGACTGCGCCGACATGGTGGTCACCATGTGCCGCACCGAGACCATGACCGGCCAGACCATCGTCATCGATGCGGGCCGGGTGTTTCATTGAGGGCAGGCCGGAGTGGATCGGATTTCCGGTAGTCTTTGAGTGCGGATTTTCCGATCGGGATGAGCCGTTGCCGGCGGCGGATCTGCTCGGTTCCGTGTTGATCTGAGTCAATGCGACAGTGCGGGTCCACGATATCCTGCACCCCAAATAGGTTGTTTGCGACGCGGCACGCCAACGCAGGCGCTGAGCGGCCATTTGGCGAGTGGCGGTTCCCGACAAAAAAACGCACCAGGGAGTTGATGCCCGATGAGCGACCGGACCGCGGCCAGGCAAAGACTCCCGGTGACCGCCCTGTGCATCATCGCGGTCATCTATATTCTCTATGTGTGCGACCGGGTGGTGGTGCCGATCGAACTGGTCGAACTGCGGCCGGTTTATCACCTGTCCATGTCGGTTGCCGGCCTGCTGGGATCGGTGTTCACCCTGGGCCTCGCGCTCATGGCGATCCCCGCCGGCATCATCGTGATGCGCTTCGGGACCCGTGCGAGCCTGGTGGCGGGCACCGTCGTGTTTTCGCTCTGCGTCGCCTACCCGGCGGTTGGTTTCACCGCGTTCGATCTGGTCATCGTGGAGGTGTTCGGCGGCGCAGGCGAAGGGCTCTACAACGTCGCCCTCTACAGTTTTCTCGGCCGCCTGACCGATAAGTATCGCGGCACCGCGACCGGACTGGCGGCCTCCCTGTTCGGCATCGGCCTGTTCATCGCGCCGTTGGCCGTTTCCGGGATCGTCGGCGCGACCGGCAGTTGGCGGGCCCCGTTCCTGACCTTTGCGATCACCGGCCTGATCGGCGCCTACGCGATCGCGCTCGTGCTGCGGAAAGGCTCGTCGATCGAATCGACCGAACCGCGGGCGCCGATGACGCGCGACCGCCTGCAGCGCGTGCTGGTGCCGCGCAACATCGCGGTGTGCTGCATCATGGTCGTCGCGGGACTGTCGCAGTACTCGTTCCTCGGCGTCTTCACGACCTACCTGCGCACCGTGCACCACATGGATCTTGCCGGCGCCGCCGCCATCTTCAGCCTGACCGGGATCGGCAACATCGCCGGCGGCATGCCGTGCGGCTACATCGCCGATATCGTCGGCCGCAAGCGGTATCTGGTCGTCGCCGCCATCGTCGCCGGCGCCGCCGGCACGGTCGCCTTCATGGCCCCGACCGTCCCGGTTCTGCTCGGCGCGATCTGCTTCACCTTCGGCACAGCCGTCAACTCGATCTATGCCAACTGCTACGCGCTGATCCAGGACCAGGTGAAAAAGGAGGAGATCCCGCTGGCGACCGGATTGCTGGCAACGATCTATTTCCTGATGGCGGCCTTCTCCGGCTACCTTCTGGTGACGGCGGAAACCGCGGTCGGCTGGGGCATGGCGGGCGTGGTCGTCTACGCCATTCCCTGGACCGTGGCCGTCATCATCATCCTGGCCCTCATCTACACCGAGCGGAAAGCGACCGCCGCCAGCTGAGAGATCCAGGCCGGAAGTTGCGCTCACCCGCCCGGCGTCACGTCGCGAAAATAGGCGGCGATCCCGCGCGTCCGGTCCCATTGCTTCGCGTAGCCCAGCGAGACCTCCTCGAAGCGCGTGCCGTCCCGCCAATCCGTGCGCCGCACGTGCAGGTGGCCGCTCACCGCCACCACGGCGCGAAAGCGGCGGTGCCAGTCCGCGGTGCGCACCGTGCCGCACCAGGGCGTGAACCGGGGGATGCGGGGAATCCGCACCAGGTCGCCGAGCAGCGGATAGTGGCTGACCAGGACGGTGCCGGCCTCCGGCGGCACCTCGCGGGCGAGCCGCGCCTCGGCCGCGGCACACAGCTCGGCGCACCATTCGTCCATGCGTTCGAAGGGCGCCGGGCGGATCAGCCGTTCGTCGGCACTGACGCAGCGCGCCTCGGCGGCCCAGCGCAGCACCGCCTCGCGCGCGATCGCGGGCGGGCGGAAGCTGTAATCGAAGCTGGTGAACAGCAGGGCCACCACCTCGCCGCCGGGCCAGCGCGGGTAGGGGTCCTCCGGCGTGACGACGCCGGCGCGCCGCGCCAGGGCCACCAGGCCTGCGTATTTTTCCGCGCTGCTCCGCGGGCCGCCGGCTCGTCCGTTGAGCCAGAGTTCGTGGTTGCCGGGCGTCCACAGGACGCGGGCGAACCGGGCGGCGAGGAACTCCATCGCCTCGGCGAACAGCGCCAACCCCTCGCACACGTCGCCCGCCACGATCAGCCAGTCGTCGGGCCGGGCGGGCAGGGCCCGCAGCGCCGCCCGGTTGGCCTCGATCGCCAGATGCAGGTCGCTGATCGCCCACAGCCTCATCGTGCTATCCTCGCCGCGATGAACGCCGCCGGCAACGCCAGCCCCGCGACCCCAGTGGTGCGCGTCTGGACCATGGCCACCGAGGGCCTGACCGAGGCCGCCGTAGCCCCCTGGGTGACGGTGCTGGACGATGCCGAGCGCGTCCGGGCCGCGCGCTTCACCTTTCCGGCGGGCCGGGTCGCCTTCATCGCCGCGCATGCGCTGGCCCGGGCCGCGCTCGCCGCCGCCGCCGGGGCGCCGCCGGCCGCCTTTGGCTTCGCCATCGGCGCGCACGGCAAGCCGGAAGCACGGCTGGACGGCCGCTCCGCCGGCGTCGCCTTCAACCTGTCGCACACCGACGGGCTGGTCGGCGTCGCGGCGGCCGCCAGCCCCGGCCTGGCACTCGGTTTCGACCTCGAGCCCGTTGCCCGGCAGATCCCGCCGGACGTCGCGCGGCGCTGTTTCGGGGCGGCCGAAGCCGCCGGGCTGGACGAACTGCCCGCGCCGGTACGGACGGAAGGGTTCATCCGGCTGTGGACGCTGAAGGAGGCGTTCATCAAGGCGACCGGGAAAGGCCTGACCCAGGACCTTTCCCATTTCTGGTTCCGCGTCCATCCACCCACCATTTTCTTCACGCCCGAACTCGCCGAACGGCCCCGGGACTGGGGCTTCGCTCAGCGCATCGTGGGGGGAGGTTTCATCGCGGCGGTCGGTTGGCGCAGCGGGGACCCCGGCATCGAGGTCCGTTGGCGGGAGGTGGGGGCTGCCGGCTTCGATCCCGCGGCCGGCCTGGCGTGGTGACGGAAGTTAACAATTACGGGCAGCACGCGAGTAATGAAGGAAAAAATTAATTATCGCCGATTTCAACGTTCGCCCGTAATCCATTGATTATAAATCTAAGCTGAATCACAGCGTGTAACGTGTTCGGGGCAGAATACTGTTTCGCTGTGTACCAACGTGTGGTAGTATCATTCCATAAAGTGCAATCGCAAGGAGAGGGTCGGTCCGGACGTAGATCGCCAGACACCGGCCACGCTTATCGGATGCGTCACCTACCGGATATCGCCGTCAGAGCCGACCAGACCATGCGGATCATGGTTGTGGTCGAACTGGCTCTGTTCCGCCGCGGTTTGGCCGAGTTGATGCGTCATGTGCTGCCGGGGGTCGAGGTCGCCGAGGCGGAAGATCTCGACACCGCGACCGAGCAATTGTCGGACTGGCCGGCGGACGTGCTGCTGGTGGATCTCGAAGCGGCGGGGTTTGAGGCGCGGGGTCTGCTGCAGCGCCTGCGCCGCGAGCGCCCCGAGGTCAAGGTGGCCGTGCTCGGTTCGGCGAACGACCGCGTGTCCGCGCTGTCGTGGCTGGAGGCGGGCGCCCATGGCTGCCTGCCCAAGTCCGCCAGCCTGGAGGAACTTTGCGACGCGCTGCGGACCATCCGTGCGGGCAACGGCTATGTTTCGTCCTCCTTGCTCGCCACGATGGCGTCATCCGCTGGCCTGTCGCCCCCGGTCGAGGCGGTACCCCTGACCGCCCGCCAGCAGGACGTGCTGCGCCTGCTCGCCGAGGGCCGTCCCACCAAGGACATCGCCCGCCGGCTCAACCTGTCGGTGTCCACCGTGAAGGCGCACCTGGCCGCGGCCTATCGCACGCTCGGCGCGCACAACCGGGTCGAGGCGCTGGTCCGCAACCGCGGTGCCGATCAGCCCGGGTAGCAGGCGGTCACCGTCCGCGGCGTGCTGCCGCCCAGCACAACCGCCGCCGGCTCGAATGCGAAGAAGGTCGACCAGAAAGCGTCGGTGATGGTGACGACGGTATAGGTGCCGGTCGTCACGTGACCGTTCGTGCTGGTGCAGGTCGCGTTGCTCTGCACCCAGACATTGCTGGCGGTCAGCGCGTTGGTGAAGCTGTACTGCGTCACGATGCCGACCGCGTAGCTCTGCGGGTTGGAGCAGGGGCTGGCGCCCAGCGCGACGCAGCGGGCGGTATCGGTCGCGGCCAGTTCCAGGACCTCTTGGCTCCACAGCAGCAGGCCGAGGTCCACGGTGCCGACGCAGGTTATCAGCAAGGTCGCGGCGACCAGGGCAAATTCAATCGTGCTCGTCCCCGCCCGCCCGCCGCGCCGGCGCCGCGCCGGCCCCGAGTGTCGTGGTGCCCACATCATTGCAACCGCACCCACGCTTTCTGGGTGAGCGTCGTCGCCACCATGTTGCTCAATCCCGGAGTGATCGGCGAATAGGTGTATTGCGCGGAGAGCGACACGAAGGAGCCGGCGGTGGCCCCGCCGGCGGTGGCCGAGCCGGTGCAGGTGGCGCCGCACGCCGCCGTCGCCAGCGTGATGGTGCCAGAGCTGTTGGTGACGCAGCCGCAGGTCGGCGCGGTGGACGAGACGGTGACGGTGGGCGAGCCGGTGGCGGCGCACGAGCTCGATATCGGGTTGGCGGCCGCGCACATGGCCGCTTCTATGTTGGCGGCGGTGGCGGTGGTGCCGGTCGACACGGCGTATTGTCCGCCCGCGTCCACCGCCTCCGCCAACTGACCGCGGGCGCGCTCGAGCAGCCCGAGATCGGTCATGCCGCCCAGCACCGCCAGCAGGATCGGCAGCGCGAAGCCGAATTCGACCGCCGAGGCGCCGCGCCGGTCCCGCCGCAAGGAGGGGAGGAAGCTCATGGCAATTTCTCGTACAGCACGTAGCCCGAAGGCTCGGCGGCGACTTGGTGCAGCCACGGCGGCGCCTCGCCGGCCCAGAGCCGGTCGAGCAGCGTGTCCTTCGGCAGGTCGGCCACCCGGGGCGAACGTTCCGCCCGCGGGCAGACCAGGAACAGGGTCGCTCCGGTCGCAATCACCGCGGCGTCGGGCACCGTCCCGGGCTGGCTGCGCCAGGCCGCGCGCAGGCGCATGAACGCCGCGGCGTTGCGGTGGTACAGCGAACCGACGGTCAGCGCGCCGGTCCGGTAGAGCAGTTCGGGCGCGTCGTTGGGCTCGGCCAGCACGATGCGCCCGGGGTATGGGTTCAGCAACGCGGCCCCGGCCAGGGTGTGGCACTCCATGCCTTGGGTTGACGAGGAAGCGTGCGCGTGGCCGGGCAGCATCGGCATCAGCCAGGGCAGGCACACGGTGAGCCCGACCAGCCCGGCGCGAACCGGGGCGAGCAGCCAGGCGCCCCGGTCGCCGAGGGAGCGCGTGGCGAGTGTCAGCGCCACCGGCAACAGCGCGACGGCGAGCGTGGCGGCATAGGTGGAGAAGCGCACATGGATGGCGCCCTCGGTCACGATGAAGGCGCCGCACAGCACGAGGTAGGCCAGCATCGCGCTGCGGCGGCGCCAGGTCAGCCAGCCCAGCAGGCCGGTGGCGGCCATCCCGCCGCCCAGGTAGGCGACGACATCCACCAAGCCGTGGACCGGTTCCATCTCGCGGATGTGGGCCAGCATGGCGCGCGCCTGCTCCGGCGTCACCACCGCCTCGGCGCCGCCCAGCAAGGAGGGGAATGCCGCCAGCCAGGCGGCCAGGCAGAGCGATGCCACCGTCGCGCCGGCGATCCGGCCCAGCCCGGCGATCGCCCAGCCCGCCGCGCAGCACGCTGCCCCGAGGGCCAGATAGACACCGGAGAGGCGATCGATCTCGGCGGCGAAAATCCCACCCGACGGCGCATCGACCAGCAGCGCCGCGATGACGACGCCCAGCAGGGCGGTGCCGGTGGCGGCGATGCCGGTGCGCAGTCCCGGCGTCTCAGGCGCCATCAGCCAGGCCAGCGCCACGCCGCCGAACGCCAGCAGGCCAAACGGCATGGTTTCCGGACTCAGCCAGATGCCGGCGGCGACCCAGGTTCCCATCGCGATGCCGGCCGCGGCGCCGCCCATCCCCAGGGACAGCCGCAGCGCCCAGCCCGCCGTCATCGTCGTCACCACGGCCAGCAGCACGTGATGATGCAACACGCCGACCATGCCGTAGCCCAGGATAAGCGGCGCCAGGGCGCAAGCCACCGCGGCGCTCCACAGGAAGCGGCGGTCGGCCACTGGGGCCACCGCCCAGCCGAGCGCCGCCCCGAGGGCGCCGATCGACAGCGGACCGACCAGTATCCCCGCCCAGCGCACCGCCGTGTCGGGGTCGGTCAGCAATCCGAACGGGGCCGCCAGCAGCACCACCAGGCTGTCCAGCAGGTGCGACCAGGCCAGCACGGTGCCCTGGCCCGAGCCGTCGCGCGCCACCGCCTCCAGCGTGTGCCCAACCGCCAGTTCGTCGTGCAGGCGCACCAGGCGCATGTAGCTGTCGGGGTTGATCATCTCGCCCCGCAGCACCTGTCCGATCGTGCCGGCCGACGCCGATATGCTGAGTGCTGCCGCCAGCACGAAGTTTTCGGTGACGACGGCGCGCAGGGACCGGTCCGGTGCTGCATCGAGTAGGCGCATGGAGGACCTCGTACCAGGGGAAAGGCGCAAGATTAGTGAACCCGTTGCGCTGCCGATGTCAGCACGGCCAGGAGACCTAGTACTTTCGGGTCGGTTGGCACCCCGACCCATTCATCCCTCTGGCCAATACAGTCCGTCCTTCTGGCCAATATAACTGTTAACAAGGCATGCATAACATCCGCCCCCGTAATCTTCGGGCGAGGAACTGATGATGAGGGTGCTGGTGGCGACGGATCCGAACGCGGCTTGCGGAGCCCTCACCCTGCGGCTGTCGGGGGCATGCATTCCCTTCGATATCGCCGCGATCGACGACGTAAAAGCCTTCCTGCTGGCTTACGACTACGACGTTCTGCTGCTGGCGATCCAGGACCCGGCGACGCGGCTGGCCAGCCTGCGCCGCACCGGCGTCGAGGTGCCGGTGCTGGTGGTGAGCCCGGGCGAGGCGGCGGCGCGAACCACGCTGCTCAATCTCGGCGCCGACGACGCGGTGTCGCCGGCCTGCGAGGCAGCCGAAATGATCGCCCGGGTGCGTGCCATTGTCCGGCGCAACCGCGGCCATGCGAGCATGGACCTGCGGGCGGGCGCCGCCGAGTTGCGGCTTGGCTGCATGGAGGTGGTGGTGCACGGGCGCGCGGTGGCGCTGACGCCGAAGGAATATGCCATCCTGGAATTGCTGTTCCTGCGCCGCGGCGTGGTCCATGCCAAGCCGGCGATCGTCAACCATGTCTACGGGGCCGAGGAAGGCCCGGCCCTGCGCACGCTCGACGTCATCGTCTGCAAGCTGCGCAAGAAGCTCGCGGCGCATGGCGCGCCCGAGCTGGTGGCGACAGTGTGGGGCAGCGGGTTGACGTTGCGCGACGTGCCCGAGCACGTGACGGCCGAGGCGGCCAACGACGCCCGGGTCGACGCGGGGACCGGCCACCTGCTGGTCGCCGTGTGATGCGCTGGCGCCACGCGAACGTCGTGCTGGCGCTGTTCGCCATCCTGGCGCCGTTTTACGCCGCTGCCGCCGAGCCCGACTGGCAGGTCTGCGGGCAGGCCGGTGCTGCGGCCGAGCAACGTTTTGGCATTCCCGCGGGTCTGCTGCGCGCCATCGGCCAGATCGAGAGCGGGCGCTCCGGCCCGGGCGGATTCGCGGTGCCCTGGCCGTGGACGATCGAGGTCGGCGGCGAGGGGCGCTTCCTGCCCAGCCGCGAGGCGGCGGTGGCGGTGGTGCGCGACCTGCTGGCCAGTGGCGCGGTATCGATCGATGTCGGCTGCTTTCAGGTGAACCTGCACTACCACCCCGATGCCTTCGCCTCGCTCGACGAAGCGTTCGACCCTGTTGCCAACGCGCTCTATGCCGCCCGCTTCCTGAGCGATCTGCGCGCCCGCGACGGCAGCTGGGAGGCCGCGGTGGCGGCGTATCATTCCGCAACGCCCGGGTATGGGCTGCCGTACCGCGACCGCGTACTGGCCGCCTGGAATGAAGCCGCCCCACCGCCGCCGCCCGTGATCACCTATGGCGTCCGGGTGATCACCCCCGCCCTGGCCGGCACGGCGCCGGGCGTGATCGCGGTGCAGCCGGTCAGCGGATTGCCAGTCCTGGTGCATGGCCGCACCTGACCGCCGGAGCGCGGGACGGCGGGCGGGGCAAGAGTCGTTTTGCTCACAAAAAGTTAACGCTCGATACGATTTACTCGCTCGGCCGCCCGATACGGTGGCCGGCCCGGCGTTCCTGCTCGAGAGACACTGACATGCCCAAGCTGTTCGCGATCATCAAGTCGGTGAAGCTTTCCGGCAAGGACGACCGTGGCGTAACGAGCCTGGAATACGGCCTGATCGCGGGTACTATCGCGCTGGCCATCGTCCATGCCGTCGGCACGCTTGGCACCAAGATCTCCGGCATCTTCAACTCCCTCTCCGGTGCCAACTGGTAGGTTCGCGGGCGCGGCCGGGCAGGCGGTGAAGGAAGGGCGATATGTTCCGCTTCAGTCAGCTGGCGAAGGCCCTGCGCAGGAACCGTCGCGGCGCGGCGGCGCGGGAATGCACTCTGCTCGCCGGGGCCATCGCGTTCACCAGCATCGGAGCCATCCACACGCTGGGCACCGCCCTCAACCGGGTCCTTACGGACATCTCCGGCGCCGCCTGGTGATCCCGCGGACCCATTAAGTTTCAATTGCAACCAGACGCGCTCGGTCGTTCTCTGGAGTAGTTGTGGGTTGTTTCGTTATTTGCCTGCTTGACATTTTTTCATTCTACGTGTTGGTAAACACATAGTTAACAAACTTTCTGGTTTCCTGCTCCTGCAAGCCGAGGCAGCAGCCGCCCCGGCACTCGGTAGAGAAGGGACCCGATATGCTTCACCTGATTCAGCTCGTGACCACCCTGCGCCAGGACAGCCGCGGCGTGACGGCATTGGAATACGGCCTGATCGCCGGCGCGATCGCGCTCGCCATCGTCGGCTCCGTCGTCACTCTTGGCGGCACGATCGCCAGCGTCTTCGGTGGCCTCGCAGCCAGCAACTGGTAATTCGCCGCAACGGTTTACCGGGGCGCTGCGTGATGCGCCGGCGCCGCGGAGGACCTGCGGCGGCGGCGCATCGTGCCGTGACCGCCTGACGTCATCGCGTTGCCCCCGCCCGTCGGATTGCCGGGCGGGGGCACAGTCATGCCTGCCGCATGGCGAGCGGGCCTCGCCGGCCGCGGCCCGCGAGGCCGTGAATTCGCGGCAGTCGCAACGGCCAGCGGGATATTCCGCCCGTGTTCAATCGTTCCATGAACTAGAGGCGCGTTGCCACAAATTTCTTGTTCATCTTTTTCTTCTTTGTCCGTTTGCGTAAACAGATAGTTAACGCTCGGTCTGGTTTCCTCATCCTGCAAGCCGTAGCGGTGGTCGCTCCGGCGCCCGTCAGTGAAGGGACACTGCTATGAACCTGTTCGACGTCATCAACCTCGTGAAGCAGCTGCGCAAGGACGGCCGGGCCGTGACGGCTCTGGAATATGGCCTGATCGCTGGCGCCATCTCGCTCGCCATCGTCGGCTCCGTCACCACCCTCGGCGGCAAGATCTCCGCCATCTTCAACTCGCTGTCCGCCAGCAACTGGTAATCCACCGGAGCGCTCGACTTCGTGCTGACCACGGATCAGGGCCGGTAGACATAGGCTGCCGACCCTATCCGTTCCGGTTACTTCATTTTTTCTGTTCGGGCGGATCTGCGACATGATGGTGTATGCCACCCTGCTCACGGTGATCTGCGTCGGACTCCTGGTTGTCGCGGCAACGCACGACCTCGCCGCCCGAACCATTCCCAATGCGCTGCCGGCCCTCCTGGCCGGCGGCGGATTCCTGTTGCACCTCGGGACGGGGGACGTGCCGGCGACGCTGGGAGCCGCCGCGGTGGTGCTCTTCCTGGCCGCGCTCTGCTGGGTTCGCGGCTGGCTCGGCGGCGGCGATGTCAAGCTGCTGGCCGCCGCGGCGATGGTGGTGCCGGTCGTGGCCCTGCCGGCGTTCATCCTGGACGTCGGCCTGGCGGGCGGGCTGCTGGCGCTGCTTTACCTGCTGGCGCGGCGCCTGGTGCCGGCCGCCAGCGTGGCCACTCCCGTTTCGCTGGCGGCGCGCGTGTGGCGCGCCGAGTGCTGGCGCATCCGTCGCGGCGGGCCGCTGCCCTACGGCGTCGCCATCGCCGCCGGCGGCGTGCTGACGCTCCTGCAGGGAGGCCCGACATGATTATGCGCATCGTCCTCAGCGGCTTGATGGTGCTGAGCGTGGCCGGGTTCGGCACGACCGCCTGGATGGCCTACGGGCCGTCGCACCACTCCGAGGCAGCGGCGCCGGCGGCGAAGGTCTCGGTGATCTCCGCCGCCCACCAGCTCAGCCCCGGCATGCTGCTCAAGCCCGACGACATGGCTGTTCTCGATATTCCGCGCGCAGAGGTGCCCAAGGACAGCGTCCTGGACACCCCCGCCAACCGCGCCGATCTGTTCGGCGCCATGGTGCGCCGGCCGGTCGCCGTCAGCGCGGCGTTCCTCGCCGAGGACCTGCTGCGGCCGGGCGAGCACGGCTTCCTCGCCGCCGTGCTGCGGCCGGGCAAGTACGCCGCCACCGTCGCGGTGGATGCGGTCAGTGGCTCGGCCGGCCTGATCTGGCCGGGCGATTCGGTGGACTTGATCCTCACGCAGGTCATCGAAATGGCCAACCTTCCCCCGGGTCGGCGGGTCGCCGCGGAGACCGTGCTGCATAACGTGCGCGTCATCGCCATCGACCAGCATCTCGCCGGCGGCCTCGTTCCCGGCTCCGCGGATGCGAAGAACAACAGCACCGTGACGTTGGAGGTCAGCGCCGCCGAGGCCGAGAAGGTGCAGGTCGCCGCCCGCATCGGCCGGCTGTCGCTGGTCGTGCGCGCCACCAGTCCCGGCCTGGAACGCGAGCCGCTCAGCGGCCCGACCTGGGCCGGCGATGTTTCGCCCGCGCTCGGCGGCAGCCTGCAGCCGAGCGGACCCAGTGTGATCCGCGTGTTCATGGGCGCTACCGACGGCAAGGAGTTCCGGTTCTGATGCGTAGCATGCACACGCTGACCCGCGCGGCCCTGGTGGCCGTCGAGCTGACCGGGATCTGGATGGTTGTCGGGACCGTGGCGCGCGCCGCCATGCCATCCGCCGAGCCGCTCGTTGCCGCGGTAACCACCCGGGTCGCGCAGGAATCCGGCGGCGGCGTCGTGCTGGCGCTGGACGGGGTTGCCATCCCCGACACCACCAGCACCACCCGGGCGCACCATGGCGGCCACTTCCGGCACCACCGGGGTTGGAGAGTTGCCAGTCGCCATCCGCATCAGGGGATTGTCGCCGGGACCGTGCGCAGCGCCGGCGATCAACCTGAGACCGTCCTGGCGGCCGCTGGGGTCGGACCCCTGGTGTCCAGCCAGCCGGCCACCACGCCGCCCGCCGACCCACCGGCCGCAACCCCCGAGCCGAAAACTCCGGCGGCCGGGGACGTCGGCGTGCCGGCCGATGTGCGCCGCCTCGCCGCGCAGGCTCAGGGCTGGCCCACCGCGAAGGCGTCCGCGGCGCCGGTCACGCTGGAGTCCGGCTCCGGCCGCGTGCTGACGCTGACCTCGGATGCCGCCAACGTGTTCGTCGCCGACCCCAAGGTGGCCGAGGTGCGCCCGGCCAGTGCCAACTCGCTGTTCGTATTCGGCGTCGGGCCGGGTCGCACCACCGTTGCCGCGATGGATCCCACCGGCCACGTGCTGGCGGAGTTCAATGTCACGGTTCGCCAATCCGGCTTCGCCGCCGCCGAGGCCGAAGCCGAGATCGCCCGGCTGATGCCCGGCGTTCATATCGGCGTGGTGCCGGAGGCCAAGGGTCTGTTGCTGACGGGTTACGTGCCCAACGCCGGCGAGGCCGCCCGCGCCGCCGCCATTGCCCACGGTTTCCTCGCCGACGGTCAGGCCATCGAGAACCAGATCGCCGTCGGCGCCCAGGTGCAGATCACGCTGCGCGTGCGCATCGCCGAGATGGCGCGTACCGTGACCCGCGCGCTCGGCGTCAACTGGGCGGTCATGGGCCGGCTCGGCAACACCGCCGCCGGCCCCTTCACGGCTGGCATCGTCACCCTCAACTCGATCTCCTCGCTGGTCACGTCCCCGCCCAGCGTGCTCGCCGCCGGCGTCCCGGACGCCAACGCCCTCATCGATGCGCTCGCCCAGGACAACCTGGTACGCGTCCTGGCCGAACCGAACCTGACGGTGATGAGCGGCGAGTCCGCCAGCTTCCTGGCCGGCGGCGAGTTCCCGATCCCGGTCGCCGTGCAGAACAACACGATATCCGTCTCGTTCAAGCAATACGGCGTGTCGTTGACCTTCCTGCCGACGGTGCTGTCAGACGGGCGGATCAACCTGCACGTCAACCCCGAGGTCAGCGAGCTGACGACCGCGGGGGCGGTGTCGACGTCGGGCGGCAGCCAGACCATCTCGATCCCGGCGCTCACCGTGCGGCGCGCCAACACGACGGTGGAACTGGGCTCGGGCCAGAGCTTTGCCATCGCCGGCCTGCTGCAACACAACTCGACCCAGAACGACAGCGGGCTGCCCGGCCTCGGCGACGTCCCCGTGCTCGGCGCGCTGTTCCGCTCGGATGCGTTTCAGCGCAACGAAAGCGAGTTGGTGATCATCGTCACCCCGTACATCGTACGCCCGGTGACCGATGCCGCCGCCCTGAGCGCGCCGACCGATGGCGTCGTCCCGGCCGGCGATTTCGACCGCATCCTGCGCCTGCGCCAGGTCGCGCGGTCCGATCCGGCGGTGCCGTCGCGCATCCCGGGCCAGGCCGGGTTCGTCGTCCAGTGAGGTGCCCCGCCATGCGTGTGCTCCTGCTCCTGCTGTTGCTGCCCGCGGCCTGCGCCCAGACCGATCCGTTCTACCGGCCCGGCGACTGGGTGCCGCAAGGGGCCAACGAACGCAACATCGCCGCCATGCTGGCCGAGCCCACCGACATGGTGCGCGGCCGCGGTGAGATCGGCGCTGACTCCCCGCTCGCCATCGAAGCGGTCAACCGGCTGATGCATGACAAGGTGAAACCGCTCGCGAGCACCGCCAGCCAGAACGATATCGCGCCCCCCGCGGCGCCCACTGGGACCCCGGGAGGCTCGTGATGGACGGCGCGCTGGGTTTCGGCTCGTCGACCGACATCCGCCCCGTGGAGCGGCAGGCCGTCCTGGCGTTCGTTGCCGATGCCGCCGTCGAATCGGCTTTGCGCGACGGGCTTTCCGATCTGATGGACGAGCCGCTGGAAATCCGGCGCGGCGGTATCCGCGCCGCCATCACCGCCCTGCAGAAAGCGCCCAGCCCGCGCGTGCTGGTGGTGGACGTCTCCGGCGAGGAGCAGCCGCTGACCGCGCTCGGCAATCTTTCCGACGTCGTCGAGCCGCATGTCACCGTGCTGGTGATCGGCGAATTGAGCGACCTCGACTTCTACCGCGCGGTCACCCGAGGCCTTGGCGCCGCCGAATATCTGGCGCGGCCGGTGACGCGTGACACCGTCGCCCGGCATTTCGGTCCCTTCGCGCTGGGTGAAGCGCCGGCCGCCGAGGGCGTTCTCGGCGGCCGGCTGCTAACCGTGACCGGGGTGCGCGGCGGGGTCGGCGCGACCACTGTGGCGGTGAACCTGGCCTGGCATTTCGGTCTGGTGGCGCACCGCCACACCGTGCTGCTCGACCCGAACGTGCAGACCGGCACCGCCGCTTTCATGCTCAACATCCAGCCCGGCAACGGCCTGCGGGTCGCGCTGGAGGCGCCCGAGCGGATCGACGCCCTGCTCGCCGAGCGCGCCGCCCAGCCGGTGGCCGACCGGCTGCACGTGCTGGCCGCCGAGGAAAAGCTTGGGCCGTCGCCGGCCTGTGCGCCGGGGGCGTCGGCGCAACTGCTGGAGGCGCTGCGCCGTCGCTACAACTTCGTCATCGCCGACGTGCCGTTCGCACCGGTCTTGGTGTACCGCGACCTGCTAGATGCCGCCTATCAGCGCATCCTGGTGATGGAACCCTCGCTCGCCGCGGTGCGCGACACGCTGCGTCTGGCGGCGTTGCCGGCCGGACCGACGCAGATTCCCCGCCCCGTGGTGGTGCTGAACCGGCTCGGCCGGCCCGGCGGGTTGACGCGACGGCAGGTCGAGGACGCCCTGCAACTGAAAGTGGACCTCGTCATCCCCGATTTGCCACGCCTGCTCGGTACCGCGGCGACGCTCGGCGAACCGGCGGTGGCGCGCGGCGGGGCGTTCCGCACCGCCATCAACGACCTGGCGCGCCAGGTTGCCTTTACCCACCTGCTCGACAGCGGCGCCAAGCGGTCTGCCGGCGACGCGGCGCCCGCCAGGTCGCGCTGGCGCCTGTTCAACTGGCGGCGATGAGCGGGCAGGGTACCACCGTGTTCGGCCGCCGCCGCATGGGCCCGTCGCCCTTCACGGTAACGGACGATTTTTCTGCGCCGGCCAACGACGCCACCCGCGCCAACGGCTTCGCCGAGACCCAACCCGAGCTGGTGGCTCCGGCCGCCCCCGACGAGGCGCCCGCCGAGCCGGTCGCCGCGGCGGCTCCCGCGCCGGTACCGCCCGCCGCTCGCCGCGCCTATTCGCCCTCCGAGGCGATCGTCGAGTTGCGCAGCATCTGCCTCGCCCAGATGGAGCCCGCCGCGGTCGCCGCGCTGCCGCCGGACCGGCTGGCCACCGAAGTGGAGAAAGTGATCGGCGCGGTCGCCACCGCGCGGCGCATCCAGCTCAACGCCCGCGAACAGCGCGCCTTGGCGACCGAACTGGTACACGACATGGTCGGCCTCGGCCCGCTCGAGTCGCTGCTGGAGGACGACGGGATCGCCGACATCATGGTCAACGGGCCGCACAAGATCTTCGTCGAGCGGTTCGGCAAGGTGTCGCTGTCCGACGTGCATTTTCGCGACACCGCGCACCTGATCAACATCTGCCAGCGGATCGCCGTCGCGGTCGGCCGCCGGGTCGACGAATCGAGCCCGATGGTGGACGCAAGGCTGAAGGACGGCTCGCGCGTCAACATCGTGTTCCCGCCGCTGGCGCTCGACGGGCCCTACCTGTCGATCCGCAAGTTCGGCAAGAAGGCGATCGATTTCGACCGGCTGGTGGCCTTCGGCACGATGACCCAGGCGGTCGCCCGCGTGCTGCAGATCGCCTCGCGGATCCGGCTGAACATCATCATCTCGGGCGGCACCGGATCGGGCAAGACCACGCTGATGAACGCCATCAGCCAGCTCATCGACCCGGGCGAACGCGTGGTCACGGTGGAAGACGCCGCCGAGCTGCAACTGCAACAGCCCCATGTGGTGCGGTTGGAAACGCGGCCGACCAGCCTGGAGGGCAGGGGAGAGATCACCCAGCGCGACCTGGTGCGCAACGCGCTGCGCATGCGGCCGGACCGCATCATCGTCGGTGAGGTCCGCGGCGGCGAGGCGTTCGACATGCTGCAAGCCATGAACACCGGCCACGACGGCAGCATGTCGACGATTCACGCCAACTCCGCCCGCGACGCGCTGACGCGCATCGAAAACATGGTGCAGATGGGCAACATGGGTCTGCCCTCGCGGGCCATCCGCACGCAGATCGTCGGCGCCATCGATCTGATCGTTCAGGTCGCCCGCCAGCGCGACGGCACCCGTCGCCTGCTCCAGGTCACCGAGGTCTGCGGCATGGAAGGCGACATCATCCTGCTCAACGACATCTTCCAGTTCGAGGTGCAGGAGGACGGCGGGGACGGGAGCATCCGCGGCAGCTACAAGGTCAGCAAGACGCGGCCGAGTTTCCAGCCCCGCATCGACTATTTCGGCCTTGCCGACGAGTGGCTCGAAGCACTGCGGCTGGCATGAGCCACACCCTGTTTGTCCTGCTGTTCGCCGGGCTGGCGCTGCTGATGGTGGCAGCGCTCGCGGGGCTGGTGGGGCTGCGCGTCAGCGAGCGTCGCCAGGCGGTGCGGCGGCGTATCGAGTCGGTGGCCTCCACGCATATGCGCGGCCGCCCTGCCCAGGTGCAGGCCATCACCCGCCGCCGCGTCACCGAACCGCTGCCCCTGATCCGCCAGATCGCCATGATATTCGGCTACGACCCGGCGAAGTCGGACGAGGGCATGCGGTGGTACCTGGTGCTGCCGGCGACGCTGGCGGTCGCGTTCATCGCCGCCCAGTGCGCGGACGCGCTGCTCGGCCAGGAGCGGTTCCTGGTCGTGCCGGGCTGCTGGGTGATGCTGTCCCGCTCGCTGTGGAGCTGGCGGCGCGAGAAGCGGCTCGCCAAACAGCGGGCCCAGTTCCCCGACGCGCTGGCGATGATCGTGCGCTCGGTGCGGGTCGGCATTCCAGTGGCCGAGGCGATGCACATCGTCGCCAACGAGGCGCACGAGCCGACCGCGCGCAGCTTTGCCGAACTGGCCTCCGAGATCTCCATCGGGGTGCCGTTGGAAACCGCGCTGCCGCGGTTGGCCGAGCGCTCGGGACTGGCGGAATACCGGTTTTTTTCGACCGCCATCGCGCTCCAGGCGCAGACCGGCGGCGGCCTGAGCGAGACGCTGGAAAACCTGGCCGATGTGATCCGCAAACGCATCGCGCTCAGGGCCCGCGGCCAGGCGCTGGCCTCGGAGGCACGCGCCAGCGGCTACGTCCTGGCCCTGTTGCCGCTGGTGGTCGGCAGCGCGCTGTATTTCATCAATCCGGGCTATATCGGCGTGCTGTTCAACGACGAGACGGGCCGCCGCCTGTTCGGCGTCGCGGTGGTGTCGCTGTCTTGCGGCCTGTACTCGATGCAGGCGATTTCCAAGAAGGTGCTGTCGTGAACCCCGCGGCGTACCCGTTGGTTGGCAGCGCCATGTGCGCGGTGGGGATCTGCGGCGTGGCGTTTGTGCTGCTGCGGGAGATCCGCCGCAACGAGGCGATCGCCGCGCGCGTGGTGGTGGCCCGCGGCCTTGGCGGGGCCAGCGCGGCGCGGCGGCCGGGCGTCACGCCCTTGCGCCTGGTGGCAGGGCTGGGGCTGGCCATCGTCCGCAGCGGCCTGCTGTCGGGGCGCACCCTCACCGAACTGGAGCAGGCGCTGCTCACCTCGGGGTTCCGTGCCGAAAGCGCGCTCGGCCTGTTCGTCGGCGGCAAGATCCTGCTGCTGGTCGTCTTGTCGTCCCTGGCGTACCTGGCGCTGCCCGGCGACATGGCCCCGATGATGCGCAACACGTTCATCGGCATCGCGGCCTTGGTCGGGCTGTTGACTCCCGACAAGATCATCCAGCGCATCCGCACCACTTACCGTCGCAAGCTGGCGCGCGGCCTGGCGGATGCGCTCGACATGCTGGTGATCTGCACCCAGGCCGGGCTCGGTCTGGAGCCGGCGATCGCGCGGGTCGCCGTCGAGATCCGCTATGCCCATCCCGAGATCTCACAGGAATTCGCCATCACCGCGAGCGAGATCCAGGTGATGGCTGACAGCCGGGTCGCCTTGCAGCGGCTGGGCGATCGCACCGGCCTGGAGAGCCTGCGCCGCCTCGCCGCCACGCTGGCGCAGAGCGTCCAGTACGGCACGCCGCTGTCGGATGCCATGCGCAGCCTCGCCGCCGAGATGCGCCAGGAGATCCTGATTGCCTACGAGGAACGCGCGGCGCGGCTGTCGGTGTTCCTGACCATTCCGATGATCCTGTTCATTTTACCTTGTGTGATGATCGTTGTTGGCGGTCCCGCCATAATCCAGCTATTCAAGGCACTGTCACATTGACCTTCTCTGGATTCGCAGCATGCGGACCATAGCCATCCTGTTTGTCGTGCTGGTCGGCGCCTGCTCGGGAACGCAAAGCCAGGGCGTGGCGGACCGGCCGCCCAGCCTGTCGGTTGCCCAGGCCGCCCTGGCCGGCGGTGCGCCGGATGTGGCGCTGAAAATCTGCTCCGATGCGCTGCAGCACCAGCCGGGCAACCTGGCGGCGCAGATCTGCGAGGGCGACGCCCTGGCGGCGCTCGGCCGGCGCGCCGACGCCGAAACCAGCTTCGAGCGCGCGCAGAAGCTGTCGCCCGATGACCGTGGCGTGTTGATGGGTCTGGGCCGCCTGCGGCTGGCCACCGACGCGCAGGCCGCCGAGGCGCTGTTCCAGCACGTCCTGAACATCACGCCGGACAACGCCGAGGCCTGGAACGATATCGGCATCGCCCGCGACCTGCAGGGACGCCACCAGGAGGCGCAGTTGGCCTATGGGCGAGCGCTTGGCCTGGTGCCTGATATGCGCGCCGCCGAGGTGAACCTGGCGCTGTCCATGGCGATGTCGGGCCACGCCGACGAGGCCGTGACCCGTCTGCGCCGGCTTGCCTCCGACCCCGCCGCTTCGCCGAAGCTGCGCCAGGACCTCGCCGCGGCGCTGGCCATGGCCGACAAGCCGGACGAGGCGGCCAAGCTGCTGCGCGGCGATCTCAGCCCGGAGCAGATCGACCAGGCGATCGCCGGCTACCACGCCCTGTCGGCGCCGCCGGCGAAGTGACCGCTGGCATTCCGCCCTGACCTTCGCGCGGGCCAAGCGTGTTGCCCAGCGCGGGCGGCCGGGTTAGGACTCCTTTTTTGCCCGGAACCGAGAACGCCGCCATGAAGCTCATCGCCGACCGCCTGGACCGGATCAGCCCGAGCCAGACCATTGCCATCGCCACCAAGGCGCGGGCGCTGCAGGCGGACGGGCGTGATGTCATCAGCCTGTCGGCCGGCGAGCCTGATTTCGATACCCCCCAGTTCGTCAAGGACGGCGCCATCGCGGCCATCCAGGCCGGCGAGACCAAATACACCGACGTCGCCGGCACGCCGGCGCTGCGCCGGGCGGTGGCGGAAAAATTCCGCCGCGACAGCGGCATCGACTACGCGCCCGACGAAATCATCGTCTCCACCGGCGGCAAGCAGGTCATCTTCAACGCCATGCTCGCCACCATGGATGCGGGCGACGAGGCGATCATCCCGTCGCCCTGCTGGGTCAGCTATCCGGACATCGTGGCGCTCGCCGAGGGCACGCCGGTGTTCGTGCCGTGCAGTCAGAACAACGGCTTCAAGCTGCGCGCCGAGGACCTGGAAGCGGCGATCACGCCGCGCACCAAGTGGTTCATCCTCAACAGCCCGTGCAACCCGACGGGTGCGGCCTATTCCGCCGCCGATCTGCGGCCGCTCTGCGACGTCCTGCTGCGCCATCCGGAGGTCTGGATCTTCACCGACGACATCTACGAGAAGCTCGTCTACGACGGGTTCCGGCCGGCCACCATCGTGGAGGTCGAGCCGGCGCTGCGCGATCGCACGGTGACCATGAATGGCTGCTCCAAGGCCTATGCCATGACGGGCTGGCGGATCGGTTTCGCCGGCGCGCCCAAGGCATTGATCAAGGCGATGGACAAGCTGCAGAGCCAGTCGACCTCGAACGCCTCCTCGGTCAGCCAGGCCGCCGCGCTGGTGGGACTCACCGGACCGCAGGATTTCATCGGCGAGATGGTCGCGGTCTATCACCAGCGCCGCGACCTGGTGGTGGAGATGCTGAACCAGGCCCCCGGCATCACCTGCCACAAGCCCGAGGGCGCGTTCTACGTCTTCCCCTCGATGCGCGGCTGTCTCGGCAAGACCTCCGCCAAGGGGGCGAAGATCACCGACGACGAAAGCTTCGTCATCGCCCTGCTGGACGAGGAAGGGGTGGCCTGCGTGCACGGCGCGGCGTTCATGTGCCCCGACCATTTCCGGATCAGCTATGCCACCGACACGGCCAGCCTGCGCGAGGCGTGCAGCCGTATCCAACGGTTCTGCCGCGGGCTCGCGTAAGGCGATGTCGGTCAGCACGAGGCCGGGCCTGTCCCAGCGGTTCGGCCGGGTCCGCGTCGCGGCGACCGTGGCCATGAGCATCAAGGCCCGCGCCCTGCGCGAGGCCGGCCACGACGTCGTCACCTTCGCCATCGGCGAGCCCGATTTCGCCACCCCGCCGCACGCCATCGAGGCGGCGCACCAGGCGGCGCTGCGCGGCGATACCAAGTATCCGCCGCAGGACGGCACCCGCGCGCTGAAGGCCGCCATCCAGCGCCAGTTCCAGCGCGACCACGGGCTCGACTACGCGCTCGACGAGATCATGGTGTCCAGCGGCGCCAAGCAGGTGCTGTTCAACGCCCTGATGGCGACCGTGGACGAGGGCGACGAGGTGGTCATCCCGGTGCCGTGCTGGGCCGCCTATACGCTGATGACGAAGCTGGTGGGCGGCACGCCGGTGCACGTGAGCTGTCCGCAGAACAACCGGTTCCGGCTGCGTCCGGAGGACCTCGAGGCCGCCATCACGCCGCGCACGAAGTGGCTGATGCTGAACTACCCGAACAACCCGACCGGGGCGGTGGCCAGCCCAGCCGAGCTGGCCGGGCTGGCGGAGGTGCTGCTGCGCCACCCGCAGGTCTGGGTGATGGCCGACGACATGTACGAGCACCTCTATTATTCCGACGAACGCTACGCCACGCTTGCCGAGGTGGAGCCGCGGCTGAGGGACCGCACGCTGACGGTCAGCGGCGTGTCCAAGACCTATGCCATGACGGGCTGGCGCATCGGCTTCGCGGGCGGGCCAAAGGATCTGATCCGCGCCATGGTGTCGATGCAGGGAACCTCGGCCGCCGGCGTTTCCACCATCGGCCAGGCCGCGGCCGTCGGCGCGCTGGACGGGCCGCAGGAACTGGTGGCCGAGCGCGCCGCGATCTATCGCCGCCGGCGCGACTTCGTGGTGGACGCGCTGAATACCTGCCCCGGCATCGCCTGCCACCGGCCCGAGGGGGCGTTCTACGTGTTCCCCAACATCGCGGGCTGCCTGGGTAAGACCACGGCCGGCGGGCGGTTGTTGCAGACCGATGAGGATTTCGCCCTGGCGTTGCTGGAGGAGCACCACGTCGCCCTGGTGCAGGGGGCTGCCTTCGGCATGAGCCCGTACCTGCGGATCAGCTACGCCACCGATGACGCTTCGCTGGCCAAGGGCATGGAGCGCATCGCGGCGTTTACCCGCGGGCTGCGGTGAGCCTCGACCTCCGCCCTGGCCGCGATGACGACGCGGCCGGTTTCATCGACCTGATCGCCGCCTGCTGGGCCGAGTACCCGGGCTGCGTCATGGACCTCGACGGCGAGGTGCCGGAACTGCGCGCGCTGGCCAGCCACTACGCGGTTCAGGGCGGGGCGCTGTGGGCGGCCGAGGCGGGCGGCGCCATCGTGGGCATGGCCGCCACCCGGCCGCTCGGCGAGGGCGTGTGGGAAGTCTGCAAGATGTATGTCGCCCGCGCCCAGCGCGGCACCGGCCTGGCCGCGGCCCTGCTGGCAGCGACCGAAAACCACGCCCGCGCCGGCGGCGGCGGCACGATGAAACTGTGGAGCGACACCCGTTTCGACCGCGCCCACCGGTTCTACGAAAAGCACTCGTATGTGCGCAGCGGCCCGATCCGCGCCCTCGACGACGTTTCCAACTCCATCGAGTTTCCCTACGCCAAGCCGCTCGCGGGCGTCGCCGTGGAGCGCCTGGACGCCGCCGCCGCGACCTCGGCGGAATACCGGCTGGCCGTGGTGCTGAAGGACTGCGTCGATGGCGGCGCCTCGGTGTCCTACCTGCCGCCGCTCGACCCCGCGACGGCACGGGCGTTCTGGCGGCGGGCCGCCACCGACGTCGCCGCCGGCAAGCGGATTCTGTTTGCCGCCTGGTCCGACGGGGACCTCGTCGGCACCGTGCAGCTCGACCTCGCCACTCCACCCAATCAGCCCCATCGCGCCGATCTGCAGAAGCTGCTGGTGATGGGGCGGGCACGCCGGCGCGGCATCGCGCAGGGATTGATGGCAGCCGCCGAGCAGGCCGCGCACGACGCCGGGCGCACCCTGCTGGTGCTCGACACCTGCGCCGGTGGCGCCGCGGAGGCGCTGTATCGCTCGCTCGGCTGGACCGCGGTCGGCTGCATTCCGGGCTATGCCGTCTATGGCGACGGCACGCCCTGCGACACGGTGATTTTCTACAAGCGGGTGTAGGCGCGCGACCGCGTGGAAGTGTCTCGGCTTCAGCTTTATCGTTCAATGGAGCCGAACGGTCCATCCCAAGTACAAAGTGCCAAGGCAGAGCGCCAGCGCGATGGTGAATGCCAGAATTTTCCAGCGTGTCTCGTGCCATAGAATAGCAGTGAATACGACCAACGCGACTACGAGAACGAAAAATATGGCGGGAATCGATTCGGAAAAAAGATACGCAAGCCTCGACGTTCCCGGCGCATCCATCCCGAAAGGTAGGATTATTGGCGTAAAAAATACAAGAATGACGGCCGCGACAACGATCGGTATTCCTAGTATTACATAGAGAACAACGCTCAGCGCAACGTGTATTATCGATGATCGGCCCATGAAGTATTACCTTTTCTTACGGCAAATTGGTTGCCCCGGTAGTTCGTCGCGAGCCTTTCCGGCAAGCATACAGGAGGCAGCCCGGTGGTGCGATATCCTGCCCGGAGCGATCCGGATTCCACAGGGAGGCACTGCCCAGCGCATGCCCGGGATTGCTGGGCATCCGGCGCGGGTGCAGGCTGCGGGGTGGGCGAAGCAGGGATTGGGAACGATGCACAGCAACTCCACCGTGCTCGACCGCGCGGTCAGCCGGTCCGTCCGCCACCTGATGCCGTGGCTGTTGCTGATGTATGTGTTTGCCTATCTCGACCGCACCAACATCGGCTTCGCCAAGAACGCGCTGCAGGCCGCGACCGGCATCGACGAATACGCCTATGCCTGGGGCGCCGGCATCCTCTCCATCGGCTACTGCCTGGTGGAAATCCCCAGCAACCTGGCGATGCGCCGCTTCGGCGCGCGGGTGTGGATGGCGCGCATCATGATCAGCTGGGGATTGATCGCGGCAGCGATGATGTTCGTTGTCGGGCCGCGCAGCTTGTATGCGCTGCGCTTCGCCCTCGGGCTCGCCGAAGGCGGCTTCTTTCCCGGCGTGATGTATCTCATCACGCTCTGGATTCCCGAGAGCCGGCGCGCCTCCGTCAACGGCCTGTTCTATTTCGGCGCGCCGATCGCCTTCGTGGTGGGCGGTCCGGTCTCCGGCCTGCTGCTCGACGCCGACGGGATCCTCGGCCTGCGGGGCTGGCAGCTCATGTTCATGGTCGACGGCCTGCTGGCGGCTGTCATCGGCGTCCTGGTCTTCTTCTTCCTCGACGACCGGCCCGCCACGGCCAAATGGCTGTCCGAGGACGAACGCACGGCGCTGAGCGCAGCCTGCGCCGCCGAGGAGGCGGGTCGGATTTCGCGCGGGCCGCGCGGCGTGTTGAGCGCGATCGGCAAGCCCTACCTGTGGTATTTCGCCGCCATCTACGTGCTGATCCAGATCGCGGTGAACGGCGTCACCTACTACCTGCCCTCGCAGATCGGCGCGCTGCTGGGCCGGCAGGTCGGCTTCGCGGTCGGCCTGGTCACCGCGATTCCCTGGGCTTGCGCGCTCGTCGCCTCGTTCCTCATTCCGCGCCTGGCCGACCGCATCGGCCAGCGCCGGCTGGTCGCGGCCTCGACCATGGCGGCCTGCGCCATCGGCGCCGCGGTTTCCGCCACCGCCGGCCCGGCGCTGGGGGTGATCGCGCTGTGCATCACGGTGGCTGGCTTCATCGCGGTTCAGCCGATCTTCTGGACCTTCCCGATGAGCTACCTGGGCGGCGCGGCGGCGGCGGGGGGGCTTGCCTTCATCAACATGAGCACGTTCATCTCGGGCATCGCCGCGCCGCAGATCCGGGTCTGGGGAGACGTGACGTTCGGGGCGGGGCACGGGCTCTATGTGCTAGCCTGCACCACGCTGCTCGGCTCGGCCATGATCCTCTCCCTAGCCCTCATGCGCGGCCTGCCCGCCGGGCCGCGCGCGGCGGAGACGACGCCATGAAAATCGCCTCCATCCGTGCCTTTCCATTGCGTCGCCGGACCCCCGACCTCTCGGGCGCGCGCCGCCCGGGCTGGCAGGACGGGCCCGAGATCGCCAATCCGATGTCGCGCTATCCACGCTACAAGGCCCACCGCACCTCATGGCGCCCGGCCTTCCCCGAGATCGGCTGTCTGGTCACCGCCGAAGACGGCACCTGGGGCTTCGCCACGGGCAAGATGGGCGCCGGCGCGGTCGCGCTCATCAACGACCATCTCGGGGCGCTGCTGGTCGGCGAACCCTGCCTCGCCACGGAGCGGCTGTGGGACATGATGTTCCGGCTGGCCTCGCCCTACAGCGCCGCCGGCCTCGCCTCCTATGCGATCAGCGCCGTCGACCTCGCGCTGTGGGACCTGAAGGGCAGGGTGCTGGGCCGGCCGGTCTACGAGCTGCTCGGCGGACCGGCGCGCGATGCCATCACCTGCTACGCGACCGGCAACGATACCGACTGGCACATGGAACTCGGCTTCTCCGCCACCAAGCTGGCCTGCCCGTACGGGCCGGCGGACGGGCTGGCCGGGCTGGCCGGCAACGAGGCGCTGGTGGCGGACCGGCGCAGGCTGATCGGCGACGGCGTCGATCTGATGCTGGATTGCTGGATGGCTTTCGATGTGGAGTTCGCGGTCCGGCTCGCCGAGCGGCTGCGGCCGTATGGGCTGCGCTGGATCGAGGATTGCCTGATCCCGGAGGACATGGAGGGTTTTGCCGAACTGCGCCGCCGCCTGCCCTGGCAGGGGCTGGCCACCGGCGAGCACTGGTATGCAGTGCTGCCCTTCTTCCAGGCCGCGCGGGGCGGACTGGTGGACGTGTTACAGCCCGATATCGAATGGGTCGGCGGCCTCACGGCCTGCGTGAAAATCTGCCATATCGCCGAGGCGGCCGGTCGCACGGTGATGCTGCACGCGGGCATGAACACGCCGTATGGTCAGCACCTGACGCTGGCGATGCCGTGCGCGACCTGGGGCGAGTATTTCGTCTATGGGCCGCCCGGAGTTCCGCTGGAGCGGATGGTCGCGATCCCCGGCACGCCGGTGCCGTGGGGCGGCGTCCTCCATCCCTCGGACGCACCGGGCTTCGGCATGGACATCGATCGGAAGTGGATCGAGGGCGTCGCCGCCTGATCCGTCAGGCCGAAGCCTCGTGCGGGATGCCCTTTTCCGCGAGCGTGCTCGCCAGCTCGCCGGACTGGAACATCTCGGTGACGATGTCGCAGCCGCCGATGAACTCGCCCTTGATGTAGAGCTGCGGCACCGTCGGCCAGTTGGAGAACTGCTTGATGCCCTCGCGCAGCTCGGCATCCTCCAGCACGTTGGCGGTCTTGAACGGCACCCCCAGGTGGGTGAGGATCTGCACCACCCGCGCCGAGAACCCGCACTGCGGGAACATCGCGTTGCCCTTCATGTAGAGGAACACGGGGTTCTCGGTGATGTCGGACTGGATGCGCTCGAAGACGGGATTGGTCATGCCGGGGCTCCTGGCTCGGGGGCGGAAGTTTGCAGGGCGAGGGCGTGCAGCGCGCCCCCCATGCGGCCGCTGAGCGCGGCATAGACGATCTGGTGCTGCCGGACGCGGGAGAGGCCGCGAAAACTCTCGCTGACCACGGTGGCGGCGTAGTGGTCGCCGTCGCCGGCAAGGTCCTCGATGGTCACGCGCGCATCCGGCACGGCCACCCGGATCAGGGCTTCGATCTCGTTCGCCGACATCGCCATCGTGCCGCGACCCCCTCGCGATTTAGCCGCCCATGAGCGCGGGCATGAAATGCTCGTGCACGCGGCGCAGCTCAGCCAGCGAGATGGGGTCGCCGGACGGCAGTGTCAAATCCCGGCCGTTCGAAAACCCCAGCCCCATCGCCGGAACCCCGGCGGTCCGCGCCTTGCCGATGACGGCCAGGGCGTCCTCGACGGCCAGCACGTAGCGCGCCTGGTCCTCGCCGAACCAGAATTCGTGCGGCGCGACCCCGTCCGGCCCCGCCTCCAGTTCGGCGCCGACATTGCCAGCCAGCGCCATTTCCGCCACCGCCACCAGCACCCCGCCGTCGGCGACGTCGTGGCAGGCCAGCACCTCCCCGCGCAGGATCAGGTGCCGGACGAAGTCACCGTTGCGGCGCTCGGCGGCCAGATCGACGGGTGGAGGGGGGCCATCCTCCCGCCCGGCGACCTCGCGCAGCCACAGCGACTGGCCGAGATGGCCGGCGGTCGCGCCGATCAGCACCAGCTCGCAGCCCGCTGGCAGCGCCAGCCCGACGGCGGTGCCGGCGTCCTCCAGCACGCCCAACCCACCGATCGTCGGCGTCGGCGGGATGGGCTGGCGTTCGGTCTCGTTGTAGAGGCTGACATTGCCGCTCACGACCGGGAAGTCGAGCGCGGTGCAGGCCGCCACCATGCCGCGGATGGCGGCGGCGAACTGGCCCATGATCTCCGGCTTCTCGGGGTTGCCGAAATTCATGCAGTCGGTGATCGCCAGCGGCCGCGCGCCGGTCGCGGTGATGTTGCGCCAGGCCTCGGCCACGGCCTGCGCGCCGCCGGCCTCGGGGTCGGCCTGGCAATAGCGGGGCGTGCAGTCCGTCGTCAGCGCCAGCGCCCGCCGGCTGCCCTCGATCTTCACCACCGCGGCGTC
The DNA here is from genome assembly GCA_964459005.1 of uncultured Acetobacteraceae bacterium. Classification (GTDB taxonomy): domain Bacteria; phylum Pseudomonadota; class Alphaproteobacteria; order Acetobacterales; family Acetobacteraceae; genus Rhodovastum. Next base: position 38,419 of record CAYWOW010000014.1, read on the forward strand.
GGCGCGGCCGGGCCGGCGCACGGTCTGCCCGCCCACCGTGGCGTCGTACTGGTCCCACACCCAGGCGCGCGAGCACAGATCGGGGCAGCCGACCAGGCGCACCAGCGCCGATCGCAGGCCGACCGGGTCGGCCACCGTACCCAGATCGGCCGCTTTGGGCGTCTCCACGAAGGGGCGGCGATACAGCGGCGCGTGGTCGGCCAGCGGGGCGAGCGGGATGTCGGCCTCGACGACGCCGCGATGGGTGACGACGATGCGCCCGGTATCGGTCAGGTGGCCGACGACGGCGAAATCCAGCTCCCACTTCTCGAAGATTTTCCGGGCGAGGTCCTGCCGGTCGGGACGCAGCACCATCAGCATGCGCTCCTGGCTTTCCGACAGCATCATCTCGTAGGCGCTCATGCCGGTCTCGCGCTGCGGCACCGCGTCGAGGTCGAGCGCCAGCCCGACGCCGCCCTTGCCGGCCATCTCGACGGCCGAGGACGTGAGACCGGCCGCGCCCATGTCCTGGATGGAGACGATCGCGTCGGTGGCCATCAGTTCCAGGCAGGCCTCGATCAGCAGTTTTTCCTCGAACGGGTCGCCGACCTGCACGGTCGGGCGCTTTTCCTCGCTGTCCTGGGCGAATTCGGCCGAGGCCATGGTGGCGCCGTGGATGCCGTCGCGCCCGGTTTTCGAGCCGACATAGACCACCGGGTTGCCGACCCCCGCGGCGGCGGAGAGGAAGATGCGGTCCTTGCGGGCGATGCCGACCGTCATGGCATTGACCAGCGGGTTGCCGTTGTAGGCCGGGTGGAAGCCGACCTCGCCGCCCACCGTCGGCACGCCGACGCAATTGCCGTAGTCGCCGATGCCGCGCACGACCCCGTCGATGGTGCTTTTGGTCCGCGGCAGCGCCGGGTCGCCGAAGCGCAGCGCGTTGAGGTTGGCGACCGGCCGCGCCCCCATGGTGAAGACATCGCGGAGAATGCCGCCGACGCCGGTGGCGGCGCCCTGGTAGGGTTCGATGAAGCTCGGGTGGTTGTGGCTTTCCATCTTGAAGATGGCGGCCAGCCCGTCGCCGATATCGACCACGCCGGCGTTCTCGCCGGGGCCGAGGATGACCCAGGGCGCCGTGGTGGGCAGCAGCTTCAGCCAGACCTTGCTGGATTTGTAGCTGCAATGCTCCGACCACATGACGCTGAACACGCCGAGTTCGGTCAGCGTGGGGGTGCGCCCCATGATGTCCAGCACGCGGGCGTATTCGTCGGCGGACAGGCCGAACTCGCGGGCGAGGCTTTGGTTGACGTCGCGGGCCATGGGATTGCCTTCGTTCAGAACTTCGGTGCCGACCGAGCGGATCGGGTCATGGCGTCTGTGAGCTAGACCGCCAGCGCCGCCAACGCGTCGAACAGCGGCTTGCCGTCGATGCCGCCCATCAGCGGGTCGACCAGGTCCTCGGCGTGCGGCATCAGGCCGAGCACCCTGAGGTCGGGCGAATAGATGCCGGCGATGTTGCGCGCGCTGCCGTTGCGGTTGGCCGGGGCGGTCACCGCGCCCTCCGGGCTCACGTAGCGGAACGCCACCAAGCCCTCGCCTTCCAGCCGGTCGAGCGTGGCGTCGTCGGCGAAGTAGTTGCCGTCGCCGTGCGCCATCGCGCTGCGGAAGACCGCGCCGCGCGCGTAGTTCCGCGCGAAAGGGGTGTCCGTCCGCTCGACCCGCAGCCAGCAGTCCGACGACAGGAACCTGAGCGAGGCGTTGCGCAGCAGCGCACCCGGCAGCAGACCCGCCTCGACGAGAATCTGGAACCCGTTGCAGACGCCGAGGATATAGCCGCCGCGGGCGGCGTGCTCGCGGATCGCCTCCATCACCGGCGAGTGCGCCGCCATGGCGCCGCAGCGCAGATAGTCGCCATAGGAGAACCCGCCCGGAATCACCACCAGGTCGAGGCCGAACAAATCGGTTTCGCGGTGCCAGATCATGCGCGGCTTGCGGCCGGTCGAGCGCTCCAGGGCGATCACCATGTCGCGCTCCCGGTTGATGCCGGGAAAGACGACGATGCCGGCCTTCATCCCGCGACCTCGACCCGAAAACTCTCGATGACCATGTTGGCGAGCAGGCGGCGGGCCATGTCCTCGGCCTGGGCGCGGGCGGCGGCCGGGTCGGCCTCGGCGAGCTCCAGCTCGATCACCTTGCCGGCCCGCACCTCGCCAACCCCGGAAAATCCGAGATTGCGAAGCGCCTGGCCGATGGCTTTGCCTTGCGGGTCGAGCACTCCCGCCTTCAGCATGACAGTCACCGTCGCTTTCACTGCATGATCTCCGGGCCCTTGAGGTCGCGCGTCCCGGCCTCGGGCAGGATGCCCAGGCGCCGCGCCACTTCCTGATACGCTTCTTCCACCTTGCCGAGGTCGCGGCGGAACCGGTCCTTGTCCATCTTCTCGTTGGTCTTGGCGTCCCACAGGCGGCAATTGTCCGGGCTGATCTCGTCGGCGAGCACGATACGCATCTCCTCGTTCTCCCACAGCCGGCCGAACTCCAGCTTGAAGTCCACCAGCATGATGCCGATGCCGAGGAACAGGCCGGTGAGGAAATCGTTTATCCGCAGCGTCAGGGCCACCATGTCGTCAAGGTCCTGGGTGGCCGCCCAGCCGAAGGCGGTGACGTGCTCCTCGGCCACCATCGGGTCGCCGAGCTGGTCGTTCTTGTAGTAGTACTCGATGATGGATCGGGGCAGGCGGGTGCCCTCCGGAATCCCCAGCCGGGTCGACAGGCTGCCGGCCGCCACGTTGCGCACGACCACCTCGACCGGGATGATCTCGACCTCGCGGATCAACTGCTCGCGCATGCTGAGGCGGCGGATGAAGTGGGTGGGCACGCCGATCTCGCCGAGTCGCATCATCAGGTATTCGCTGATCCGGTTGTTCAGCACGCCCTTGCCGGGGATGACGCCCTTTTTCTGCGAGTTGAAGGCGGTGGCGTCATCCTTGAAATACTGGACGAGAGTGCCGGGCTCGGGGCCTTCGAACAGGATCTTCGCTTTGCCTTCGTAAAGCTGACGGCGGCGGGCCATGGGCAGTTCCTTTTGGGTCGTGGCGCGCGCATGGTTCCCAGCGGGGCACGCAAACACGCCGCGCCGCCGGGTCTCCCACGGCGCGGGGGCGGTATAGCAGTCGTGTGACGACCATGCCACGCCCGTGGGCCGCCGGCGGCGCAGGGCGAACCCGCGTCAGGCGTCCCCGAACACCCGCGCGAACACGGTGTCCACATGGCGCAGGTGCCGGGCCGGGTCCATCGCCGCGTCCAGCGCCGCCGTCGGCACCCTTCCCGCGACCTCCGGGTCGGCGGCGAGGTTGTCACGGAAGCTGCGCCCCTCCGGCGTACCCAGCTTCTCCCAGGTCGCCATGGCGTTGCGCTGGACGATCCGGTAGGCGTCCTCGCGCGATATGCCGGCGTGGGCGACCAGCGCCGACAGCACCTCGCCGGAATGCACCACGCCGCCCAGCATCTCCAGGTTGGCCGCCATCCGTTCCGGATGGACCGACAGGTTCGCCACCATCCCGGCCAGCCGGGCGAGGGCGAAATCGAGCGTCACCGTGGCGTCCGGCCCGATCGCCCGCTCCACGCTGGAATGGCTGATGTCGCGCTCGTGCCACAGCGTCACGTTCTCCAGCGCCGGCACTACCGTCGCACGCACGATGCGCGCCAAGCCCACCAGGTTCTCGCTCAGCACTGGGTTGCGTTTGTGCGGCATGGTCGACGAGCCCTTCTGGCCCGGGTGGAAGAACTCCTCCGCCTCCCGCACCTCGCTGCGTTGCAGGTGGCGCACCTCGGTGGCCAGCCGCTCGACGCCGGAAGCGATCACCCCGAGGGCGCAGAAATAGGCGGCGTGGCGGTCGCGCGGGATGACCTGGGTGGAGATGGGTTCCACCGCGAGGCCCAGTTTTTCCGCCACATATGCCTCGACCGAGGGATCGAGATGGGCAAAGGTGCCGACGGCGCCGCTGATGGCGCACACCGCCACTTCCGCCCGCGCCGTTTCCAGCCGTTTGCGATTTCGTGCAAATTCAGCGTAATGCCCGGCGAGTTTGAGGCCAAAGCTGGTCGGCTCGGCATGGATGCCGTGGCTGCGGCCGATGGTCGGCGTGTATTTGTGCTCGACCGCGCGCTGCTTCAGCGCCGCCAGCACCGCGTCGAGGTCGGCCAGCAGCAGGTCGGCGGCCTGCACGAGTTGCAGCGACAGGCACGTGTCCAGCACGTCGCTGCTGGTCATGCCCTGATGGACGAAGCGGCTGTCGGGGCCGATATGCTCGGCCAGCCAGGTGAGGAAGGCGATAACGTCGTGCCGGGTCTCGCGTTCGATGGCGTCGATGCGCTCGAGGTCGGCGGCCGAGATGGCGGCCAGCACCGGCGCGCCGCGCTGGCGGATGGCCGTCGCGGCGCTTTCGGGGATGGCGCCGGCGCGGGCCATGCCCTCGGCCGCCAGCGCCTCGATCTCGAACCAGATGCGGAAGCGGTTTTCCGGCGACCAGATGGCGGCCATCGCCGGGCGGGTGTAGCGGGGAACCATGGGCGCTCCGGTCGGCTGCTAGGGGAAGGCTCTCCTCTAGGCCGGCGCCGGTTCCCGGGCAAGGAAGACGCATGCCTCAGGTGACGCTGCCCGAGCTTTCCGCCCTGTTGCAGGTGCTGCTGGTCGACATCACGCTGGCCGGCGACAACGCGGTGGTGGTCGGCATGGCGGTGGCCGGCCTGCCGCGTGGGCAGAAGCGGCCGGCCATCATCCTGGGCATCGGCGCCGCCACGGTGCTGCGCATCCTGCTCGGCGTCGTCACCCTGAAACTGCTGGCGGTGGTCGGGCTGGTGCTGGCCGGCGGCATCCTGCTGCTCTGGGTGGCCTGGAAGATGTACCGCGAGCTGCGCCGGCCCGGCGCGAATGACCCGGGCGGCACGTCGCGGCGGATGAAGTCGCTGCCCGAGTCGATGCTGCAAATCGTGGTGGCCGACCTGTCCATGAGCCTGGACAACGTGCTGGCCGTCGCCGGCGCCGCGCAGGGCCACCTCTGGGTGCTGGTGACCGGGCTCACCGTCTCCGTGGTGCTGATGGGGGTGGCCGCGTCGTTGATCGCCAAGCTGGTGGAACGCGCCCGCTGGATCGCCTGGATCGGCCTGCTGATCGTGCTCTATGTCGCGGTGAACATGATCCTGGATGGCAGCCACGAGGTGATCGGGGCGGCGTGGCGGTAAGCGCCGGTCCTGGACCCCATATCCGGTTCGCCAGAACATGAGGAGAGACAGGGTGAAAATCGGCATCGTCGGAGTCGGCCAGGTCGGCGCCACCGCGGCCTACGCCATGACATTGCGCGGCATCGGTTCGGAAATCGTACTCGTCGACCACAACGCGGACCTCGCGGTGGCCCAGGCGCGGGACATCCTTGACGCCACGCCGTTCTCGTATCCGATCCGGGTGCACGCCGGCGAGATGGCCGATCTCGCCGGCGCGGGCATCATCCTGCTGACGGCGGGGGTCAACCAGAAGCCCGGCGAGACCCGGCTCGACCTGCTCGCGCGCAACGCCGCGATCTTTGCCGCGATCGTCCCGGCCGCGCTGGCCGCCTCCCCGGAGGCCGTCTTCCTGGTGGCGACGAATCCGGTCGACATCATGACGCAAATCACCACCGGCCTGCTCGCTCGCCACGGGGTGCCGCCGGAACGGGTGATCGGCTCGGGCACGATCCTCGACACCGCGCGGTTCCGCGCGCTGCTCGGCGAACATCTCGGCATCAGCCCGAACTCCATCCACGCCCAGGTGCTCGGCGAACATGGCGACAGCGAGGTGCTGCACTGGTCGGACGCCTCGGCCAGCGGCCAGCCGGTGGCCGAGATCGCCCGCCAGATGGGGCGCGCCCTGGGAGAGGCCGATCGCCACCGCATCGACACCGCCGTGCGGCGCGCCGCCGATGCGATCATCCGCGGCAAGGGCGGGACCTGGTTCGGCATCGGCGCGGGCATCGCCCGCCTGGCCCGGATCATTCAGGACGATGAGCGGACGCTGGTCACCTGCTCCATGGTGACACCGGATTGCCTGGGTGTGCGCGACGTCGCCCTGTCCCTGCCGCGCCTGCTGGGCGCCGGCGGCGTGGCGCGGACGTTGATGCCCGACCTCGACGCCGGCGAACTTGCCGCGCTGAAGCGGAGCGCGGAGATGTTGCGGGCGGCGGCGGACGGGGTGCGGCTGTAGCAGCTACGTCCCGCCGAGAAAATCGCGCGTCGCGGCGGCGTAATCGGCCTGGCGCGTGACCTGCTTCATCAGCGCGGCCGAGGCTTGGTTGGTCAGAGCCTCGGGCGGCGTCCCGCCGCGCAGCGCCGCAAGCGTTTCCTGCACCGCGCGGACCGCGGCCATGAAGGGCTGATGGCCCTGCAAGGCGACCCTGACGCCCGCGCCGGCCAGAGCCTCGCGGCTGAAGTCGCCCTCGGCGCCGCCCAGGATGATCGGCTTGCCGGTTGCCGCGTGCAGCGCGCGTACCTGATCCAGCGTCTTGACGCCGGTGAAGAACAGCGCATCGGCGCCGGCCCCGGCGTAGGCGCGCGCCCGCGCCAACGCCTCGTCCAGCCCGCCGGCCTGCAAGGCGCTGGTGCGGCCGACGATGACCAGCTCGGGATCGGTGCGCGCCGCCAGCGCCGCGCGGACCTTGCCCAGCCCCTCTTCGCGCGCCAGCAGTTGCAGGCGGCCGTCGCCATAGGGGCGGGGCAGGACGGTGTCCTCGATGGTCAGCGCGGCCACCCCGGCAACCTCCAGCTCGGCCACCGTGCGCATGACGCTGAGCGCGTTGCCGTAGCCGTGGTCGGCGTCCACCAGCAGCGGCAGGCGCGTCGTCGCCCGGCTCATGCGGCGGATCTGCTCGGCGAACTCGGTCAGCGTCAGCACCACCAGGTCGGGCGATCCCAGCACCGCGAGCGCCGCGATCGAGCCGGCGAACATGCCGGCCTCGAAACCGAGATCCTCGGCGAGGCGCGCCGAGACCGGGTCGAACACCGACCCCGGATGCACGCATTCCCCTCCCGCCAGGATGGCACGGAAGGCGCGCCTTCGGTCGGTCCAGTTCATTGGTCTCTTCCCACGCTTTGGTTGTCCGCTACTCTGCCCCGGATTGCGGTTCAACGGGAGACGGCTCATGGGTCCACGAATTGTCGTCGTCGGCGCCGGCGCGGTGGGCGGCTATGTCGGCGGCCACCTGCACCGACTTGGCCACGACGTCACCCTGGTGGACTTCTGGCCCGAGCACGTGGAGGCGATCCGGCGCGACGGCCTGTGCCTCACCGGCACCACGCCAGCGGAGGCCGTCACCTGCCGCCCCACCGTGCTGCACGTCACCGAGGTGCAGGGCCTGTCGAAGCAACGGCCGCCCGACATCGCCGTCGTGTCGGTGAAATCCTACGACACCGGGTGGGCGACGGCGCTGATCGCCCAGTACCTGGCGCCCGGCGGTTTCGTGGTGTCGCTGCAGAACTGCATCAACGAGGAAAAGATCGCCGGCGTGGTGGGCTGGGGCCGGGTCGTCGGCGTCATCGCCTCGCGCATATCGGTCGATCTTTGGGCGCCGGGAAGCATCCGCCGCACCATGCCGATGGGCGGGGCCGCGCACACGGTGTTTCGTATCGGCGAGCCGCATGGGCGGATTACCGGGCGGGTGCGGCAACTGACCGAAATGTTCGGCGGCATCGACAGCACCAGATCCACCGCCAATCTGTGGGGCGAGCGCTGGACCAAGCTGTGCACGAACGGCATGCGCAACGGCGTTTCCGCCGCGACCGGGCTGGCCGGCAAGCAGATGGATAAGGTCGATGCCATCCGCCGCTTTTGCATCCGGCTCGGCGGCGAGGGCGTGCGGATCGGCCAGGCCCTGGGGTTTCAGCTCGAGCCGATCGGCAATCTCGATCCCGAGCGGCTCGCCCGGGCCGGCGAGGGCGATCCGGCGGCGCTGGCCGAGATCGAGGCGGCGATGATCGCCGGCAGCAACAAGGAGGGCGGCGAGGCGGCGCGTCCGTCGATGGGCCAGGACATGATGAAAGGCCGCCGCACCGAGATCGAGGAGATGAACGGCTTCATCGTCGCCAAGGGAGCCGAGGTCGGCCTTCCCGCCCCGGCGCAGCGGGCGCTGGTGGATGCCGTCCGCCGCGTCGAGCGCGGCGAGGCGGCGGCCGCGCCGGAGGTTCTGACCGGCATCGTCCTGCCGTGAGATCGCCGGGGCACGACGCCCCGGCACCTTCGCCGGCTCAGCGGGTGCGGCGGGGATTGGCCACCGGCGTGGCGGGCGCCGTCCTGGGGACCGGCGGCAGGTCCTCCTCGAGCACGGTCAGGTGCACCGAATAGGACACCTCGCCGTCCTCGCGGTCCTGGTAGA
>CAYWOW010000015.1:0-43083 GCA_964459005.1 uncultured Acetobacteraceae bacterium
TCTGATCGGAGACCACCTTGGCCGCCCGCTCGCCCTCGGCGGCGAGGCCGCGACACACCCGGTGCGCACCATCGTCGAGGTGTCCGGCAGCGCTCTGGGCCCCGGTCGTTGCGCCCAGCTTCAAGTGCTCGATCAGGCTCGCGACGTCGTGCTTCAACGCGGCGATATCCTCCTGTAGTCCGGTGATACCGGGTTCGCTCTTGCCTGATGCGCTCACGATTTTGAATCTCCTGTTGTACGGGGCGGGCAATTGGTCGGTCTGGATGGGTTCCAAACCGTCGATTCTCGCAAGACATATGTCCGCTTGCGCGCGGCAGCATGCATGGCGCCGGCCCGGGCGGCGCCCCGATCCGAACAAAATCCCGATGCCAGTGACGATACGGCGTGGCGGTCGCCAGGAGCAGGCCCGGAATCTACTCAGACCGCGCGGATGGCGGCGGATGATGAAAGGCTGCGCCAAACCCATGGGTATGGTCGCGACGGCATGCCTGTGGTAATGTGTCGTTGTCTTTTCGCAAGACGAACCCGGAGGGCGTGTCCAGAATGCCCGACAGCCGCCTGCATCAGCCCCAAACGCCCCGATCACAATCCCGACATTCCCGGCCGGCTCGGAGCGCCGCTTTGGGTGCCAGGAACGTCGTCGTCGTCGGAATCGGCGCTTCGGCGGGCGGCCTCGACGCCTGTCGGAAGTTCCTGCGCGCGCTGCCTGCCGATACCGGCATGGCGTTCATCCTGGTGCAGCACCTCGATCCGACCCACGAAAGCATGCTGGTGGACCTGCTTACCGGCTACACGGCACTGGCCGTGCAACAAGCCACCGATGGCCTGCCGATCATGGCCGATCACGTTTATGTGATCCCTCCCGGAACCTACCTTTCCGTCGGCAACGGCGCGCTCCACCTGTCGCAACCCCAGGCGCGGCATGGTGCGCGCCTGCCCTTCGACTTCCTGCTGCATTCGCTGGCGGAGGATTGCGGGGCGCGCGCCATCGCCGTGATCCTCTCCGGCACCGGCGCCGACGGTAGCATCGGATTGAAAGCCATCAAGGAACAGGGCGGACTCGTTGTTGCGCAAGATCCGGATGAGGCCAGCTTCGGCGGGATGCCGCAAAGCGCAATCATGACGGGCGATGTGGATCTCGTGCTTCCGGTGGCGGAGATTCCAACCAGAATTATCGAATACGGCCGACGAATAGCCGGCGCGCGTGGCGATGACGCTGAGGTTGCGTCCGGCGATACGGCGCAGGACTGTTTTCTGAAGATCATTGATCTTCTGCGCACCAAGACTCCCTATGACTTTACCCTTTACAAGCAGGGGACGCTGCAGCGCCGGGTCGAGCGGCGCATGGCAGTGGCTGCGATCGATACCAATGACATGGATCGTTACCTGGACATGCTGCGCGGCGACGACACCGAACTTGATCTTCTTGCCAAGGACCTTCTCATCAACGTCACCAGCTTCTTCCGTGATCCTAAGGTATTCGATCTGCTCGCCGAGAGGATCATTCCCGACCTCGTCCGTGGCCACCCGCCCGACCACCCGCTGCGTATCTGGATCGTGGGTTGCAGCACGGGCGAGGAGACCTATTCCCTTGCCATGCTGTTCCGCGAGGAAATCGCCGCGGCCCAGGTCAACATCAAACTGCAGGTCTTTGCCTCCGATGTTGACCCGGAGGCGGTAGCCATGGCCCGTGAGGGTCTTTACCCGGAATCGATTGAAGCGGACGTGTCAGCGGAACGGCTTGCTCGATTCTTTTCGAAGGACGATCACGGCTACCGGGTATTACCCGAATTGCGCGCCGCCGTGGTGTTCACGGTGCAGGATGTGCTGAGCGACCCGCCATTTTCACGCCTCGACCTGGTGTCATGTCGCAATCTCCTAATTTATCTGCGCCCGGAAGCACAGGCAAAAATTCTTTCGCTTTTTCATTTTGCCCTGCGCGAGGGCGGGATTCTTTTGCTCGGAAGCGCGGAGGCCGTCGGCACTTCCGATCGACGTTTCGATATGATAGCGAAGCCCGAGCGGCTGTATCGCCACATCGGTCGCAGCCGGCCGGGTGAAATCGGCTTCCTGACGAGCGGCGGTGAGGGCGCGCGTGTCCGCATGCGGCCGGGACAGGCGCAACCCCCGTCGCGGCAGACCACGGCCGCGGACGTTTGCCGGCGTCTGTTGATGGAAACCTACGCACCGGCGGCGGTCCTGATCAATCGCAAGTATGAGAGTCTGTATTCCCTGGGACCGGTCGATCGCTTCCTGCGGCTGGCGCCAGGGGAGGCCACCAACAATGTGCTCGCCATGGCGCGGGAGGGACTGCGGACCAAGCTCAGATCGGCAATCCAGCGAGCCACTCAGGAGAACGCGCGCGTGGTCGTCGGCGGCGGCCGCGTGAAACAGAATGGTGGTACGGTTTCGTTCAGCATCGACGTGCAGCCCGTTCCGAGCGAAAGCGAGGAGTTGCTGCTGGTCTGCTTCGTCGAGGCGCCGAAGGACGGGCAGAACACGACAGCGGCCATACCGCCGCGGGACGCTCCGCGGGTCACCGAACTGGAACGGGAACTCGAGGCCACGAGGGCGGAACTGCAGGGCGCCATCCGCGACCTTGAGATCTCCGTTGAAGAGCACCGGGCGGCCAACGACGAAGCCCTGTCCATCAACGAAGAATACCAATCCACCAACGAGGAGCTGCTTACCTCGAAGGAGGAATTGCAATCGCTCAACGAGGAATTGACCGCTCTCAACAGCCAGCTCCAGGAAACGCTGGAGCGGCAGCGTACCACCTCCAACGATCTGCAGAACGTTCTGTACAGCACGAACGTCGCGACGCTTTTTCTCGACAGCAACCTCAACATCCGGTTCTTTACGCCGGCCACCAAGTCACTTTTCAGCCTGATTCCAGGCGATGTCGGACGGCCGCTGGCAAGCTTCACCTCGCTGGCTCCGGACGGAGCGTTGCTGACCGACGCTCGCACGGTGCTACAGACCCTCGAACCGATCGAACGCGAGATCCAGGCCCAGAGTGGGGCCTGGTACACTCGTCGCATTCTGCCCTACCGCACCCAGGACAACGGGGTCGAAGGTGTGGTCATCACCTTTGCCGACGTCACGGCACGGCGCGGTACCGCCGATGCGCTGGAGGCAGCCAAGCAGGAGGCGGAGCGGGCGAGTGTCGCGAAGTCGCGTTTCCTTGCCGCCGCCAGCCATGATTTGCGCCAGCCCATGCAGACACTCGCGCTGCTGCAGGGCCTGCTGGAAAAAACCGTCGAGGGGGAACGGGCCCAAAAGCTGGTTGCGCGACTCGACCGGACGCTGAGCGCTATGACGGGCATGCTGGATACGCTGCTCGACGTGAACCAGATCGACGCCGGTGTCGTCCATGCCGAAGTTGCCAGTTTCCCGGTCAATGACCTGCTGGAACGACTGCGGGATGAATTCGCTTATTATGCGCAAGCGAACGGGCTAGCTCTTCGCATGGTCCCGTGCAGCCTTTTGGTCGACAGCGATCCGCACTTGCTTGAGCAGATGGTTCGCAACCTGCTGTCGAACGCATTGAAGTACACCAGGCAGGGCAAGGTGCTGCTGGGGTGCCGGCGCCGGGAAGGTATGGTGAGCATCGAGGTCTGGGACACCGGTATCGGCATCCCCGAGACCGAGCTTAAAGCGATCTTCGATGAGTACCATCAGTTGGACAACGCCGCGCGTGAGCGCAGTCGTGGCCTGGGTCTCGGTCTGTCCATCGTGCAACGACTGGCGGAACTGCTGGATCATCGGATACGGGTCCGCTCGCGTCCGGGCAAGGGCTCCGTCTTTGCCATCGAAGTTGCGTGCCCACCGGATGGGGCGACGCCACGGATCGAACACGTCCGGCCCGGTACGCAAGTCGGGACGGCCGAAGGTGTTCGACGCACCGGCACCATTCTGGTCGTCGAGGACGATCCCGATGTATGCGGCCTGCTTGAGATTCTGCTCAAGGAGGATGGTCATCATGTGGCAACCGCGCCTGATGGGCCCGCCGCGCTGGAGTGGATGGCGAGAGGGACGGTTCGACCCGACGTCATTGTCGCCGACTACAACCTGCCGAGCGGCATGGACGGGATCGAGGTCGCGGCGAAGCTGCGGGAGAAGAGTCACCAGGAGATTCCGGTCATCATCCTGACCGCCGACATCTCGATCGCCGCATTGCGCAGTATTTCGGCTTACGACTGTGTCCAGCTGAACAAGCCGGTGAAACCCGCGGAGCTGAGGCAGGCCATCGACTCTCTGCTGCCGACCTTGCCACAGGCGGTGCACGCACCACATCCCGCCGGGCCGGCCGGTGCTGCCGAGCCACCCGTCATCTTCATTGTCGATGACGACGCCAACGTGCGCGAGGCGTTCCGGAGCGTGCTGGAGGAAGAGGATCTGAGCGTCGAGGACTATGCGTCTGGCGAGGCATTTCTCGAAGCCTATCGTCCGGGCCGAGAGGGATGTCTTCTGATCGATGCCTATCTACCCGGTCTGAGCGGGCTTGAACTGCTTCAGCGTCTCCATGATGCAGGTGACCGGCTGACCTCCATCATGATCACCGGCAACAGCGATGTGACGATAGCGGTCAAGGCCATGAGGGCCGGCGCTTCGGATTTCATCGAGAAGCCGGTCAGCCGCCGCGAGTTGCTCGCCAGCATCGAGCGGGCCCTGGAGCAGTCGCGGGATTCGAGCATACTGGCTACCCGGCGGGAGAGCGCGCGCACCGTCGTCGCGGGTCTCACGCCGCGGCAGCAGCAGATCATGGAAATGGTGCTGGCCGGCCATCCGAGCAAGAATATCGCCGCGGATCTCGGTATCAGCCAGCGCACCGTCGAGAACCACCGCGCCGCGATCATGACGCGAACCGGCGCGCCATCGCTTCCGGCGCTGGCCCGCCTGGCTGTTGCCGCCGCCTGGAATGGCGCGGACGAGTCGGCGGCTCAGGATGGACTCTCGGCAAAGCCGCACGGTGGATAGGCGGTGAGTGGTTTGTGGGTCTGTTGGGTGACATCGCGGGCCGATGTTTTGTACTACCGCGGCCGATGAGGTCACGCAGCCCCCCGAGAGACGGACCGGCGGCGGATCGGCGCTGTGTCCCGCTATGCTTCGATAACGGACAACCGTACCATCGTCAGCGTAAGAAGCATGCGGGCGGCGCAGACCAACGTGCCTGCAATAATCAGCGTTGGGTTCCATAGCGCCAACCCTTCAAGGCCGATCGCGAGGCCTGTGAAGGCATTGTAGAAATAGATAACGGTGGGCATTTGCTCTCGGTCGATCGGGAGTGTAATCAAGGCGCCCAAGAGAAGCCCGCAACCCGATAGCCAATAAATCAAACCGGGGACGGCGATCAGCCGATCAGCGCCACCTTGTGCCGTTAAACCGATCCAGCCTATGACAGCGAGAGCCGTCACCACGACCACCAAGCTGAAAGCTTGCCGATCCCAAGATTTCAAGTTCCTCTTGCTAATTCCGTTGAGCTTGGTCCAGGCAATCACCGACCCGGACAGTGACACGGCACCGACCATCGCCCCGATCAGAGTAAGAGCAAGGTCGGTTGCCCGCTCACCCTTATTGCCGAGCATTTCCACTGCGGCGATCGCGCTGGCAGCACCACCACCGACGCAGCTATAGAGCGCCACCATCCGCAGCGTCGATACTATCCACAACTTACTTATGATGAAAGAGATTGCGGAGAGCACAGTATAAACCGAAAAAGAGATACCTGCCGCGCCGACGCTTATAACGTAGACCGACGTCGCTAAAATGACGATCAGAAAAGCCATGCCGGACATCAGCGCAGACAACGCCATCAGATCGGTCGCGCCGGAAGTGAATAGCGGCAGCATCGTCTGCATGTCGTTGTATTGCTCCTTCCTCTGGCGGTAAGTCTTCACGTGACTGGGCTTTGTACGACGGGTTCGAGCGCACCCCCCTTGGACATCGTGAGAACGTGATCCATGACGCCACGGTCGGCCGCGCCATGGCCGGCGCTGCGCAGCGCGACGAAGCCGGCACCATATCTGACGGGACATTGCCTGGAACAGGATCGGAAACTACTCATATCCCCCCTGTGAGGCGAATTCGTGCCGGAAACTGCCGTGGTCCCGCCGCTTACGGTCCCGCCACCGAACCACCCTCCATCGCACCGGATCTTGCGGTCAACGCAAGCCTCGCCTGGACGAAGGCGCTGGCGTCCCGCAGTGCGGCGCGGGCCTCGGGCAGGATCGGCGCGAACAGCTGCCAGTCATGCGGAACGCCTGGCCAGATCTGAAGTGTCGCCGCGACGCCCGCTCGCCTGGCATTCTCGTATATGCGCCGCGAGTCATCCAGCAGGACTTCGCTGTCGCTTACTTGAATCAGCAAGGGCGGCAGGCCGGTCAGATCGGCATAAACCGGCGAGGCGAGGGAATTCGTCGCTGGCGTGTCGGCGAGATAGAGTTGCGCTTGCGCCGTCACCCAGGACCCGAAGAACAGGGCATCGGAGGCGTCGTTGTCGATGATACTTCTCCCTGTCACCGCAAGATCCGTCCAGGGTGAGAACAACACCGCGGCAGCCGGCGGCGGGTCCTTCGCATCGCGCAAGGCGACAAGCAGGGCCAAAGCGAGGCCACCGCCAGCCGAATCGCCAGCGATGACGACGTGGGAAGGAAGCGTTCCTGCGGAAATCAGCGCACGATAGGCTGCCAGCGCATCCTCCAGCGCCGCCGGAAAAGGATGCTCGGGTGCCAGGCGGTAATCGAGAGCGAACAGGCGCGCGTTGCTCCAGGCCGCCAGGCGCGAGGTTATCGATCGGTGAGTCCGAGCCGACATCGTGACGTAGGCGCCGCCATGAAGATACAGTATGCACCCCACGTTGGTGGGCGCGGCGGGCTCGATCCATTCGCCCTTCAGGACGGTTCCATGCTCGGCGCGAATTTGCCAACCCGGCGGCAGCCTCGCCGGAAACGGCACTCTGGCGGCGCGCGCGCGCGAGGTCGCGATGTCCTGGCTGAGAAGCGAATTCGGTTTGATCCAGCGGCGCAAGGCCCAGGTCAACAACTGATTCTGCACGCTCATACGCCACACCCGTTACCTGACCCCTGGCTCCTTCCGACGGAGGTTTCCCGCTACGTGCAGGCGCCGTCGAGGTTGGCGATACCAAAGGCGCCGATCAGGGGCATTTCCCGGGTCCTGACCACGATATGCGAGACGGTTCGATCGAAGCGGTCGACGAGGCGCCAATTGGCGTCCGGTGCCCGGACAAGCGTCATCTGGCAACTGCGATATTCGCCGGTGAAGCCGTTATAGAGGTACGATGTCACCAGCTTCGCCATACCCGACGGTGTGGAGAAATGACCCTGCAGGATGATGGCGTCATAGCCTGGAACGCCGTCTAAAACCGCGCCATGGCTGCTTTCGACCGTCGCCATGGAAAACTCCGCGATCTTGACTTGCTCGGACTCCGTGTGCGCGCCCGTGGACACGAAGCGGTGCGTTTCGAGGCGGATCCCCTTGACCGCATCGCCTTGCAGGGACAGCCCGAGGCACTGGAAACTGCCGTCGCGGTTGTTGTCGATCGTGGCAAGCAGCTTGATCGACGCGGTCGAACCAGCGCAAATCCCGTCTTGTCGGCTGGTCGCGGCGGACGAAGTCTGGGGCAAGGTCGCGGCTCGGACGGGAAGGCCCGCAAGAGCGAGCGCGGCGATGCCGACCAATGCGGCGTTGCGTCCAAACGACTTCCGACTCATCGCGAAATAGCCTTGCCATGTGACTTTAACGGCGGAACGCCTGATCCGATCATGCTTCGGGGCGCATGTTGGAGATGACCCAACGCGCGGAAAACGCGCCAGGCTCGGACCGAATCCGGAGATCTGCAGCGTGGCGTCGAAGCGGTCTGGGCCAGACCGTCCGGGAGTGTCCAGAGATTGGGGTGCACGCGACCCGCCAGGGCTGCAGGCCATCGTCAGCGACCGGCTGAACCGAAATTTCCAGCTGCCCATTTCAGCCGTTTATCAATATCGCGTGATCCGAGCGGAATTACAAGGAGTAAGTGGCCGGACAAGACGAATGCGCAGCGGCGACCGGGTCACCGCGCCAGGCGTGATCGCCGGAGCCGCGCATAGGTAGTTTCCGATCCTGCCACCGCAAGCCGCCCGGGAATATGGTCAGGGTCCCTGGAGGATACGACAGGAGCGCCCCATGCCTCGTTGTCGGACCTCAGTGGTCGATCGTGCCTTCAACGGGGTGTGCTCGCGACGGTGGTGTTTTGTGGCCGCGCGCGGCCCGTCGGCACCGGCAAAGTCGAGACAGCATGCTGTGCCACTTCGAGAAACCGCCCGATCGCGCCGGCGCGGGCTTGAGTCAACTTCAACGTGAGGCTTCCGGTATCGATGAGATGAGTGAACGAAGGGAAAGGACCGAAACCAGCATTGCCCTCAACAACCTCCGGGCTGTTGTGATTGTTATCGTGTTGGCCTTCCACTCCGTCCTGGCCTATCTCGCCTCCCTGGGTCCGTCGGCGTTTGCCTTCGACAGTGCCCCCTATCAGTGGCGCGCCTTTCCCATCGTCGACGCCGACCGCTGGCTTGGCTTTGACGTCTTCTGCGCCTCGCAGGACGTCTATCTGATGTCCTTCATGTTTTTCCTGTCGGCCTTGTTCACGTGGTCGAGTCTTGCGCGCAAACAGCCTCGGAAGTTTCTCGGCGATCGATTGCTGCGGCTGGGTGTGCCGTTCGCCTTCGCGCTGATCGTCGTCATGCCGTTCGCGCTTTATCCGGTCTATCGGGTAACCGCGATCGACCCTGGGTTAGGCGCCTACGCGCGTCATTATCTGGCGCTGCCCTTCTGGCCCAACGGACCGATGTGGTTCATATGGCAACTCCTGGCCTTGGCCATCGTGGCTGCCGGCGTGCATCGCTGCGCGCCGCAGTGGGTGGATTCTCTCGCCCTATGGTCGTCGGGTGCCGCCAGCCGTCCCGGCCGGTATTTCGCCGGCCTGGTGGCGGCCTCCGCTGTGGCCTATGTCCCCCTGGCAATTGCTTTCACGCCATGGGCTTGGTCGGATCACGGGCCATTCGCGTTTCAGTTCAGTCGCCCCTTGCTCTATGCGGTATATTATTTCGCGGGCCTCGGGGTTGGCGCCCACGGCCTCGGGCGCGGCCTGCTGGCTCCGGAGGGAATGCTGGCGCGGCGGTGGGCTGCCTGGCTTGCAGGCGCGCTCGTGTCGTTCCTGCTCTGGATGGGACTGATGGCCTTGGCAATGACCTATAGGTCGTCAGCGCCGCTCGGACTGCAGATCGCCGTTGGCATCAGCTTTACGTTGGCGTGCGCGAGCATATGCTTTTTCGTGATAGCGGTATGCCTGCGATTCGGAACGAGGCGATCGCGAATCCTCGAGAGTCTGGCAAACAGCGCTTTCGGCATGTATCTGGTGCATTACGGGTTTGTCGTCTGGCTCCAATATGCGTTGTTGGGCGTCGTGTTGTTCGCCGTCGCGAAAGCCATGATCGTCTTCGGCGTCACGCTGCTGCTGGCCTGGGCGACGACCACGACCTTGCGCTCCGCCCCGTTTTGTTCGTGGCTTATTGGGGAAGGTCGGCGCGTGGACACTGGCGCAATCCTTCCAGGCCGACTCCGGCCCGCGGGCGTCGGAATGACAACGATCACTGGATCGTCCGTCTGCCAAACATTGAACGGCAGCAATCGATCTCTGTTCGCTGAGACGCGCGATGCCACTGATCCTTAAACTGGCATCTCGAAATCTGCTGCAGGACAGGCTGCGATTCGTGGCCACTGTCGTCGGGATTGTCTTCTCCATTGTTCTCGTGACCATCCAACTCGGGCTCTATCTGAGCTTCGAGCGTATGGTAACGACAATGATCGATCATGCTCCGGCGGATCTTTGGGTCGTACCGCTCGGAACCAAGTGCTTCGAAGACCCCTCGCTGTTGGATGCGCGTGATAGGGCCAAAGTGTTGTCGGTTCGAGGGGTCACGCAGGCCGTCCCGGTCGTCATCGGGTTCGCGGAATGGACGGTACCGAGCGGTGGCACGACGCCGGTGTTCGTTATCGGTTCAACCGACACTGACGCCGGATTACACCCCTGGAACTTTGTGCAGGGCACTCTTGGCGCACTCTCCAGCCCGCACGCCGTTGCCGTCGACAAGACGTATTTCGGGCGGCTTGGAATCACGGGCATTGGTGACAGCACCGAAATCCGAGATCAAACGGCTCGCGTTGCGGCGGTCACCAGCGGCATCCGGTCGTTTACGACGACACCATATGTCTTCACGTCGCTCGATGGGGCACAAGCCTACATGGGAACGCCGCCGACCAAGGTTTCCTATTTTCTTGTGCATGTCGCCCCCGATGCCAATATCGACAGCGTTCGCAAAGGCCTGCTGGCGAGCCTTTCCAAGGTCGAGGTTCTGGCGCCCGATGAGTTTCGTGACCGCAGCCGCACGTTCTGGCTTTTCGGCACCGGTGCCGGAGCGGCTCTCTTCGCGGGTGCGCTGCTCGGTACCATCGTCGGCACGGTCATTGTCGCCCAGACGCTTTATTCCAGCACCAAGGACCATCTGAACGAATTTGCGACATTGCGTGCGATCGGGTCATCGAGCCTGTATATCAACAAAGTCATCGTCTGCCAGGCGCTACTCAGCGCCGTCATCGGCTTCGCTTTGGCTTTGAGCATCGATTTGCTGGTGGTCAAGATGACGGCTGAATCGGCGTTGCCGATCGTGATGACGCCGCTGCTGGGAACGGGCCTGTTTCTGCTCACTGTCGTTATGTGCGTCGGCTCCGCCATGGCGGCCATCGTGCAAGTGATCCGCATCGATCCTGGAAGAGTCTTCAGGCAATGACCGAACCGGTGATCGAAGCTGTCGACGTCGTGAAATTTTTCGGCAAGGGCGCGGGCCGTGTGGAGGCCTTGAAGGGTGTCAGCCTGTCGCTTGCGTGCGGCCAACTGACGCTTCTGATGGGTCCATCCGGAAGTGGCAAGACCACGCTGCTCTCCGTGCTCGGCTGCATGCTGACGCCGGGCACGGGAACGGTTCGGGTCGCGGGCCATTCAACCGCGAACGAGGGACCCGGAGGCCTGGCCAAACTCCGACGGGATCATATTGGTTTTGTTTTTCAATCCTACCATCTGTTTCCGACGCTCAGCGCGGTGGACAATGTTCGGTTGGCATTGGATGTGCGCGGTGTGCGCGGCGCACCCGCGATCGACAGGGCGAAGCAAATGCTGGAGATCGTCGGCCTGTCTCACAAGGCAGATGCCTTTCCGGACGAGCTCAGTGGTGGCGAGCAGCAACGCGTGGCGATCGCGCGCGCCATCGTGGGAAACGCGGCGGCCATTCTCGCGGACGAGCCGACGGGCGCGTTGGACAGCGAGAACGGCCACGCCATCATGACGGTACTCGCGCAGATCGCCAAGGATCTGTCGCGCAGCGTGCTGGTGGTCACGCACGACCCGCGAACCGCGCAATTCGCGACGCGAATAATCCACATGGAAGACGGACGCATCTTCAGCGAGGAGTAGAGCATGGCACTCAATGGTCACGCGACCGGACCCGGTCTGGGGCTCGAGGCAACCGGCAACGCGGTCGATTTTTTCCTCGATCGCCATGTCCGCGAAGGGCGGGGAGGGCGTACTGCCTTTATCGATGAGTCGGGGTCGATCACGTATAAGGCATTGTGCGAGGCAACCGCCGGCTTCGCTTCCGGTTTGCTGCGCGAAGCGGTTCATCGCGAGACACGGATCGCTCTGATTTTGCTGGACACTATGGCGTTCCCGATCGCCTTCTGGGGGGCGTTGCGTGCGGGTGTCGTGCCGGTTCTGGTCAACACCCTGCTGCCGGCTTCCCAGATCCGCTACATACTGGAAGACTGCCGGGCGGAGGCGGCAATCGTGTCGGCCGCGCTGCTGCCGACGCTGGCCGCCGCGCTGGCTGAGATTCCCGACCTTCGGTTGGTCGTCGTTGCGGGTGATGCGGTAAGTAGCGACGATTTCGTTGACCCGGAGATCCTGGACACGCGATGCCTGGGCTTTGCGGCGTTCATCGCTGGTGGCCGCGACATCCCTCCCGTCGCCGCCAGCGCGGAGGAACTGGCCTTCCTGCTTTACACGTCGGGGTCCACCGGCAAACCGAAAGGCGTGCGACACGTGCATGGCAGCCTTCGTTGCACAGCCGAAGCGTTTGGCGCGCACGTCCTGGGCATCACCGCCGCGGATCTGGTTTTCTCAGTCGCCAAGCTTTTCTTCGCTTACGGTTTCGGCAATGCGATGACATTCCCGATGGCCGTCGGCGCCGCCGCCGTGCTTTCGCCCGCCCGCGCGACGCCTGAGCATGTGCTCGCGGTCATCGCCCAGCACCGGCCGAGCATTTTCTATGGCGTGCCGACGCTTTATGCCAAGCTGCTCAATCAACCGGGGTTGGGTCGGGGTGCCGGGTCGGATCGGCTCCGGTGCTGCATTTCGGCGGGCGAGGCCCTGCCCGCGCATATCGGCAGGCGGTGGGCGGTGATCACCGGCGTCGACATTCTCGATGCCGTCGGTTCGACCGAGATGCTGCATGCCTATCTATCCAACCGTCCGGGAGCAGTGCGCTATGGCAGCTGCGGCCGCGCCGTCCCCGGTTACGACGTTCGCCTCGTCGATGAAGACGGTGTTGATGTGGAAGGCGCCGGAGCCGGCGAGTTGCTGGTGCGCGGTGAGAGCATGGCGGATGGCTATTGGAACCAGCGCAAGAAGACGCGCCGGACGTTCCTCGGCGAATGGACGGTGACGGGTGACTGCTATACGCGCGATGCCGATGGGATCTACACATTTTGCGGCCGGACCGACGACATGTTCAAGGTCTGCGGCATTTGGGTGAGCCCTGTCGAGGTTGAGGCCTCGCTGATCAGCCACGAGGCCGTGCTCGGTGCGGCGGTCGTCGCCGACCAGGACGATCACGACCTGACCAAGCCTCGAGCCTTCGTGGTGGTCAAGCCGGGCACGGTCACTTCGGTGCAGCTGATCGCGGAGTTGCAGGAACATGTGAAACAGCAGATCGGGCCTTGGAAATTCCCACGCTGGATCGAATTCGTACCGGACCTGCCGGAAACCGTCACCGGCAAGATCCAGCGCTTCAAGCTGCGTGGCCTGAGCTCAACCGGGGCTTTCCCTGGCCACGGGATTCCATCGTGACCCTGCATGGGCCGTAACGGCTCAGTCGCACCCGCAACCGCGCGGTGGGGCAATTGGGATGAGCGCGTTGAGGGCGGGATAGGCGGTAGTCGGAAGGCCTCGCCGGTGGCATGATGGCTGGGCCCGTCGAGCAAGGCCCGACCCAACGCTCTGCCGTCCCTCCTGCCAGCCGTATCGCGGGTCGGCGGCCTTCAGCTTGGTGTCCAATGAAACAATAAACCACGAGCATGCGTGCCATTCGACGGCATATTGCACAAGCAATGGGCTGAAACGCCTGAAATTTGCGCGTGTAGGCCTCCGCGCGGTTGCGCGTTGGCCCGTTCAGGGTGGTACGCGCCTTGCTCTTGCGGTCCTGCGACGCTGTGCCCTGCGCCGTGTGCGCATGCTCGCCACCAAAGGACGACGCATGATCCACCTCGCCGCCGATCCGTACGAATTCGCCTTCGTGCCGCGTGCCACCGCCCTGCTGATCATCGACATGCAGCGCGATTTTCTCGAGCCTGGGGGGTTCGGCGCGGCGCTGGGCAACGATGTGTCGGGTCTGCGTGCGGCAATCGCGCCGACCCAGCGCGTGCTCGCCGCGTGGCGAGCTGCTGGCCTCACGGTCATCCACACGCGCGAGGGGCATCGGCCTGACCTGGCCGATCTCGCCCCGGCGAAACGCGAACGCGGGCGGCTGGCCTGCGGCATCGGGGACGCCGGCCCGATGGGTCGCATCCTCGTGCGCGGCGAACCTGGTCACGACATCATTCCCGAACTGGCGCCGCTGCCCGGCGAACCGATCGTGGACAAGCCGGGCAAGGGAGCCTTCTACGCGACCGACCTCGAGGCGATGCTGCGCAACCGTGGCATCGAACGACTCGTGGTGTGCGGCGTCACCACCGAGGTCTGCGTCAACACGACGGTTCGCGAGGCCAACGACCGCGGTTTCGACTGCCTGGTCCTGGAGGACTGCGTCGGTTCCTATTTTCCCGAGTTCCAGTCAGCTGGTCTCGCGATGATCAAGGCGCAGGGCGGCATCTTCGGATTCGTGGCACCTTCTTCGGCGCTGCTGCACGCAATCTAACACCAAAAAACAGGGGGCAAAAAAATGTCTATCGCGCGAGAGGTCCGGGCTGGGCCAGCGTTGTGGGTGCCCGGCGACTGGAACGGCTTCTTCGGCCTGTTCACCAACGTGGTGCTGAATGTCATCGTGCTGACCGGGCTGTGCCTGGGCGTCGTCAGAATGCCCCAGGACATCGTGTTCGGCCGCATCCTGCCCGCGCTCGGCGTGGCGTTGCCGATCGGCAACCTGTTCTATGGCTGGTTGGCCTGGCGGCTGGCCCGGCGCGAGCAGCGAGTCGACGTCACCGCGCTGCCCTACGGGCCGAGCGTGCCGCACATGTTCATCGTCGTGTTCGTCGTCATGCTGCCGGTCTACCTCAAGACGCAGAACCCGTTGCTGGCCTGGCAGGCCGGGTTGGCATGGGCTTTCATTATCGGTCTCATCATCCTGACCGGTGCCTTTATCGGTCCGACCGTACGCAAATATACGCCGCGCGCGGCGATGCTCGGCGCGCTTGCCGGCATCTCGATTGCCTTCATCTCGCTACGCCCGGCCTTCCAGAGTTGGCAGGTGCCATGGATTTCCTTCGTCTCGCTCGGCATCATCCTGGTGAGCTGGACGGCGAAGGTGCGGCTGCCCTGGGGAATTCCGGGGGGCTTGGCGGCGGTGCTGGTCGGCACGGCGCTTGCCTGGATCGCAACCCTCACGGGCATCAGCGCGCAAATGGACCCGGCCGCGGTGGGCGCGGCGCTTGGCCAGTTCGGCCTGCACCCGCCGCTGCCCTCGGCGGAGGTGTTGCGCGGCCTGGCTGACGCGGCGCCCCTGCTGGTCACCGCCATTCCGCTCGGCATCTACAACTTTACCGAGGGGATGAACAACGTCGAGAGCGCCTCGGCGGCCGGCGACGAGTACAACCTGCGCCAGGTGCTGATCGCCGATGGTATCGGCGCGCTGGCCGGTTCGCTGTTGGGCAGCCCGTTCCCGCCGGCGGTCTATATCGGCCATCCCGGCTGGAAGGCGGTGGGCGGCCGGATCGGCTATTCGGTGGCGACCGGCGTGGTGATCAGCGCCGTCTGCTTCCTCGGCCTGACGGCGCTGCTGCTGGCGCTGGTGCCGCTGGTCGCCATCCTGCCGATCCTGTTGTTCATCGGCCTCGTGATCGGCGCGCAGGCCTTCGAAGCGACGCCGGCCCGCCACGCTCCGGCGGTGATCCTGGCACTGCTGCCGAACGTTGCCGAATGGGCGCATACCCAGATCGATGGGGCGCTCGCGGCGGCGGGCACGTCGGCGGCGCAGGTCGGGGTGGACAAGCTCGCCGCCCACGGCGTGATCTACCACGGCATGCAGTTGTTCGGCGGTGGCGCCACGCTGGCCGGGCTCGTGCTGGGCGCCATCGCCGCCTACATCATCGACCGCCGGTTCGACCGGGCCGCCATCTATGCCGCCATCGGCGCGGTACTCGCCTTTTTCGGCTTCATCAACGGTACCGCGCTGGGGTTCGCCAATTCGGCGCCGGTTGCGCTGGGTTATGCGCTGATGGCGTTGATGTGTGTCGGGCTCGTGCGCACGCAGCCCGAGGCGGTCGCCATGGTCGAGCCGTCGGAGGTGGTGGCCGAGTGAGCCTCGCTGGGGCCAGCCCGGTCGCGGCGGCCGAGGCGGCCCTCGCGGCCGACCGCGCGCATGCCGATCCGGCGGTGTGGATCACGCGCCTGCCGGACGAGGCGATCCTGACCCGCGCCCGCGCCCTGCAAGCCGAAGGGTCGCAGGGCCGGGCGCTGTGGGGCGTGCCGTTCGCGGTGAAGGACAACATCGACGTCGCGGGTCTGCCGACGACGGCCGCGTGCCCCGGCTTTGCCTATGTGCCGCGGGCCGACGCGCCGGCCGTGCGCCGCCTGCTTGACGCCGGCGCCGTGCTGGTCGGCAAGACCAACCTCGACCAGTTCGCCACCGGGCTGGTCGGGGTACGCAGCCCCTTCGGCATTCCGCGCAACGTGTTCGACGCGGCGCGCGTGCCCGGCGGTTCGTCCTCCGGCTCCGCCTGCGCGGTGGCCGCGGGGATCGTGCCGTTCGCACTCGGTTCCGACACCGCCGGCTCCGGGCGCGTGCCGGCCATGTTCGCCAATATCGTCGGGTTGAAGCCTACCGTCGGCAGCGTCTCTGCGCGTGGCGTGGTGCCGGCGTGCCGTTCCATCGATACCATCTCGGTGTTCGCCGGCAGCGTGGATGGCGCGCTCGCCGTGCTGCGCGTCATTGCGGCGCACGATCCGCACGACGCCTATTCCCGTCCGGCGCCTTTCGCCCACCTGCGCCGCGCCGCCGTGCCCCCGCATCCGCGCATCGCGGCCGCCGAAGTCGCCGACCTGTGCACGCCGGCGGTGGCCACGGCCTATGCCGCAGCACTGAAGCATCTGGACGCGGAGGCGGTCGACATCACGCCTTTTCTGAACGTTGCCCGGTTGCTCTACGAAGGCCCCTGGGTGGCCGAGCGCACCGCGGCTCTGCGGGACGTGCTGGCCAGGCACCCCGCGGGGCTGCACGCCGTCACTCTATCCATCCTTCGGAGCGGGCTCGACCGTCGCACGGTGGACGCGTTCGACGCGTTTCACGTCCTGGCCGAGGCGCGCCGCATCGCGCGGGACCTGTTCCTTCGTTTCGATGCCTTGCTGCTGCCCACCGCGCCGTTCTGCCCCACGCTCACCGAGCTTGCCGCCGATCCGATCGCGCCGAACAGCCGCCTCGGCACCTTCACCAATTTCGTCAATCTGTGCGACCTCGCTGCCATCGCCGTGCCGACCGGGTTGGGCACCGACAGGCTGCCAACTGGCGCCACGCTGATCGGCCCGGCCTGGTCCGAGGGACGGCTGGCCGCGCTCGCGGATCGGCTGCACCGCACCAACAGCACGCGGATCGGCGCCACCTCGCGGTCGCTGTCCGAGCCGGCGCCGCCGGACAGGTTGGCGCCCGGCGAGACGGCCTTGTTCTGCATCGGCGCGCACATGTCCGGGTTGCCGCTGAATGCCCAGATCACGGGTCTTGGTGGTCGCTTCATCGCCGCAGCCGCGACCGAGCCCGCCTATCGCCTTTACGCGCTCGGTGCCCGGCCCGGCCTGGTCCGCGCTTCCGATGGCCTGGGCGGGTCGATCGCGGGAGAGATATGGGCGTTACCGACGGAGGCCATCGGCACGCTGCTGGCGCAGGTGCCGCCTCCCCTGGGCTTTGGTACCGTCGCGCTTCGGTCCGGGCCCTGTCTCGGCTTCCTCGCCGAGACCGCCGGCCTCAAGGGTGCCCTCGACATCACGGCCCATGGCGGCTGGCGCGCCTGGCTGGCGCACCGCGCAACACAGGAGATGCGCACATGAACGACGATCCGCTCGATGCCATGATCCGCGGCGGCACTGCGCTGCTCGGCATCCCGCTCGACCCGGCCTGGCACGACGCGGTGCACGCCCACCTCGCGGTTTGCCTGCGGATGGGTACGGAGGTCGCCGCCTTCCCGCTGCCCGACGAGGCGGAGCCGGCGCCGGTCTTCACGCCGTGACGGGCGCCGCCATCGCCGCCGGCGTGCGCGCTGGCACGACCTCCGCCCGGGTGGTCGTCGAGGCGGCCCTGGCGACGATCGCCGATCGCAATCCGGGGCTCGGCGCGTTCACCGCGGTCATCGCCGATCGCGCCCTGGCCACCGCCGATGCGGTGGATGCCGCCGTGGCATCGGGCAGGGACCCGGGTCCGCTTGCCGGGGTGCCCTTCGCGGTGAAGAACCTGTTCGACATCGCGGGTCTGCCGACCCTCGCCGGGTCGCGCATCAACCGGGACCGTCCCCCCGCCGGCCAGGACGCCACCCTGATCCGCCGTCTCGAGGCGGCCGGAGCGGTGCTCGTCGGCGCGCTGAACATGGGCGAATACGCCTACGACTTCACCGGAGAGAACACACACGACGGTCCGTCGCACAATCCGCACGATCTGAGGCGCATGAGCGGCGGGTCCTCGGGCGGATCGGGCGCGGCGGTGGGCGGCGGGCTGGTGCCACTCGCGCTGGGCTCGGACACCAACGGCTCGATCCGCGTGCCCGCCTCGTTCTGTGGCGTGTTCGGGCTGAAGGCGACCTACGGACGCCTTTCGCGCGGCGGCAGTTTTCCCTTCGTTGCCAGCCTCGATCACGTCGGCCCGCTGGCGCGCGGCGTGCGCGACCTCGCGCTGTCCTACGACGCCATGCAGGGGCCGGATTCCCGTGATTCCGCCTGCGCGGACCGGCCGCTGGAACCGATTTCCGGATTGCTTGCGCGGGGATCGGCCGGACTGCGCATCGCGGTGGCCGGCGGCTATTTCCGCACCGGTGCCGCGACCGAGGCGCTGGACGCAGTCGCCGCTGTCGCCGCGGCGCTCGGCGCGACGCGCGAGGTGGAACTGCCCGAAGCAGCACGCGCCCGCGCCGCGGCATACGTCATCACCGCCAGCGAGGGCGCCGCCTTGCACCTGGACCGATTGCGGCGGCGACCCGCGGATTTCGACCCGCAGGTGCGCGACCGGCTGGTCGCCGGCGCCCTCATCCCAGCGGCCATGGTGGCGCAGGCGCAGAAATTCCGGCGCTGGTACCGCGACGCGGTGCTGCGCGTTTTTGCCGGGGTGGACGTACTCCTCGCCCCCGCCACGCCGTTTCCCGCGCCCGCCTTGGGCACGCGCACCATGGTGCTGAACGGCGCCGAGGTGCCGTTGCGACCGAACATCGGACTGTTCACGCAGCCCATCTCGTTCATCGGGCTGCCCGTGGTGGCGGTGCCCGTTCCGGGCTTTGCGCTGCCGATCGGCGTGCAGGTGATCGCCCCGCCCTGGCGGGAGGACCTGGCCTTGCGCGTGGCTTGGCAGCTCGAGGAGACCGGGGTGGCGTGCGCGTGGGAGGCCCCGGGTGCGCATCAATGACCCGGCGACCCATGCCGCCCTCACCGCCGCCTTCGCGCGCTACGAGGCGGCGCTTGTCGGCAACGACATCGCGGCACTGAGCGCGCTGTTCTGGGACAGCCCGCACACGATCCGCTACGGCATCGGCGAAAATCTCTACGGCAGCGCCGAGATCGCCGCCTTCCGCGCTGCCCGTTCGCCGGCCGGGCTGGCACGGAGGCTGCTGCGGACCGTCATAACCACCTACGGCGAGGATTGCGGCACCGCGTCCACTCTGTTTCTGCGCGACAGCGCTCCCGGTCGGCTCGGCCGCCAGATGCAGACCTGGGTTCGCATCGAGGGCGTCTGGCGCGTCGTGGCTGCGCATGTGAGCCTGATCGATGATGCCGCACGGCAGGCCGTCGGTGTCGATCCCGCGTCACGGGATGGCACCTGAGCCAGGATCCGCTTTCGGCGTACTGGGTGGCGTTGGCCGCCAGGGTCGCGCTGATGGTCAGCCCTGGGCTCAGCCGACACGCCCGATGTCAACCCAGGTCGTACTCGCGAGCGACTTCCTGCCCAGCGAGAACACGGCGGATGCCGAACGCCAGCGATTCAAGCTCGTTCTCGCCGGCCAGGATCTCGACCGGCGCGATGAACCGGACCCGTTCAGAGATCCAACCGGTAAGCAGCCCCGAGTGGGCAATACCGCCGGTCAAGACGATGACATCGACGTCGCCGGCCGCGACCGTCGCCAGCTCACCGATGCTTTTGGCGATCTGGTAGGCCATGGAGCGGTAGACGAGTTCGGCGTCCCGATCGCCAGCGGCGATCCTGCGCTCCACTTCCACGGCGGAACTGGTGCCTGTGTAGGCGATCAGCCCCCCCTGGCCGCGCAACATCTTTCGCATGGTCAGGAACGGATATTCGCCCGAGTAACAGAGATCGATCAGTGGGGCACAGGGAACCGCTCCGGCCCGTTCCGGCGAAAACGGTCCTTCGTCGTCGGAGACGATGTCGACCATCCGGCCCGCTTTGTGCAGGGCTGAGGTGATGCCTCCACCGAGATGCGTCACGATGATGTTGGCACTGTCGTACGGTTTGCCGATCTTTTCAGCCGCCTTGCGGGCCTGGGCCCGCATGTTGAGAACATGAGCGATGACGCGACGGGGCAGGGCCGGCATGCCGGAAAACCGGGCCTCATCGCAGAGTTCGTCGACGGTGATCCCGTCATAGATATAGGAGGGGATGCCGAGCTTCTTGCCGAGTTCGAAGCCGATGACAGGGGCAACGTTGGAGGCGTGCTCATAGACCGGCCGATTAATCAGCCGATCCACCATCTGAGCATTGATGCGATACGCGCCTCCCTTGAGGGGAGGAAGGGGTGCGCCGCGCGCAGCGATGGCATCGAGGCGATTGATGTCGATCCCGGATTTTTCCAAAGTATCGAGGACCGTTTGCTTGCGCATCTCGTACTGGGACGCGACGGTCGGATACTTCGCCAGTTCTGCTGCAGAATGTTCGATCTCCGCCCGGAATCGTTGCACATCGTCCTCGTAGACAGCGATTTTCGTCGAGGTCGACCCTGGATTGATGGCGAGAATGAACTTCCCGTCAGGCATCGGCGAACTCCGGGCAGGCCGCCGCGGCCAGCACAATCGACATATGCTTGTCCGCCGCGGAGGAAGATCGGGAGGTGACAACGACAGGAACTTTGGCGCCGACGATGAAACCGGCAAACTTGGCGCCGGCCGAGAACATCAGCGCTTTCACCAGCAGATTGCCCGAGACGAGGTTGGGAACAACCATGAGATCGGTGTCGGCGGCGACCGGACTCCTGTATCGCTTGATCGCAACAGCTTCCCGATCGATGGCGAGATCGTAGGAGATGGGACCCTCGACAATACAGCCGGCGATCTCGCCGGTCTGATTGAGCCGCTTGAGTTCCGCGGCGTCGACGCTTTCGATCAGTTTGGGGTTGATATGTTCGGCCGACGCCATCACCGCGACCTTCGGATTGTCGATCTCCATGGCCACGAGAGCAGCGACAGCGTTCTCGATAATCTGGCGCTTCTGGGCGAGATCGGGAGATGTGTTCAAAGCCACATCGGTGATGGCGAGCAGCTTGTGATATGAGGGAATCTCCAGGACGGCGAGATGCGACATGATTCTTCCGGTCCGCAGGTCGCTCTTCCTGTCGACGATCACCTTCATCAGGGTTGCCGTCTCGATCCGTCCTTTCATCAGGACCTCGACCGCGCCGGCGTGGACCAGGTCCACAGCTGTCCTGGCGGCAGCGATCGGATCGGGAACGTCGATGATCCGCAGCGTCGCGGCGTTTGTGCCTCTCTCGGCGAGATAGGCCGCGATCCAGGAAGCATCGCCAATCAGGATCGGTGTGACCACCCCTTCTTCCACCGCCAAAAGAACCGCTTCCAGCGTATGGGCGTCGTCGGCTGCGATGACCGCGACACGCCTGCCGCCTTTCCTCCCCCGCAATCGTGTGACGAGTTGCGAGAATCTTGCGGGCGTCATGTCATCACCTCCAACAAGCAACACTCTAAGGCGCAATGAAGTATAGCGCCGCCGCCTGACTTGGTCCACGCCCAAACCGTTTGCGCGGTTTGGCCGCGATCGCGGAATGTCCCTGCCCCCGGACAAACGCACGACGCCGGTAGCGGCAGAGCTCCCGGTAAAGCCGCGACGGCGCCGAAAAGCCTGTTCGGCGTCGGGCACGGGATCGAAAATGACGAGGACGACGGACCACGAGCAATGGATTGCAGAGCATCCGGAGCGTGCACGAACGGAAATTTCTTTTGCACCATCGTCAAATCCCCGCACCCCCATCGCGCCACGCCGGCAGCGGGGCCGGCACGCAACATTGTGTTGGCCTGAACGAGTCGGAAGTAATTATCGTTCAGGTAGCACGCATGCTGTAATTAGAAATTGTTTGGGTCGGCGTGGTTCGACAGACCACTGTCGTCGTTTCATTTCTGTTGACATCTATCGGAGTGCCTGCTACATGGGCGTTTCTCCATGTTTTGGTATGGAGGTCCGATGGACTATCAGAGTCACGCCGGCTGTACGGCCCGGGCGCATGCCATTGCACCACCTGCCGGTTTGTCATTTCCGCTTGAAGTGCGGGTCCACGGCCGTGGCGGTCAAGGTGGCGTCACCTGCGCAAAACTGATTGCCACGCTCTATAGCCAGATGGGTTTGCATGTGCAGACCTTTGGCGATTATGGCAGCGAACGCTCGGGTGCGCCGGTGCAGGCGTTTACCCGCGTTGATCGCGTTCCCATCACCAACCGCAACAAGGTCTATCAACCGGACCACCTGATCGTTCTCGATGAGAGCCTGATGGGCTCCCAGGTTCTCTCCGGCGCGGCGCCGGGCGCAATGCTGCTGCTCAATACCAGAGGCGGTCTGGACAGCTACGCTGGTCACTATGCGAACTGTCGGCTCGGCACGGTTGATGCCACTGCAATCGCACGCGAACACGGCATCGGCAGCAATGCGGTGGTCATCGTCAATACTACCATAATTGGGGCCTATGTCCGCCTGCTCGGGGTGCCCTTGGCGGTGCTGGAGATGGTGTATGGCTCGCTGGGCCTGAGCGACGATCTGGCTGCCGCTCAGCATGCCTACGACGCCGTGCGGATGCGGGATGTCGTTCAGCCCGGAGGCGGCACAGACGCTTCATCGGGGCCGAATGCCGGGCTGCCGCCGGTTCGCCTCATGAGCGAGCACAGCGTGGACTATCCGCCCACTCTCCTGACCGGTGCCTGGAGTTCCCAGACACCGTTGTATCGGGAACATGACGCGCCCTGCAATTCGGCGTGCCCCGCGGGAAATGATGTGGTGGGGTTCGTTCAGGCGTTAAGGAGTGACGGAGCAGAAGCGGCGCTGGAAATCCTGTTGCGCACCCAACCGCTCCCCTCAGTGTGCGGCCGTGTCTGTCCGGCACCGTGCATGCAGGCGTGCAACCGAAAGTCGTTCGACGGCGCGGTCAACATCCGCAGCCTGGAACGTTGGATCGCCGACCGCTCCGAACTGCGACCGGTTCAGCGGCCGGCCGAACGACGCCGACGCATCGCCGTGGTGGGCGGCGGACCGGCCGGCTTGAGCGCGGCCTACCAACTTGCGCTGCGCGGGCATGGGGTGACGATTTACGAAGCGGGTTCGGCGTTGGGCGGTGTTCTGCGCAGTGGGATTCCGGCCTTTCGCTTGCCGCCGGAGGTACTGCAGCGTGATCTCGATCGAATCCTTGCGCTGGGTATCGAGGTGCATTGTAACAGCCGTCTGGGCAGCGACGATCTGCAGCGCCTGCTGGATGGCCACGATGCGATGATCGTCTGCACCGGATTTGGACCGTCTCTCGATCTTTCGATACCAGGAGCCGAGCTGGACGGCGTGGAGCAGGGACTTGGCTTTCTCGAGCGGGTGAAGCGTGACCCCGTGATGCTTCATGGGCAGGTGTTGGTGGTGGGTGGTGGCAACACCGCGATCGACTGCGCGCGCAGCGCTCTGCGCTGTGGCGCCGCCGCGGTGAAGCTCGTCTACCGGCGCGGCCGCGAGGAAATGCCGGCCATCGATGAGGAAATCCACGACGCCGAATCGGAAGGCGTACGCCTGATGCTGTACCGGCAACCGGTCGCGCTCATGGGCAATGGCAAAGTGTCTTCTGCCCTGCTCGCGGAAGTGGAGGCGGGGTCGCCGGATGCGAGCGGCCGTCGCCGTCCGGTGGTCACGCAGCGCACATCGAGCATCGCCTGCGATAAAGTTATTCTGGCGCTCGGCCAGACCCCGGGGCTGGATCTGCTGCCCGGCGACTGGCAGATGCGCAAAGACCGGGCCTGGCAAGGCGACCAGGTCCTGCAGATCTGGTTCGCGGGCGACTGCGCAAGCGGCGATGGAACCGTGACACATGCCATTGGCAACGGACGGCGGATGGCGTTGGCCGCGCTGCGGAGCCTGGAAGGTACGGCGGAGGAATCGCCATCGGAAACGACCGCTCCGGTTGCTCCGGCGCAGATTCGTTTCTCCCACTTCGAGGTGGTGCCGCAGCACCGGGACAGGCAGATCCCGCCATCCGTGCGCCGGGCCAGTTTCGGGGAAAGTAACCTGGGACTGAGCGGACCGGAGGAGGCTGGGCGGTGCTTCTCCTGCGGTCATTGCACACATTGCGATACCTGCCTGCTCTATTGCCCGGACGGGGTGATCCGGCGCAGCGGAGATGGCTATCGGATAGACGTGAACTACTGCAAGGGCTGCGGCATGTGTGTCGCAGAGTGTCCGCGCAGCGCGATGGAGATGCATGAGAAGACCACCTGATTACGCTTTAGCCCCAGCGCCGCAGCGGCGGCAACGGTTTAAGCGACGACCGGAATTGGCTGAGTGGGTGTAAGCAGGGAAGAACCAGCACGAGGTAAGTGCATGTCAGGAAAATTGCTCAGTGCCAATCATGGTGCCGCCTTGGCCGCGACCCTGGCCGGGCGCGCGAACCGCGAGGGGCGCGGATTCTGCAGCGGTGTCTATCCAATCACGCCGTCGACCGAGTGCATGGAATTTCTGTGCCTGCAGGAGATCGAAAAAGGCCGGGTGGTGCGGACCGAAAGCGAGCACAGCGCGATGGGTGTCTGTATCGGCGCATCCGCGGCAGGTGCCCGCACTTTCACCGTGACCTCTTCTAACGGCCTGGCTTACATGGCCGAGAACTGCGTGGCAGCGGCAAATTTGCGATTGCCGGTCGTTCTGGCCGTCGCCAATCGAACCTTGGGCCCGCCGTGGAATCTCTGGACCGACCACGGTGACGCTCTGATGTTGCGCGACCTCGGCTTGATTCAGTTTTTCTGCGCCGATAATCAGGAGCTGTTCGACACCATTCTGTGCGCATTCAGACTGGCGGAGGACCCGGAAGTGATGATGCCCGCCATGGTCTGCATGGATGGCTTCATCCTGTCGCACACCGTGACCATGACGGAGATCCCCGAGCAGGGGCAAGTGGATCGCTTCCTGCCGCTCACCGCGATCCCGCATCAACTCGGCGACACACCCCACACCTTGGGACAGATCGAGGTGCCGCATCAGACCGAGGTGCATCGCCAGCAGCATCACGCCGCCATGCTGGGCGCGCCGTGGGTGTATGCCGGGATCCAGGACTCCTTCGAAGCGATATTCGGGCGCCGGCCAGCAGACGCGGTGGACGCGTACCGGGCGGACGATGCGGATACGCTGATCGTCTCGATGGGGACCATCGGGGCAACAGCCGAGCGCGCGGTGGATATGATGCGTGCTCAGGGGCATCGCGTCGGCGCGCTGCGGGTACGTATGTTCCGGCCGCTTCCTGTCGCCGCGATCCGGGAGAGGTTCGCCGGCAGGAAGAGGATCGCCGTCATAGACCGCGACATCAGTCTGGGCTTCGGCGGTATCCTGTGGGGAGAAATCAGGAGCCTCGCCGATCCGGGAGCGGTGGTGCAGAACTATCTCGCCGGCCTTGGCGGAGGAGATGTGCGCCCCGAGCACATCGTAAGCATGCTGGCAGATCTGCTGCCGCGGCAGGTCGCAGGGCTGCCGGCGATGATGGAGGCGGTGTGATGGACGAGCCGTTGCTGGGCGGCATGGCGCAGACGGCGCTCGATCGCGTTCACCCACTGTTACGACCGGGGAACACCAACTGCGGCGGCTGCGGCATGTCGAGCCTGTTGCAGATGATGGGGCACGCGGCGGCGGACCGCTGCATTCAATTCGTCATGCCCGCCAGTTGCGCGGCGGTTTGCGGAGGGGTCTTTCCGCTCAGCACCTTCGGCGTTCCGACGCTGATGACGACATTCGCATCGGGTTCGGCGGTGGCCAGCGGCGCGGCCGTCGTGGCACAGCTCAACGGCGAAGATACGCGGGTGATCTGCCTCGCCGGGGACGGCGGCACCTATGACATCGGCGTTGCCAGTCTGTCGGCGGCGGCGGAACGCAACGAGGACGTCCTGTATATCTGCTACGATAACGAAATCTATGGTAATACCGGAGGACAGCGCTCCTCGGCGACTCCCGTCGGCGCTATCACCACCAATTTGCCTGAAGGCAAGACGCAGCCAAAAAAGGATATGCTGTCCATCCTTGCAGCGCATCGAATACCCTACGCCGCCTCGATATCCCTCGCGCATGTCGAGGATACCGTGCGCAAGCTGAAGCAGGCTTTGGACGTCAAGGGCTTTCGTTTTCTGCTGGTGCTTTCGCCTTGTCCCACTGGGTGGAAATCCGAGCCGGCGCTGGGCATGGAACTGGTGCGGCTGGCCGTGCGGTCCGGCCTGTTCCCGGTGTTGGAAATCTTCGATGGCAAGCGCCACGTGATCAACATCGAGCCGGATTTTTCCGACGAAGCACTGGACATGTATCTGTCACTGCAACGCCGGTTTCAGAAATCGGGTGTCAGCGCAACGGACCTGCGTCCGGATCTGGACCGCCAATGGCAGCATCTACGCGCCCTGAGTGGACGCATCGTTCCGGCCAGGAGAAGCGCCTAGTTCGATCAACGTTCGGAGAGGCATCCCATGCGTCGCTATGTCGGGGAGCGGATCAAGAAGCTGCGCGAAGCGCAGGAGATGACCCTTGCACAGGTATGCAAACTGACCGGCATCGATGCCGCGCGCCTGTCAGCCTACGAGGAGGGCACGGAGGTTCCCGCGATCGGCGCGGTGATTCAATTATCGCGCGTCCTCGGGTCGAAGGTGGAGGGATTGCTGCATGGCGCCGGGACCGTCTCGGAGACCCTGACCATCTGTCGTTCCGGCGATTCGTTGGGTGGCACACAGGGCGACACGGAACAGGCTTATTCCTATAGCCCCCTGACCCGGCCCGGTACCGCGGGTCATTTGATGGAGCCATTTCTGCTCAGTTTCGACCCCGACGTGCCGCAAGGTGTGCCGATCACCCACGACGGCCAGGAGTTCGTATATGTCGTCGAGGGCGCGATTGAATTGTTCTACGACGGACGCAGCTACCGGCTTGAGAAGGGAGACAGCGCCTACCTCAATTCGTCGCTTCCGCACACTTTCCATGGATTGGGGGACGGTGTCGCGCAGATGCTCGCGGTGGTGAGTTCCCCTTGATCCATTAAAGGATCACTCGACCAGTCTGGAAGCTGGTCGCCGAGCAACAGTGGGACATCGGCATCGTCGGCCTGTTGTCGGCCACCCACGGGGGGGGCGGGCGGTGAACGGCCGAAGCAGTGGTTCTTCCGCTGACGGGGTTAGTCGGGCGCGTCCGTGCTGAGGTGGAACAGGCAGTCGCCGCGCAGGGTGCGGCCGGGAACCCGCTTGACCAGCACCATGCCGTCGCGCAGGAAGCGCACCTCGGCGGGTGCCGACCACGGCGTTTCGGGCGTGTGGATGCGAGCCGCCAACTGACCCTTGTGCACCATGTCGCCGAGTTCTACGCAGGGTTCCCACACGCCGTTATCGCTGGCGTAGACGAAATAGTCGGCGCCGCCGACGTAGGTGAGCCGCGTCGGTC
The DNA here is from genome assembly GCA_964459005.1 of uncultured Acetobacteraceae bacterium. GTDB lineage: Bacteria > Pseudomonadota > Alphaproteobacteria > Acetobacterales > Acetobacteraceae > Rhodovastum. The sequence continues at coordinate 27,609 of CAYWOW010000015.1, forward strand.
CCTCGCTGGCGACGCGGGCGCTCTCGGGCAGGATGCCCATGTGCGCGAGCAGGTTGCGCAAGGCACGTTCGGCGATGTTGAGGCCGGCCGGCGTCACGGTGCCGGCGCCGCCCAGTTCGGAGCCGAGCGCCGGGACGCCCTGTCGCACCGCCTCGCCGCCCAGCGTATCGTCCGCCCCGGTGCCTTGCCCACCTCGCGGCAGATAGGCGAGCGGCGCGCCGAGCGACTGAAGCGCGGCAAGGGAGCGTTGCTCCAACGCCTTGTCGGGGCTCGCCTTCATCGACACCGATGGCAGATACAGAAGCGACGAGCCGCCGGAATGCACGTCGAACACGATGTCCGCCAGCGGGATCAGGACGGTTGAGATGTAGTAAGCGATCTGCTGCGTCACGGTGCCGTCCGGATCGCCGGGGAAGCTGCGGTTAAGGTTGAGGTCGTCGATCGGCGAGGTGCGCTTTCCCGCCAGGGCGGCTGGGAAGTTTGCCATCGGCAACAGGATGACGCGACCGTGGATTTGCGCTGGCTCCAGCGACCGCGCCAGATTGCCGATGGCGACCTGCCCTTCGTACTCGTCGCCATGATTGCCGGCGGTGAGCAGCGCCGTCGGCCCCTCGCCGTTACGGATCACCACGATCGGGATCGGGATGAACCCGTAGGCGGAGTTGTGTACGGAGTGGAACAGCCGGATGAAGCCGGTCTGTTTGCCGTCGCGCTCGAAGTCCACTTCTGCGCTCAGGCGCGAGGGTCGGGTTTCGGTCATGGCTGAGGGTTCCTCCGGTAGTTCGAATCGACGAGATGGCAGGCTACCGCATGGCCCGGCGCGACATCCGCCAGCACCGGTTCGGCACCGCGGCAAATGTCCATCACATAGGGGCAACGCGTGTTGAAACGGCAGCCCGGCGGTGGGTTCAGCGCGCTCGGAATGTCGCCGGCGATGCGACCCCGGCGCGCCCGCGCCTCCACCCGGCCGCGCGGATGCGCGACCGGCGCCGCGGCGATCAGCGCCTGCGTGTAGGGATGCAGCGCGGCGGCATAGATCGTGCGCTTGTCCGCGACTTCCACCACCTTGCCGAGGTACATCACCGCCACGCGGTCGGAAATGTGCTTCACCACCGCGAGGTCGTGGGCAATGAACAGGTAGGTCAGGCCGAGCTCGCCCTGCAGATCCTGCAGCAGGTTGACGATCTGCGCCTGCACCGAAACGTCGAGGGCGGAAACCGGCTCGTCGCAGACAACGAGCCGCGGCCGCAGCACGAGCGCGCGGGCGATGCCGATGCGCTGGCGCTGGCCACCGGAGAATTCATGCGGAAACCACTCGCGCGCCCGGGCGGGCAGCCCGACCAGCGCCAGCATCTCGCCGACCCGCGCCCGCGCGTCAGCATCGGCACGCGCGCCGTGGATCAGCAGCGGCTCCATGACGATGTCCTCGACCGACATGCGCGGATTGAGCGCGCCGTAGGGGTCCTGGAAGACGATCTGCATGGCGCGCCGCTTCTCGCGCAGTGCCTTTCCCTTCAGGCCGCTGATGTCGGCCCCGTCAAAGATGACGCTGCCGCTTGAGGGTTCGAGCAGGCGGATGAGAAGCCGGCCGAGGGTGGACTTGCCGCAGCCGGATTCGCCCACCAGCCCCAGCGTCTCGCCGGCCAGGATGGCGAACGAAACGCCGTCCACGGCGCGCAGCGGCACGCTGCCGCGGCCGAGGAATCCGCCGGTGCGCACGGCAAAATGCTTGCTCACCCCGACCGCTTCGACCAGCGGCGTCACGGTGCGAGCGCGTCCGCGCGAATGCACGCGACTGCATGGCCCGCCGCTTGTTCGGCGAGCGGTGGATTGGCCGCGTGGCAGGCATCCACCGCATGCGGGCAGCGCGGCGCGAACCGGCAACCCGCCGGCCGGCGCGACGGTTCGGGCAGCGAACCCGCGATGGCCAGCAGCCGCGCCCGCTCCTGCGCCAGCGTCGGCACGCAATTCAGCAGGCCGCGCGTGTAGGGATGCGAGGGCCGGTCGAACAGCCCCATCACCGGCGCCTGCTCGACGATGCGCCCCGCATACATCACCAGCACGCGGTCGGCGGTTTCCGCGATCACGCCCATGTTGTGGGTGATGACGATGATCGCCATGCGGAATTCGTCGCGCAGGTCGAGCAGCAGGTCGAGCACTTGCGCCTGGATGGTGACGTCGAGCGCCGTGGTCGGCTCGTCGGCGATCAGCAGGCGGGGCCGGCAGGCCAGCGCCATGGCGATCATCACGCGCTGACGCTGGCCGCCGGAAAGCTGGTGCGGATAGTCGCCCAGCCGCTCGGCCGCCGATGGAATGCCGACGCGGTCCAGCATCTCCAGGGCGCGCAGCCGTTGCTCGCGCGCCGTTATGTGCTCGTGGGCGCGCAGCGTCTCCATGATCTGGTCGCCGATGGTGAACACCGGATTGAGCGAGGTCATCGGCTCCTGGAACACCATGGAGATGCCCTTGCCGCGGATACGTTCCAGCCCGGTCTGCGACATTGTCGTCAACACCTGGCCGTCGAAGCGCACGTCGCCCTTGACGACGCGCGCTGGCGGGGTGGGAAGCAGGCCCATGATGGTCAGCGCGGTCACGCTCTTGCCGCTGCCGGACTCGCCGACGATGCCGAGAACCTCACCCTGGTCGACGTCGAAGCCGACGTCCTCGATAGCCGTCACCTCGCCGCGTTGGGTGGCGAAGGCGGTCGTCAGGTCACGCACCTCGAGCAGGCTCACTGCTGAATCCTCAAGCGCGGATCGAGCACGTCGCGCAGCCCGTCGCCCAGCATGTTGAGGCCCATCACGGTGATCATCAGCGCCACCCCGGGGATGGTGATGATCCACGGCGCCTCGATCATGTACTGCCGGCCCTCGGCCATGATGTTGCCCCAGGTCGGCGTCGGCGGCACCGCGCCGACGCCGAGGAAGCTCAGCGTGGCCTCCGCCAGCACGGTGTAGGCGAACAGAAAGGAAAGCTGTACGATCAGCGGCGCCATGGCGTTCGGCATGATGTGGCGCCGCAGGATGCGCCAGTGCCCCGCGCCGGCCGCCACCGCGGCCTGCACATACTCCATCTCCCGCAGCACGATGACGGACGAGCGCACGATGCGGGCGGTGCGAGGGATGTAGACGATCGCCAGCGCCAGCACGGCGTCGATGGTGGACGGCCCCAGCACGGCGGTGATGCCGATCGCCAGCAGGATGGCGGGGAACGCCATCAGCGCGTCGTTCACCCGCATCAGCGGGTTGTCGAGCCAGCGGAAATATCCGGCAGCGGCGCCGATCAGGGTGCCGAAAATCGCGTTCAGCACCACCACCGCCGAGCCCATCAGCACCGACAGCCGCGCCCCCCAGATCACCCGCGACCACAGGCTGCGGCCGAAATTGTCGGTGCCGAACGGATGATCGGCGCCGGGCGGCAGGAACTTGAACCGCATCGCCAGCTTGTCCGGATCGGTCGGCGCCAGGTATGGCGCGAACACCGCGGCGATCAGGATGATGCCGAACAACACCAGCCCCGAGACGAACAGCCGGTGCCGCAGCAACCGGCCCCAGGCCAGCCAGAACGGATGGCGCCGCCTGACCGGGGCGTCATCGTCCTCAGGGAGATTCATAGCGCACCCTGGGATCGAGCAGCGCGTAGCAGACATCGACCACGATGTTGACGAACACCAGGAAGGCGGTGACCAACAACAGGCCGCCCTGCACCATCGGATAGTCGCGGTTCAGCACGGCCTGGGTCAGCAACTGGCCGATGCCGGGCAGGGAGAACAGCGTCTCGGTCACCACCGAGCCGGATATCAGCAGGCTGATGACGATGCCGACGACGGTGGTGATCGGGATCAGCGCATTGGCCAGCGCGTGCTTGCCCACCACCAGCCGGCGCGGCAGGCCTTTCGCCCGCGCCGTGCGGATGTAGTCCTGGCGCAGTACTTCCAGCATCGTCGAACGGGTGATGCGCGCCAACAGCCCGACCTGCAGCAGCGCCAGCGAGATCGCCGGCATGGTGGAGGTGCGCAGCCAGCCCACCGGGTCCTGCCACAGCGGGATGTAGCCGCCGGTCGGCAGCCAGCCCAGATAGACGCCGAACAGGAAGATCATCAGCAGGCCGAGGAAGAAATTGGGCACCGAGATGCCGATCATGGAGAACATCATGGCGGCCTGATCGACCCAGGTATTCTGCCGCAAGGCCGCGAAGATGCCGCCGAGCAGGCCGAGGACGAGCGTCAGCACCAGCGCGTAGGCCGACAGCGCCAGCGTCACGGGCAGGCGCTGCATGGTCACCTGCAGCACGGGTTGGCCCATCAGCAACGATCGCCCGAAATCGCCGTGCGCCAGCCCGGTATACCACGTCAGCAGTTGGATATAGGCGGGCTGGTCCAGCCCCAGCTCATGCCGGATCTGCGCCAGTTGCTCCTGCGTCGCGCTGATGCCGCCGATGATCGCGGACGGGTCGCCGGGAATCGCCCGCATCATCCCGAAGGTGATGAGGCTGACGATCAGCAGGACCGGGACGGCGCCGAGCAACCGCCTGAGCGCGATCCCGGCCATGGCGCGCGGTCAGTTCGTGAACCAGACGTTCGACATGCGGGGAATGCGGAACGGCGTGAAGCCCTGCACGTTCGCGCGCACCCCCTGCATCTTTGTCAGCGAGCCGAAGGGCAGCACATAGGCGCGCTCCAGCGCGATCTTCTGCGCCTGCACCCAGGCGGCCTGGCGGTCCTTGGGGTCGAGCTTCTGCGTCATGTCGAGATAGGCCGCGTTCAGGTCCGGGTCCCCGTTCGGGTCCTTCGGCATGAACTGCATGCTCGGGGGAATCAGGTCCTGCATGATGCCGAGCGCGCCGACCGCGGTCTCCGACCCCCAGCCCGTGAAGGCGTAGTTCCAGCCGGCGTTCGTCTTGGCGGTCTGCGTGCTGGTCGGCCAGTCCGTCACCTTCATCTGGGCATTCACGCCGACCGCCTTGAGCTGCTCGGCCATCACCAGGGCCGCGTTGTACATCGACGCGTAGTCCTTGTTGGTCAGCAGCAGCACCGGCTCGCCCTTGTAGCCGGCCTCCGCCAGGTACTTCTTCGCCAGTGCGGCGTCGTGCTGGTTGTAGGTCTCCTTGCCCACGTCGGTGTACGCGGGCTGGTTCGGATACTGCAGGCCGACGTTCAGCCGGTAGTTGCCGTCGGTGGCGGCATCCATGATCTCGTCCATGTCCAGCGCGGCCTGCACGGCCTTGCGGAAGGCGAGATTGTCCGTGGGCACCGCCGACGTGTTCGGCACCGCCATCTGGATCCACCAGTTGTACATCGGCGTGAGGGTGATGTTCTTGTCGCCCTTCAGTTCGGCGACCGACTTGGTGGGAATGTCCTCCACGCCCTGCAGCTCGCCGGTGCGCAAGCCCGCGACACGGGCGCCGGGCTCCGGCACGATGCGCAAGGTGACGGTGTCGAAGCACGCCTGCTTGTAGCCGCCGAAGCCGGTGCGCTGCTCGAAACGCGCATTCGGCACGTAACCGTCGTAGCGCGCCAACTTGACGTAGCTACCCGGGATGAAATCCGCCAGCTTCCATGGCCCAGTGCCGACCGGGTGCAACTGCTGCGGCGGGTCATCCTTGAACTCGGCGGGCACGATCACCGGCGGTGCCAGGAAACTGCTCAGCAACTCAAGGAAGATCGGCTGCACCTCCTTCATGCGGATCACGAACGTCGTGGCGTCCGGAGTGTCCCACCCCGCGACCTTGGCGAACATGCCACGGTTCAGGCCGATCCTGTTGTAGCGGTCGTAGCTCGCCGCCACGTCGGCCGACGTCAATGGCTTGCCGTTGTGGAATGTCGCTCCCGGCCGCAATTTGAACGTATAGGACAGATGGTCCGGCGCTTCCGCCACGCTGTCGGCCAGATCGAGAATGACGTTGTTGTTCTCGTCCCGGGCGACCAGTGTTTCGAAGATGTTCAGCGCGGCGTTGCGCGTCGAGATGGAACTCGACGTCATCATGTCGAGGCTGTTGACGTTGGCTTCCTGCCCGAAGACAAAATCCCCGCCCTTGCGCGGACAGGAAAATGGCGCGGCAATTGCCGGCGCAACACCCAAAGTCAAGCCGGCCACCAGACCCAACGAAACGAGTAACGCTCGTTGCATGACATGACATCCCATTGTTGTCGCGAGCCGCGCACCACACCAGGAACGGTACGCGTCGGGGATCGGTGCGTCAAGCCGCCCGGCCCGCCGGTTACGGCGTCGGCAGCCACGGCGGGCAACGAGCAGGCGCCGGGTCGCCGGGCTGTCGTCGCTGTTGACTCGGACCCTACGATACCACCCCCACGCGGATCAGATGTCACCCGGCCTTCAAACAGCGCCCTTCCGTTCTGATCCACCACGCACACCACGGTCTCTTTCTGCGACAGCTCCAACCCGACATACTGCTTCATCGCCCTTCTCCTGGTGGCTGCTCGATTGACGCCGAATATTGTCCGACATCATGTCGTCCGGAGGACAGCCATCCGCGATGACGCAACGTATCGAATGGGAGCTCTGATTCACGATACGGTCGGCACGCAACCGCAATTGGATTGCGCCAACCCCGTGAATAAAGTTGAACCGCCTTGGCGGAGCCGTTCAGGCTCTCACGGCCGGAATGTATCCGTGAATTCTTCTATGTCCGCATTTGCGGCGTGCGGCGCAGTTCCAGCGGTAGCCGTCGGTAGGGGTAGGCGCGCAGATCGGCTAGGTGCAGACCCGGTGCCGCGCAGACGATGATCCGTGTTGCCATGTCCTCCCATTCCGCGCGGAAATGCGCTGTGCTCTTCAGCACGACGATGCCACAGGCCGCCGGGTCGATACCGGCATGGCGCAGCACCGAGGTGTCGGCAGCCTGCAGGCGGCGCTCGGCGACCAGCACACGCACGCCACCGCACCGCAGCAGAGCGGTGGCGCCGATCTCCCAGCGATTGCCGCGATACATCGGGCCGACGGCGGTAATGTGGCCACCGGTCAAGTGCTCAACGGTGAACTCGGCGTCCACCGGTGCCTCGTCCACGGTGCCGGAATGGGCGCCGAGGCGGAACCGGGCCGTCGCGCCCGCACCGAGCGCGTGTGCCAGGCGGGCCGCCGCCGGATCGTGCAGCAGGGCGAGCACTGCGTCAGGTGCGCCGGCCTCCAACAGGGCGCGCAACAGGCCGACCGTGTCGCCGGTGCCGCCGGCGCCTGGGTTGTCCTGGGTATCGGCGATGACGACCGGACCGCGCGGCGCGGCGAGGGCCTGGCGCACTGCCTCCTCCGGACCGGGCAGGTCGGCGGCGAAGTCAGGTTCGGCAGCCAGCAATGCCTGCGCCAATGTGTCCGCCGCCTCGTTCGGCGCCGTCCCGGTGACCATCACCGCGGGACCGCAAAACGGCACATCGGCGGCAGGGAAACCCATGGCGATGTCGGCGCTGGCCACGCCGGATACGGCCTCGGCATCGACGCAACTTGCGTAGAGCCGGGCCGCCGGAGCCTGCCGCGTGGACTGGGCATGCAGCGGAATCAGGTACGGCACGCAGCGATGGGCGATTCGGAAGCGCTCGCCGCCCATCCGCCGGATCAACAACGCCGCCGCGCGCGCGCCGGTCTCCGCCATGTCGAGATGTGGGTAGGTCCGGAACGCCGTCGCCGCATCGAGCAGTGCCAGGCGGGCCGGCGACAGGTTGGCGTGCAGGTCGAAGGAGGCGGCAATGGGTGTGTCCGGGCCGACCACCGCGCGCAGACGGCGCAGCAGTTCAGCCTCGGGGTCCTCGAAATGCTCGGCCACCATGGCGCCGTGCAGATCGAGATAAACGCCATCCAGAGGGTGCGCCGCGGCGATGCCGTCGACGATGCGCCCGGCGATGGTCTCGAACGCTTCCCGTGTCACGCGTCCGCAGGGTACCGCGCTGGCCCAGACGATCGGCAGCACCGTGTGGCCCCCTGCGCGCAAGGCGTGCATGGCGCCGGAGACGGGCACGTTCAGCCCGGCGAAGACGGTGGGCATGGCCGCGCCGAGCGTCAGGCCGGGCAGGGTGGCGGGACGGCTGAAGGCGGCCAGGTCCGCCGCAACGGGGGAGAACGTGTTGGTCTCGTGCATGAAGCCGGCCACGGCGACAGTGCCCATGTGGCTGGTTCCTCCTCAAAGTTCATCCAGCGGCACCTTGGTGCGGTCGCGCAACCGCGTCACGGTCAGCAGGCTCACCAGCGCGCAGCCCAGCAGGAAATAGGTCGGCGCGATCGCGTCGCCGGTCTGGCGCACGAGCCAGGTGCAGATGAACGGCGCGAAGCCGCCGAAGATGGCCGCCGAGATGTTGTAGCCGATGCCGACCGGCGTCGAGCGCAGCCGGGTCGGGAACTGCTCGGTCAGCATCACCGGCCCCGCCCCGGCGACCATCGCCATCAGCACGCCGGCGACGACCGAGGTGCACAACACCGAGGTGAAGCCGGGGTCGGTCTTCATCCACAGGAACATCGGATAGACCAGCACCAGGAAGCCGATATTCATCGTTTGGATGACTGCCTTGCGGCCGATCCGGTCGCCCAGCACGCCGATCGGCGGCGTCAGGATAGCCCGCACCACCGAGCCGATGGCGGCGGCCGCCAGCGCCAAGCTCAAATCCACCTTCAACACCTGGTTGGCAAACACCGGCAGGTAGACCAGCAGCACGTAACCGCCGGAGTTCCAGATAACGGAGGTGCCGCAGACCAGCCCCATCATCCGCTTCTGCGACGAGAAGGCGTCGCGTATCGGCGCCCTGGCCACCTTCCTGGTTTCCACCAGGCGCTCGAAGGCCGGCGTCTCGGCGACGCGGGTGCGCAGGTAGTAGCCGATCGGCAGCAACAGGAAGCCGACCAGGAAGGGAATCCGCCAGCCCCAGGTGTTGAGGCTCGCCGGGTCCAGCGTGGCCGTCAGGATCCAGGCGCTGCCGGAGCCGGCGAGCGAGCCGACCGCGACCCCGACCTGCATCCAGCTCGCGTAGAAGCCGCGCCGTCCCGGCGGCGCGTACTCGGCCAGGAAGATGACCGCGCCGCCCCACTCGCCGCCGGTCGAGAACCCCTGCGCCAGCCGGCACAGCACCAGGATGACGGGCGCCCAGATGCCGATCGTCGCATATCCCGGCGTGATGCCGGGCATCCCCGTGGCAATCGCCATCATCGCCATGGTGATGATCAGCGCTCCCTTGCGCCCGATCCGGTCGGCGTAGGCGCCCATGACCAGTCCGCCGATCGGGCGCATGATGAAGCCGACGCCGAAGGTGGCCAGGCTGCTCAACAGGGACACGACCGGGTTGGTCGACGGGAAGAAGGTGTGGCCGATGAAGATGGCGAAGAAGCCGTAGAGCGTGAAATCATACAGCTCCATGAAATTGCCGATTACGCATGACAGGATGGCTCGCCGCCGCATGTCTTGTAATTCTTTCTGGCCGGCAACGAGAGCGAGGGAATCTACTTGTCCAGACATTGTGGGATTTCTCATTTGGTTTGCTTTTTATTGGAACGTGCCGGTGTCATACGAGACAAACGTGTCGTCGGCGCTCCCGGCGACCGCAGGAGTGACCAGAACGAGCGCCGACGCCAACCCGCGCACGGCGCAAAAGGGCGCCCTGGCAGGCCATCCCCGCCCCCTCCTGTGAGACCCAGGCAACGAAGTATGCGCAACGCCGGTCCGGCAGAACAGTCGGAATTCGGGTTCCGCCCATGAGTTCGGCTTATCGGCGAGCCCCAACTTCCGATTGGCGCAAGACCGCCGAAGAGGTGCGGGCCGCCGTCCGAGGCATCCCGAGGCCGCCGCGTTGATCGCACGCGCCGAGGGCCGTATCCTTGGCGGCGGCATACCGACCGGTACGGTGCTGCATCCCGGCTACTCGGCACCGGACATGTTTGCCCGCGGCTACAGCTTCGTGAATGCGGGCAGCGATGTAAACCGCCTGCGCGACAGCTCGCTGGCGGACGTGCGTGCCTTTCGCCAGATCCACCGCGCTCAGGAGTCCGTCGCATGAAAAAACACCTCCTCAAGGACATGACCTTTCGCGAATTCCAGGCGCGCATTGCCGACAATCCGGTGATTCTGCTGCCGCTCGGCTCGCAGGAGGAGCACGGGCCGATGGCGCCGATGGGCGACTTCATGCTGACCGAGGCGCTCGCCGGCCGCATCGCCGAGCGCGCGGGCGCCATCGCCGCGGCCACCCTGCCGTTCGGCTATGCCGAATATTTCCGGGCGATCCCCGGCGGCATCCAGTTGCGCGCCGAGACGTTCACCCGGGTGCTGCGCGATTTCGCCGACAACTTCCTCGATCACGGGCTGACCCGGCTCATCATCCTCAACGGCCACAGCGGCAACGCGCCGCTGATCGACCAGGTGACACGCGGCATCCGCCGCGACACCAGCGTGGTCGTGCCGTCGCTCAATCTGTGGCGGCTGCATACGCCGCAGGTCTGGACCGAGGCGTACGGGGTGCCCGCCGGCAAGGGGTTCGGGCACGGCGCGGAACCGGTGGGTTCCGTCTATGCCCATCTGTTTCCGGCCGCAACCCGCCCCGATCTGGCGGAGGCTCCCGGTTACGGCAAGTCCTTCATGGGCTTCGAGACGGCCGGTTTCGGCGCCATCCGCTTCAAGGGTATCGAGATCGCCATGCCGCTCAATGTCACCGACCTCACCGACAACGGCATCGTCTCCGGCGACCCCACACTCTGCTCGCCCGATGCGGGGCGGCGGATCGCCGAGCATATCGTGAACATCGGCGCGGACTTCGTCGCCGCTTTCCGGGAAGCATGCGACGCCCACAAGCAGGGACAGCCCTGATGGTCGACATCCAGCCGCTACTCGCACCGGTCGCGCCCGCCCTGCCGGCGCTGCTGACCCAGGCCGAGAGGAAGGCGCTGGCGCGCATTAACGCTGGCGAACGGCTGCCCGACATCAATGGCATGAACGCGCGCATCGAAGCGGTCCTGGTCAGACCGGGCTGAACGGAAAGGCGACATCCCGCGGATCGAAGGGGAATCACCCATGGACGCAGTTGCGCCAACCGTGCGCGAAATAACCCGGCTCGAACACGAGACGATACGCCGCGTCGCCTGGAGGCTACTGCCGCTGCTCATGCTGGGCATGTTCTGTTCCTGGCTCGACCGGACGAATGTCGGCATGGCCGGGCCGACCATGATCCCGGACCTGAAGTTCTCGAACACGATATTCGGCTTCGGGTCGGGCCTCTTTTTTCTTGGCTATTTCCTGTTCGAGGTGCCGTCCAACCTGATCCTCAACAAGGTCGGCGCGCGGCGCTGGATCGCCCGCATCATGCTCACCTGGGGGATCGCGGCGGGATTGACCGGCTTCGTCTGGAACGGCTGGAGCTACTACATCATCCGCTTCCTGCTCGGGCTGGCCGAGGCCGGTTTCTTCCCCGGCATCGTGCTCTACCTGACCTGGTGGTTCCCCACCTGCTACCGCGCCCGGATGCAGGCGATCTTCTATTCGGCCGGCACCATCTCGCTGTTCATCGGGCCGCCGATCGGCGGACTGCTGCTGCAACTCAACGGATGGCTCGGGCTGCACGGCTGGCAGTGGTTGTTCATCGTGGAAGCACTGCCGCCCATCGCCCTGTCGGTGGCGATCTGGCAGTTGCTGACGGACCGGCCGGCCGAGGCGGCGTGGCTGCGGCCGGATCAACGCGCCTGGCTGGCGGAGCGCATGGCCTCGGAACTGGCAGAGCGCGAGGCCATCCACAAGTATTCGCTCGGCGAGGTGTTCTACAATCCGCGGGTGTGGCTGCTTTCGCTGACCTGGTTCGGTATGTCTGCCTCGAACTATGGGTTGGCGTTCTTCCTGCCGCTGATCGTCAAGGGGTTGGGCGTGTCCCAGGGCATGATCGGCGTGGTCAGCGGGCTGCCCTTCGTGTTCGCCCTGTTCGCGATGCTCCTCTGGAGTTGGCATTCCGACCGGACGGGCGAACGCACTTGGCACGTGGCCTCGGCGTTCGTGGTCTGCGCGGCGGGACTCGCGGCCTGCATCCTCATCGGCACCAGCCATCCGGTGGTGACGATGGGGGCGTTGATCGTTGCCGCGATCGGGCTGGTTTCAACCTCGCCATGCTTCTGGGCGATCCCTGGCACCATGCTGACCGGCGCCGCCGCGGCGGGCGGCATTGCCATGATCAATGCGCTCGCCGGCCTGGGTGGCTGGTTCGGGCCGACCATGTTCGGGATGGTGAAGGACGCTACGGGCAGCGATAACATCGCACTTCTCGCCCTGGCCGCGCTGCCGCTCGTGTCCGCCCTGGCCGTGGTGGGGGCGGGGTACGAACGCCGGGGGCAGCACCCGCGGCCCCGGGCGGGGGCGGCGGCGGGGATTTCGTGACCGACGCCGGGCTCGGCCTACGGCCGGGCTACGTCCGACCTGCGGCCGAACTCCGCGTCATCCATCCCGCTTGTCGCTTCCAACCACCCGGATCGCCGCTGAACAAGTGCCTTTAATCGGAAGCGCATCTGCTAACGGGACGCCGTTTGCTGCTCCGTGCGGTGCCACCAGCCGCCACCCAACGCCTGAAACAGCGCGGCCGTGTCGGCAAACCGGCTGGCGTGCGCCTGCACGCGCGTGATGACGGCGGTCTCATAGGCCTATTCGGCACTCAACAAAGTCAGGTAATTGACGTAGCCGACCTGCGACTGTCGCCGCGTGAGGTCGAGCGTCACCTGCGCGGCGTGCTCCGCTGCCACCGCCGCCTTCAAGGCGTCGGCATCGGACAACAACGCGTGCAGTGTGTCCGCGACATTCTGAAACGCCGTGATGACGGTGCTGCGATACTGGGCCGCGGACTGGATCAGGGCCTCGTCCGATGCGCGCTTCCTGTGCAGCAGCGTGCCGCCGTCAAAGACCGTCTGGGTCGCGCTTCCAACCAGCGACCAGAAGACGGTCCCCGGCCCGAACAGATCATTCATGGTGTCCGCCGCCGTGCCAAGCGAGGGGGTCAGGGCAATTTGCGGCAGCAACGCGGCGATGGCGACGCCGACATCGGCGTTTGCCGACCGCATCTGTTGCTCGGCGGCGCGGACATCCGGGCGTTGCTCGACGATCTTCGACGGCAGGCTGAGCGGCAGATTTTCCGGCAGATGCAGCGATGACAGCGTGAACGTTTCCGCGACATCCTGGTTGGGCAGATTACCGGCCAGAGCGCGGATCAGGTCACGCGTCTGTTCCAACTGCCGCCTGAACGTCGTCATCCAGCGCAGCCGCCTCCAACTTGCTGACCCAAATCCGGATCAGTTGCCGCGAGACGTCGTGTCGCTGCGACAGCCCGTGCAGCGTCTCTCCCGCGAGGAACTCCTCAGCAACCTGCCGTTTGAAGGCGGCGCTGTGCGATCGGTGCTTCGTCATGGCTTCCATCCTCCGAAAGCCCAGCACCAGGGGTCAATTCAAATCACCTGTTCTGTCCACCCTCAGGGGCGCACTCCAGTTTTTCGGTTGCTTATATGTGCGTTATTGTCCTGGGAAAACCGCCGTACCGCTCGCGACAGCGCCACGGCTCAGCCGCAATGCGTGTGCCCCCATTGGCACCGCGGCCGCCGGTGACCGCTCACCGGCGGCCCGTCCACCGAAGGAACATCGGTTGGCGGGACAATGGCGGCGCCCACCTCGCCCTGCCCTTGCCTGACTCCGCCCGGCAACCGCCGCAACCCAGCCGGCGTGCCGGCCGGCGGTGACCCCAGGGGTTCGTGCACATATGTGCATTTTCTATTTATGGCGTAAATTTTCGTTGACGCCCGAGGCCCGCGGTGATAACATTTAATGAAACCGACGAGATGCGCGGATATGTCCGTGAGAACAACGCAAGGCGCTACCGATGATCTCTAAGACGATGAAAGCCTGTCAGCTGGTTGCTTATAATAAAAACGAAATCCGTGAGGTGCCCGTTCCCGAGCCTTGTGAAGGCGAAGTGCTGTGCCGCATTCATGCCATCGCCATCTGCGGCACCGATCCCGAGATCATTAATGGTAGCCATCAGAAGAAGGGCTGGCCGCCGTCGTTCCCGTTCACTCTTGGCCATGAATGGTCGGGCGAGGTCGTCAAACTCGGGCCGGGGGTCAAGGGATTCAAGGTCGGTGACCGCGTCGCCGGCGAGGCGCACCGGGGCTGCGGTTCCTGCGCCAACTGCATGAAGGGTAACTACACTCTTTGTCTCAATTACGGCGACGCCTCGACCGGCCATCGCCATTACGGCTTCACCAATCCTGGTGCCAATTGCGAGTACAACGCCTATTCCACCAAGGCGCTGCGCAGGATTCCCGACAGCCTCAGCTACCGCCATGCCGCGCTGCTCGACACGGCCGGCGTTGCCCTGCACGGCATCGACATGATCGGGGTGACGCCCGGCGGCACCGTGGCGATCTGGGGGCCGGGGCCGATCGGCCTGATTTCGCTGCAGATGGTGAAGGCGATGGGTGCCGGCACGGTCATCGTGGTGGGGCGCCGGCATCGTCTCCAGGTCGCCGGCGAGCTGGGGGCCTCCCATTTGATCGATTACGAAAAGTGCAATCCCGTCCAGGCCATCCGCGAGATCACCGGCGGCGTCGGGGTCGACGAGATCCAGGAATGCTCCGGGGCGACGGTGGCCCTCGATGAGTGTCTCGCCTCGGTGCGCAAGGGCGGAAAAATCAACCTGATCGGCTTCTACGAGGATTCCAAGGTCGTGTTGCCGCCGATTACCCAGATCGTCATGAACGAGATCACGATCACTGGTTCGCGGGCCAACCCCAATGTGTCGGACCGCGCCCTCAAGATGTTCGAGGCGGGGCTCATCGCGGGCGACAAGGTTGTCACCCATGCCTTCCCGCTCGAGAAGTATGACGAGGCGCTGGAGACGTTTTTGACCCGCAGGAACGGCGCCATCAAGGTGGTCGTCGAGCCATGAGGACGGCGCCGGGGGCGGGCCTGTCGTCATCTCGGCAAGACTGAAGGACAAACCATGACCGATACTGTGCGCATCACCATTTTCCTCCGCCACGACCAGTCGAAGAATCTGACCCAGATCGATGACATCCTGTTTGCCCAGGGGTTCTGGTCGAGCTTTCCGCCGGCTGGTGTCGCGATCGTCTCCTGGCAGGTTCTGATGGGAATCGGCCAGGTGCTGACCCTCGAAATGCCGCCCGAGAAGGTCCGCGAAGTCAACGTCATGATCGAATCGAAGGCGTGGGGTGCCTTCAAGACCGAGTTCTACCCGACCTACGACTTCATGCCGGTCCTCGAGAAGAAGCGGACCGCGGCGGCAACCTGGAAGCCACAGGAAGACGGCCGAAAGAAATGAGAGTTCTGACGAGCGCAGTCGTCGCCGGAGTCGCGACACCACCAAGAGCGCCGTCCGGTTCGCCCTTTCGGGGGTCTGCCGGATTGTGCTTCGGACAGCGTGGCCGATGAAAAAGCTGGCATCCAATACCCTGACGGAACTTGACAAGGAGTCCCTGCTGCTCCGCTGCGTCTACCTGTTCTACAA
>CAYWOW010000015.1:43183-45942 GCA_964459005.1 uncultured Acetobacteraceae bacterium
TGACGGAACTTGACAAGGAGTCCCTGCTGCTCCGCTGCGTCTACCTGTTCTACAACGACAAGACGAGCATGCAGACGATCGGGCACAAACTTGGCATCTCCCGTTTCCGGGTATCGCGCTATCTGAAGGAGGCCGAAGAGAAGGGCATCGTCAAAATCGAAATCAACGACGACAAGCTCGTCTATGAGAGCCTGGCCTGCGAATTACAGGAAAAGTGCGGGGTCGGCCGGGTCATCATCGTCCCCGTGACGATCACCATGGAAGAAGACCTGGTCCGCAAGATGGTCGGGCAGAAAGGCGCCGAACTGCTGACCAGCGCCAGGCAGGACTTCACCATCGGCATCACCTGGGGGCGAACCATCGCCCACATGATCGAGAGCATCTCGGAGAGTGGCCTGAAGGTCAGAAGAATCGTCGAGCTGACGGGGGGACCCGGCCTGATCGATGCGGGCATGCCGACCAACACGCTGGCCATGTTCGCCAGGAAGCTTCTGACCCACTGCTACCAGATGCCCTCGCCGATCATCGTGAGCAGCGTCGAGATCGGCCGATCCCTCAAACTGGACAAGTCGATCCGAACGACCCTGGAAATGAGCAAGACGAGCGAAATCGCCATTTGCGGCATCGCCATGCTCGACAAGAGCTCGATGCTGTTCCGGGCGGGCTTCATCGACGAAGACGACCTGGCCAGCCTGAAGGCGAAAGGTGCCGTGGGATCCGTCCTCGGGCGGTTCTTCGACAAGGACGGACAGGAAATCGATTCCGAGTTCAAGGAGCGGGTGATCGCCATCGGCTTCGACGAATTCCGCCAGATCCCCGAACGCATCTTTCTGGCTGGCGGCTGGGGCAAGGCGGAATGCATCCGCGGCCTGCTCAGGGGCGGCCTGGCATCTACCATCATCACCGACAACATCACCGCGTCCGAACTCGCGTGAAGACACCCGGAAGGAAGAGAAATGCTTGCTACCTATACGATCAGACAGATCCAGACCGGCTGGCAGTTCCTCGACAAGGCCGAATACGCCACCTTTCGCGAGGGCTACGGCACCATCATCAAGCACCCGGTTTTTTGCTGGCTGATCGAGGGCCAGGGACGCAAGATCCTCGTCGATACGGGGATGAGCGACACCGAGCATTCGGTGAAGTACCACCATGACGGGCTGCAGGAGCCGGGCCAGGCCATTCACGAGCAGCTGGCCCGGGTGGGCGTGGGCTGCGACGAGATCGACATGATCCTGTTCACCCATCTGCACTGGGACCACTGCCATAACCTCGAGAAGTTTCCCCGGGCCCGCCTGTTCGTCAGCGAAACGGAATACCGGTTCGCCATGGATCCCATCGGCATGTACTGGAATTCCTACGAAACGCCGCAGACCGGGCTGAACCCCGCGTTCCGCTCGCGCAATTTTGGCCTGGTGAACGGCGAGGAGGAGATCCTCGAAGGGATCCGCATGATCCCGACGCCGGGCCACTCGCCCGGACACATGGCCATCTCGGTCAATACGACGGCCGGCGAATATTTCCTGATTGGCGACCTGGCCCTGCTGCGCGAAAGCTTCTCGCCGGACATGAACCGCGGCTGGCCGATCACCATGCCGGGCCGCTTCTGCAACTGCATCGAGCTGTGGAACTCGATCGTCGACGTTCTCCACCGCGCCGACCACATTCTCATGACCCATGATCCCGAGCAGATCGGCCACGTCTCGCCCACCCTGGGCGAAGACATGTATCCCTGATTTTTCAGACGCAGACAGGGGCCAGGCAATGGATAAGCAACTCAGCGCGATGATCGGCTCGATGCAGCGCTATGCGGAGCGGGCCTGCAACAACGGGATCCAAACCGGCAACGGCGGCAATCTCAGCGTCCGCGTCCGCGGCACGGAAACCATGCTCATCAAGGCCAGGGGCGGATCGTTCGCCGACCTCGGAGAAGAAAACATCGTTCACATCGATTTCACGGGCTCGGTGCTGGCCGGCTCCTCCGAGCCGTCGCGCGAATTTCGCACGCACGCCCTGATCTACCGAATGTGCCCGCAAGCCCACGCCGTGTTCCACAGCCATTCGCCCTGGTCCATCGCCTGCGCGGCCCGTTTCGAGCGGGTTCCGCTGGTCAGCATGCACATGGAGATGAAGATGGGCGGCATTCCCGTCATGGTGTCCAACGGCCATGCCGACGAAAAGATGGTCGACGAGCTGGCCGGTTTTCTCACTGCCAATCCGGGGGTCAAAGCCTTCATCCAGAGGCGGCACGGCATCTTCAGCATGTCCGGGGATATCGGGGATGCCGAAATGCAGGCCGAACTCGTCGAGGAATGTGCTAAGATCGCCCTGCTCGAGCTGATGAGCGAAGGACGGTCTTGAATGACCTCCGCGCTGACCTTTCTCCTTCCCGCCACCCTTGACACGAAGGGGAAAGAGACCGGCTTTTGCCGCGACCTCATCGCCGCCAGGGGGCATCGCTCCCTGGTGATCGACATCGGCATGATCGGCGAGGCCGAGATCGAGCCCGATATCGATCGCCATGCGGTGGCCCGGGCAGCCGGCACCGACCTCACCGCGGTCGCGCGGGGCTCGAAGAACGACGGCATCCTGACGATGGGCAGGGGGTTGGCCAGGATCACCCGCGATCTCGTCGCCGCCGGCAAGGCGCACGGCATCCTGGGGATCGGCGGCGGCCAAGGCACCGTGATGGTGACCTCGGCCATGCAGGGGCTCCCCTTCGGCTTTCCCAAGGTCATGGTCTCGGCGATCGCCAATGG